>NZ_CP019980.1:2837033-3144482 GCF_002982115.1 Lysinibacillus sphaericus | reverse complement strand
ATACCTATCGTTTCTCCATTCGCATTTTGAATGGGTCCATACTGTGTAAAATAAGGTTTGCCAACTACATCAGCTGCTCCTTTGTAAAGACTTCCTTGTGTAAGCACTGCTTCTGTCACTTTAGGATCGGCAGTTGTGCCAATCGCACGTTGTCCATCAACCTGTATATTCGTGTTAACTCGTGTATCTTGAGCAAAAATAGTAATAGCTGCGTGGGATAATTCTCCTAATTTATCAATTAATGCAGTTTCTTCTGCTATTTTAGCGTCACCTTTGTACAGCTCCCCATTTTTTAAATGCCATTCGCCAGGTAATGCCTGATCTAAATTATAAACACTTAAATCATAGATTTGACTAAGACGTGCTTTATTTTCTGCTTCAATGGTCGTTTTCATTTCGCTTGTATTGACAATACCAACAGCAATTAAAACAAATAAAATAACTGTTACAATCAATAAGCTCATTTTCATTTGCATCGTTAAATTTTTCATAGATTCCCTCCACGTTTTTGTCCACATAAATAGACAGCAAGTATTGCAAAGTAACTTGCTGTAATTGTATGTATTTCAGGAAAACATTGTATTTTTACTAGTATATAATTACTTACGCTATTTGTATATTTCAAAATTAAATATAATTAGTGACATTTAGATTATTTCATTGCTAAATAGTGGAATTTTGCAATGATGGTTGTTCCAGTTGTGGAAATTGAACATTCCCAAATTATATGGAATATGGTATGCTATACCTAACTAATTTGAACGGAGGTGAAAAGGAATGAATTTAAACGCTACGAGAACAGGTGGAAATATAGATATAGCTATTTATTTTACACGTGTTCAAACTTTCGATTTTGCTAACAACGGGATAAGTCTGTCTATTTTTAAGCAAAATCAAATACTAAACGTAGCGAATTAACCATTCTTTTTCACATATATTGAAGGAAAAGACTGCTTGTTAATTGAGCAGTCTTTTTTGTTGTCTAGAGATGTTTTTTCGCGCGTTTCATGGAGGAAAAAACAATGCAAATAAAGGCTGAACAAATACAAAAAATCATCGGTGGAAACGTATTATTTGAAGGATTGCAACTGGAAGTCAATAAAGGGGAACATGTAGCGATTGTTGGTGTGAATGGTAGTGGAAAAACAACTTTACTGCAATTATTAGCAGGGCTCGATACACCTGATGCTGGTCGTATTATTAAAAGTAAAGGAGCAACTATTGGCTACTTACACCAAATTCCAAGCTATCCTTTGCTTACTGTTAAAGAAGTACTGGAGGAAGCATTTGCTGACATCTACAAACTGAAGGCAAAAATGACAACACTGGAACAGGCAATGCAAGTGAATAGTACAGACAAAGTGTTACAACAATATGGTCAAGTTCAGGAACAATTTATGCTGCAGGGGGGCTATGAAGTCGATGCGCAATTAGCTACTATTGCAAATGGACTGAACATTACATCTTTACTTCCTGTGCCCTTTGCAAGCATAAGTGGTGGCGAAAAAACAAAGGTAATGCTAGGTCAAATGCTTTTAAGTAACCCATCTATTTTACTTTTAGATGAACCAACCAATCATTTAGATATGCAAGCAATTGAGTGGCTTGAACAGTATGTACAACACTTTGCTGGCATTGTCATTGCTGTTTCGCATGATCGTCAATTTATGAATCAAGTAGCGCAAAAAATCATTGAAATTGAGGATAGAGAGGCGTTTACCTATGCAGGAAATTATGATGATTTTACTGCACAGAAAGAAGCGAAAGTTGAACAGCAATTTGCTGAATATGAGGAACAGCAAAAGAAAATTAAGAAGATGCAAGAAGCGATTAAACGTTTAAGACAGTGGGCAAATGAAGCGAACCCACCGAATGCCGCATTGTTTCGCCGTGCTAAAAGTATGGAAAAGGCACTGAATCGTATAGAACGAGTTAAAAAACCTTGCACAAAAAAGAAAATGAATCTCGCCTTAACGATGGCTGAACGTAGTGGGAAAGAAGTGATACAAATGACAGCGATAAGTCATGCATTTGATAATCCATTATTTAACAATATTCATCTATCGGTCTATTTTGGAGAACGTCTCGCGATTGTAGGCAATAATGGCAGTGGAAAGTCGACCTTATTAAAAATGATGTTAGGGGAGATTGTACCGAATCAAGGAGAGTGTAAAGTAGGTAGTAGTGTAAAAATAGGATATTTATCGCAGCAATTTGACCATGAAAATCCTGCTATTCGTTTAATTGATGCCTTTCGGGAATGTGTATCCGTATCAGAAGCAGAGGCACGTCATTTGTTAGCACAGTTTCTGTTTTATGGATACGATGTCTTTAAGAAAGTGAAGGACTTAAGTGGTGGGGAAAAGATGCGTCTGCGTCTCGCACAATTAATGCATGAAGATATTAATTTACTCATTTTAGATGAACCGACTAACCATTTAGATATAGAAGCAAGAGAGGTATTAGAAGACACCCTTGAATCCTTTACAGGTACTATTATTGGTGTATCCCATGACCGCTACTTCTTACAAAAAATCTTTACAAAAATTGCATGGATTGAGCAAGAAACGATTTATGTATATGAAGGGGATTATGAATGGGCAAGAACAAAGCATGCCCTCGTTGAGCAAGTGCCTGAAGTAAAAGTGGATAGCAGCACAAAGACAAAAGATCACAGTGATAAAGAACTCCCAATTGAAGAACAAATTGAAAAAGTAGAATTTAAATTAAAAGAACCTACACTTGCTAAAGAGCAACGTCAAAAATTGGAGCAACAGCTAGAAGCTCTATATGTTAAATGGTTGGAAGGAGGAACAACACATGCATAAGCTCCAAGACATTATGCAGTTAGACATTGACTATATCAATGAGTTTAGTGAGATGGAACGGTGTCCGGAAGGAGTATTTTTTTACAATAAGGAAATGCCTATGTACTATGACGCCAACCATGCACATATATGGAAGAGAGTAGAGCAAGCAGAGACATTTTTAACTAATGTAAAACAATTCTATCTCTCAAAAGGGTTAATTCCGAGAATGTATTTATATAATGTTGAGGAAAATCATCACTGTGTGGAGGCATTATCATCACATGGTTTTCAATATGAGTCTTTTACGGATGACATCCAGTGTTGGAATGGCGAATTTGTTATATTACCGCATAATCCAGCGATTCGCATTGAACGTGTGACAGATGCAAATGTACAAGAAGCACTAGAAGTAGAAATGACTATCTCTACATTTGGTGAGCCTGCTTTAATAAAAAGGGCGTTCGAAAACATGTACTGTTCACCGCATTTTACGTACTATTTATTAAAAATAGATGGTGTTGCTTGCTGTACGGCCAATTTGTTTCTATCTGGTCGTCAAGGTCGAATAGAAAGTGTCGCAACATTAGAAAGCTATCGTGGAAGAGGATTGATTGGTTATGTATTGCAACATATTCAAAAAGAAGCTGTTAAAAATAACTTAGAACATCTTTGGCTATTGCCTATTAATGAGCAAGTCGCTAAAGTATATGAAAGGGCAAATTTTTATTCTTTTGGTAAAATAAAATCAATACATGCATTTACAGAAGGGAAAACAATTCAAGAAATAAGGTCTGCAAAATAAGTAAATTTTTGAAGGTAAATTACTTGAAAAAAAGTGGTATTCGATTTATTGTCTTTAGAGATACTTGTTAAATGGACTTGGAGGATATGGAATGCACGGAATTTATATACGCTACAATGTCTCAGAAAAAAACCAAGAAGCAAAATGGCCCCGAAAAGTGGATGCATTTGCGTATGTTCAACGAGGAAAACCACAACAAGATAATGACAACATGCTTTCAATGGAGGAGCTAAGAAGTCATGCAATCCGATATATTAAAAGTTTAAAAGAAAATGCGAGTGCCCATTTAGTAGAGCAACATAAAGGGGAAATTGAACATTTCGATCGCCGCTATATGGAGTCGCTAAAAGTCAAAGAAAATATCGATTCACAGCTTATTAATCTTGAAGAAGTTCGCTTATTATTGCAATTGATGAATGTATTGAATTTATCGCATAGTTTTGGTGAAAATGCTGGAAAGCTGTTACGTCAAATTACGCCATATGCAAAAGATATAGAGCATCCTACTTTCCAAACTACGCGAGTTGAGCGTCATTTTTATAGTGAAATGATTGAGCAAATAGAAGCAATATATGCACGTATTATGCGTCAGCACAATCCATCCACGACAGAAATTCAGCAATCAGAAAAATTATGGATTAGCGTTTGTGAGCAAGCAATTGACAAAGTAGAAGCACGCATTGAGCGCTTATCTTCTATTAAATTAAAGCATGAAAAAAATTTATTAGAGTATAGTCAGTTAAAGCAACAAAACATTGAGGCAAAGGAACGATTAGACCACGCTGTCAATGAACTTGATACGATTTTAAATGTACTAGAATCCTAAGCTGCTATATACAAAAAAGGCATGTTGCCAATTAGTGTTCATTGCTAATTGGCAACATGCTTTTATTTTGCATTATTTTTTTCTGCTTCTTCACGCTTCCATTGGCGATAAACTCGTAATAAGTCAAACCCTAGTACAATCACGATAAGATAGAAAATAGGGCTATTATAAGATAAGCCAATTTCGGACTCGCCACCTAATAATGTGAGCACAATCCAAAGACCAACTGTATAAAGTGTTAAACCAGCATATGCTTTTTTGGATAGCTTTTTATATGTACCTTTTGATGACACTAGATTTATACCTACTAGGACAATTAATATAACAAGAATAATTTTCTTCGACAATATTTCTGCTAACGGAGTGGCAGGGAAAAAATCATTGACGAATAGTAAAGTGAAAAAAATGAAAATACAAACATTAATAATTGTTGATCGCTTCATGCAATATCTCCTTCGATGCCTTTATTCTTTTCTATTGTAACATGGTTTGAGTTTGAGAAATAAAAATACGCAAAAGAATGAGAAGGGATTAATGCTAGCTTCTTAATTTTAAAAATTTTGATAATCTTAAAAATTATGAAACTTTTTCCTTAGGGCATCCGTATAGTAGGTAATATGATGAAAAGGGGTGAACAACTTGACGCTATTTGGCTATTCACTCGAGCAAATTTATTTGGTGGTGTTGATTTTCGCGGGACTTGCAACGATTTTGTTTATGTTTTTCGGCGAAGTAGTCGAGGGCATTGGGGATGGTCTACCGATTTTTAATCCAAGTGTCATTTTATCATTCTTCACATTGATGTCAGCAGCTGGATTTATATTAGAAAAGTTAGCCTTTTTCTCTAGCGCATGGAACATAGGTGTGGCTGCTATCATCGGCGTGATTTTAAGTGCCCTATTTTATTTATTTATTCTTGTTCCACTAAAATCAGCGGATGTTTCATTAGCCTATACGGAACAATCTCTTGAGGGGCAGTTAGGTAAAGTGATTGTACCAATACCAGAAGATGGCTTCGGTGAAGTTGTTATTGAGACAACGAGCGGTATGATTGCAAAGCGCGCAGCAGGCTATGACAATGAGGTCATCGATTATGATTCGACCGTCCTTGTTGTTGAAGCGAAGGAAGGCACTCTTTTTGTAAGAGCCTATGAAAAAAAGTTTATATAAAGGAGAGATACAGTCATGTCAATGGAGATTTTAATTGTCTTGGGAATTGTAGCATTTATTTTAATCGCACTAGTGGCACTGTATGTAACAAAGTATCGTACAGCGGGTCCTGATGAGGCACTGATTGTGACAGGTAGCTATCTTGGCTCAAAAAATGTACATAAAGATGAGTCAGGAAACCGTATTAAAATTATTCGTGGGGGCGGTACATTTGTCTTCCCAATTTTCCAGCAAGCACAACCATTAAGTCTATTATCAAGTAAGTTAGAAGTAACAACGCCTGAAGTTTATACAGAGCAAGGTGTTCCCGTAATGGCGGATGGTACAGCGATTATTAAAATTGGTGGTTCCATTTCAGAAATCGCTACAGCGGCTGAACAGTTTTTAGGAAAGCAAAAGGCAGAGCGTGAAGGGGAAGCACGTGAAGTATTAGAAGGACATTTACGTTCTATTTTAGGATCAATGACAGTTGAGGAAATTTATAAAAATCGCGATAAATTTTCGCAAGAGGTACAACGTGTAGCTTCTCAAGATTTAGCGAAGATGGGTCTTGTCATTGTGTCCTTTACAATTAAAGATGTGCGCGATAAAAATGGTTACCTTGATTCACTAGGGAAGCCTAGAATTGCACAAGTGAAACGTGATGCAGATATTGCAACTGCCGAGGCAGAAAAAGAAACGCGCATTAAACGAGCAGAAGCATCAAAAGAAGCGCAAAAAGCTGAGCTAGAACGGGCAACAGAAATTGCGGAAGCGGAAAAAGAAAATCAATTAAAAGTGGCGGAATTCCGTCGTGAGCAAGATATAGCCAAAGCTCGTGCCGACCAAGCTTATGAATTAGAAACTGCACGTGCGAAGCAGGAAGTAACAGAGCAAGAAATGCAAATTCGCATTATTGAACGTCAAAAGCAAATTGAATTAGAAGAAAAAGAAATTCTACGTCGTGAAAAGCAATATGATTCAGAAGTGAAGAAAAAGGCAGATGCCGACCGCTATGCAGTTGAGCAAAATGCAGAGGCGGAAAAAATGCGTGAGCTTGCACAGGCAGATGCGGAAAAATATCGTATTGAGTCGTTAGCGAAAGCGGAAGCGGAGAAAATTCGTTTAGATGGTATTGCGAAAGCAGATGCTGAGCGTGCACAGGGTGAAACAGATGCCGATATTATTCGTCTTCGTGGTCTAGCGGAAGCGGAAGCAAAACGTAAAATTGCGGAAGCCTTTGAATACTACGGTCAAGCAGCTGTCCTGGATATGGTTGTACGCATGATGCCTGAGTACGCAAAAGAGCTTGCAAGTCCACTTGGCAATATTGACAAAATTACAGTTGTTGACACGGGTAGTGGAGAAGGAGGCAGTGGTGCGAACAAGGTCACTTCTTATGCAACGAATTTAATGTCAACCTTGCAAGAAACATTAAAGGAAACTTCCGGTATTGATATGAAGGAGTTAATCGAAAGCTATGCGGGCAAGCATACATTGCGTCCAGAGCTTGAGCGTATTGCAACGGAGCTAGTGAAAAAGCCAGAGCCTGTTGCGACGACAGAACAAGTAAAAGAAACCGTCGAACAATAAACATTGAGAAAAGCTACCTAAAACTTCGGGATTAGGTAGCTTTTTTATGTTAAGTGGAACTTTTAGTGGCGATGGATGAAGTAATAGTGGCGCAAAGCCAAATACTATTAGCGACGAATATCGTTACCCAATAGTACTGATGCTGATGTCCATTCGCTCGCAAGCATGCCGTAAACGACGTGATCGACATAGTGATCGTATAGCCATTCTGCCGCGCGAATGGTTCCTTCCGTTTTAAAACCAAGTCGCTCTGGAATCGCGCGACTTTTTGTATTGCCAACAGCAGCACGGATTTCCACTTTGTTTAACTGGAGCTCGACAAAAGCATACTGTAATAGCGCTTGTACTGTTGTTGTCATAATGCCATGTCCTTGAGCATCTGCACTAAGCCAATAGCCAATGGCTGCAATTTTATTAGCATGATTGATCGTATTAAAACCCGCAATTCCTACAATTTTATCGCGGAAAATAATCACAAAGGACATACTACTTTTTGTTTCATAACCAGCAATACAGCCTTCTATATAGCTTTTTGTATCCGCTAGTTCCTTTGTAAAATCTAACCATGGTAACCATTCACGTAAATATGCTCTCGATGTATCCGTTAGTGCGAAAACCGTTTCTGCATCATCAAGCGTGATGGTTCTTAACATTAGTTCGTGATTGATTGTAATCTGCATTGGTATTGTAGCCCTCCGTTTCGATAGTTTATTTCAAGGCATTATGCATGAAGCCCTTCATTTCTTGACTTAAGGTTGTAAGTTCGTCGATAATTTCACTAAAATCTTGGACAAGTTGTGCTTGTTCATTAGTCGCATCGGAGATTTGACCCATGTTTTTCTTTAAATTATCAAGATTTCGAGTAATATTGCGCAGAGAAGCTTCAATATTTTCCGTGGCACTTGACGTTTCAAAAGAAAGCTTTCTAACTTCCTGTGCTACGATATTAAAACCAGCTCCATGCTGACCCGCACGCGCAGCTTCAATCGAGGCATTTAAGCCAAGTAAATTTGTCTGTTGAGAAATGTTTTTTATTAAATCTGTGACATCATTTGTTTTTTCAGAATCTTCTAGGGCATGTTGTGCCTGTTTATTAATTTCCTCACTAGTGGCAGCTAACTCCTCCGAATGAGAGGCGATGTTATGTACTTTATCTTGAAGGTTATAGACGATACTATCCATTGTATTCATATAATGTTCGAGTTTTAGCTCATTGTCGATAGGAAGTCCAAACGCTAGAGCGCCAATCACTTTGCCATTTTCTCGAATTGGAAATGCAAAGGCGTTAATGGCAATGCCATATACATCCTCGGGTATGATGACATCTGCATTTTTTCCAGTAAAGGCGATGTAAACATTTTGATCATTTGCATTTACTTGTTGCCCATCTACATAACCTGAGTCAACACGTTTGCCTGCTAAGTATTTTACAACTGTTTCACTTTCTTTATCAACGACAGCTACAATGGCTTCTTCTTTTAATGCAAGATGGATATAGTGCGCTGATTGTGCTAAAGCTTCGATTATTTTCATGAAATACCTCCAAATTGTAGAATAACAGTCATTATATTACTCACTGTAGCATATAAACGCCGAATTCAACATAGCAAAAACATGCATTTAACATTAAATCACTATTATTTCTATTAATTATATTAATTGGAAAAAATAGAAAGAACACTATTTGGCAACGTATAGAATTGTCAAATGAAAATGGTAGAAAATATAAAGAAGCTCTTTAATTTTGTCTATTTTTCGACAATCCACACTGTATTTTGGAGAATATTGTATTAGAATAATAGATAGATGGACTCGTAAATGGAGGAGATTGAAATGGAGTATATAGAGAAAGGAACAAAGGCATTCCACAAAGCAAATTGGGCTTTATTTTTAGCAGGCTTTATTACCTTTGCGAATTTATACGTTTCGCAGCCATTGTTACCGACATTTGCAGAGGAATTCCATGTCTCGCCAGCAGTAGCGAGTTTGTCACTATCGGTGACCACATTGTCACTGTCGATTAGTATGATCATTGTTGGCTCATTATCTGAGGCGTGGGGTAGAAAGTCATTAATGACGATTTCGATATTTGCAGCATCCATTTTGACGCTAGCACTCGCTTTTTCACCAAATTTTGAAACCATATTAGTATTGCGTGTTATTCAAGGTGTTGTATTTGCAGGCTTACCAGCAATTGCGATGGCTTATTTAGGAGAGGAAATGAACCCATCTAGCCTAGGTATTGCAATGGGACTTTACATAAGTGGCAATTCTGTAGGTGGTCTTAGTGGACGTGTCATTATTGGTACATTTACAGACCTTTATAACTGGCAGGTTGGTATGATTGTACTTGGTATCATTAGCTTAATCATTAGTGTGTTATTTGTCTGGATGCTACCGAACTCGCAGCATTTTTCGGCACGGCCGTTACAAATAAAAGCTTTAACCAAATCACTTATGCAGCATTTAAAGGACCCATCCATGCAGTGCTTGTTTGCTATTAGTTTTGTGCTAATGGGAAGCTTTGTAACACTTTACAATTATATCGGTTTTAAATTAATGGCACCTCCCTATCATTTGAGTGCCACAATTGTCGGTTGGATATTTGTAATTTATTTAGTTGGGACATTTAGCTCTGCGTGGTTTGGCAGTTTAGCTGATCGTTTTGGGCGTCAGAAAATGTTATTGTTAGCCATTGCAATTATGCTAGCTGGTGCCATTATTACTCTACAAGGTCTACTTTTCTTAAAAATAGTAGGAATTACAGTGTTTACCTTTGGTTTTTTTGCAGCCCATTCAATCGCAAGTGGATGGGTGAGCAAACGAGCTACTCATGATAAAGCACAAGCATCGTCTTTATATTTATTTTTCTACTATTTTGGCTCTAGTGTCGGTGGAACGGTAGGAGGCATATTTTGGATGCATTTTGGCTGGATGGGTGTGGTTGCCATGATCACGGTCTTTTTAGTCATTGCTTGTGGGCTAACATTTGTTTTAAAAAGCGTTATTGCCAAACAACGGTTCCTTACTGGGCATTAGCGTGAGGTGCTAAGTTAGTGTTACAACTAGGCATTAATAAAAGCAAAGAAAAAGTGTTAGATTGATTGTCGTCAATCTAACACTTTTTAGGTGTTAACCCATTATATTATAGCCTGCGTCAATATAGATTGTTTCGCCTGTTACACCACGTGATAAGTGAGATAACATCACGATTGTCATATCAGCTACTTCATCTTGTTGAACATTACGTTTTAACGGTGCTGTCTCTTCAATTTTGTGTAAAATTGTATTAAATGAAGGAACGCCTTTCGCAGCAAGTGTACGAATAGCACCTGCAGATATTGCATTGACACGGATATTGTCTTGACCAATATCGGCAGCAAGGTAGCGCATAGATGCTTCTAATGCTGCTTTGGCAACACCCATTACGTTGTAGCCGTCAAGTACACGTTCTGCACCTAGGTAACTCATTGTTACAATTGAGCCGCCTTCTGTCATGTATGGATGTGCTGCTTTGGCTGTAGAAATAAGGGAATAGGCGCTTGTATCTTGGGCAAATGCATAGCCATCACGAGTTGTTTCTAAAAAGCGATTGTGTAAATCTTCTGCATTGGCAAATGCTACTGAGTGCACAATACCGTGGATAACCCCAACTTTTAAACCGATTTCATCGAATGCTGATTTTGTGCTTTCATCACTGTTCACATCGCATTGCACAACAAGAGCATCTGCATGTCCATAATTTTCAAGTTGTTTTTGTAATTTTTTTAAAGAACGTTCCTGACGATATGTGAAAATCACGTTTGCCCCTACATCAAATAAACGTTTAGCAATCCCCCAAGCAATACTGCGATCGTTTGCAACGCCCATTACGACAATATTTTTATCTTTTAATTGTAATAAATTATCCATCATTTATAAGAATCCCCTTTACGAAATAATATCTGTTATTAGTACCAACTACTAAAATCTTATCATACATAAATTATGGTTGCAATAATAAGATGAAAAGGGCATAAAATTGATTTCAATGCGTTCTTCAATTCTAGGAATCATTGAGATTGTTAACGGTGAATCCATGCAAAAAGGCATCCTTTATTGGATGCCTTTTTAGTAAGGTATAGACTATTCGAATTTTAAAGAGTCGCCGTCAAAAGGTTCGTCAGCCACTTTGATAGAATCAGTTGGGCAACCTTCAAAAGCATCTTGCATGTCTTCTAGTAGATCTTCTGGAACTTCAGCAGTTCCCATGTTATCATCTAAAATAACGAAGGCAATTCCTTCATCATCATAATCATAAATATCTGGTGCTGCGGCTCCGCATGCGCCACAAGCGATGCATGTATCTTTATCAACAATTGTGTATTTAGCCATTTCTTTCTCTCCTTTTACGATGTTCCTACAAAGCTTCATACTCATTTTAAAGATGTTTAACTGACATTTCAACCTAATACTATTAAATTGGAGGAATTTGCTTCAATGTTTTATCAAATTTTATTGCAAATCTTTCAAAAACTAAATAATGAACGAACCGTATCAGCGGCCTATCATATCCTTAGAGGAAAGCGTTCAGGCCAGACAATTCAAGATGTGGGACTGTTTCAGTTACATAACTATTTTGGATTACTCCCAAAATTACCTCGTGCGACATTTGATGAAGCTGTTTCTACCTTTTTGCAATATAGTTGGTTAATTATGCAGGAATCAGGTCACTATTCCATGAAAAAGCTAGGTTTACAGCGGGCAGCGCAAACACCAACTTTTTTATTTGACGGTTGGCATTATCGAGGAAATGAACATGTGTTTTTTGCGCGGCTTTCCTTAGTTGTACAAAGTTTGTCCTATCAAAAAGAGGGAATTCGGTCATTTTCACCAATTAGTAAGGATACGCAAGTACAATCATGGGTACGTGCTTTTTTACAAGATCTGCAGTATCAATCAGGGCATTTGCAACAGCAATTACTGGATGAATGCTTGCGTGTGTTCGCAACACTAGCCGTTTCTGAAAGTAATAAGCAACTTGCCCTTTATCGATTGAGTGGCTATAGTTTACCAGGTTGGACATGGCAGCAACTTTCCATTGAACGCAAAGAAACGGTACTTGATAGTCAATTAGCATTTATTGAGTTACTACATACACTATTGAATGAAGTGCATGCAACAAACAACTACCCGTTGCTTGGCAAAATAGCAGAAGAATTGCGAGTAAAGGCATTGTTGACAGATTCGACACAGCAAACCGCCTATTTATATGAACAAGGGTATTCAATTGAGCAGATTGTTCAAATTAGAAAGTTGAAACAAAGTACAATTGAAGATCATTTAGTTGAAATAGCAATGAACGAACCGAACTTTTCGATTGGTCCGTTCGTCTCTTATGAGGAAGCGGAAAAAGTTTGGCAGGCATCCAAGCAATATCAAACAAAGAAATTAAAGGCATTGCATGAAGTGGTCAATGACTTGAGTTATTTCCAGCTCAGACTTGTCCTCGCGAAAGGAGAAGTATAATGGAACTAGAGCAAACATTAGCAAAGTATTTCGGTTATGCCACCTTTCGACCAGGGCAAAAAGAGGTAATTGAAGCAATTCTTAGCGGGAAAGATGTTATTGCATTATTGCCAACAGGCATGGGTAAATCATTGTGCTATCAGTTGCCCGCTTATTTATTGCAAAAACCAGTGTTAATAGTGTCTCCGCTATTGTCTTTAATGCAAGATCAAGTAGAGCAACTGAAGCGATTTGGTGAAAAAAGGGTAGTAGCATTAAATTCATTTTTAACAGTAGAAGAAAAACGATATGCTCTCCATTTTTTAGAACAGTATCGCTTTATTTTCACATCGCCGGAGATGTTGTTACAACAACAGGTACAGGAGAAGTTAGCAAATATGACGTTAAGTCTTATTGTTGTGGATGAAGCACATTGTATCTCGCAGTGGGGATTTGATTTTCGTCCGGATTATTTGCGCATCGGCGACTGGTTTTCACAAGGTAATCGTCCCCCTGTATTAGCGTTGTCTGCGACTGCAACTGAAAAAGTAGTAAAAGATATTCATGCTACACTATCACTGCATGCACCGTTTGAATTTATGTATAATGTTGATCGTCCAAATATTCACCTCGGACGTATTCTTTTCGAGGATAGGGGCGATAAAGCAAGATGGATAGTGGAGCATGTAAAAAAAACCGCTGGACCAGGTATTTTATATTTGTCATCACGCAAGCGTGCTGAGCAATATTGTGAACTGTTTATGCAAGCGGGTTTGCGAGCTGCCGCATATCATGCTGGCTATAGTGCGGAGGATCGTCAATTTATTCAACAGCAGTTTATCGATGGAGAGTTAGATTGGATTGTGGCGACCAATGCGTTTGGCATGGGCATTAATAAGGGAGATATTCGACAGGTGATACATGAGACAATGCCTGCCAATGTTGCGAATTATATGCAAGAAATTGGGCGCGCAGGTCGTGATGGTAAACCTGCACTTGCGATTTTACTTTACAGCGATGGTGACGAGGAACTGGCGAAATTTGTAGTAACAGGAGATTTACCGTCATCTAGTCATGTCGATCGCTATCAAGAGCTTGTATTGCAGCGTATTGCCCCCACTCAAATGTTAAAAAATGGTGAGTTGAGTGAAACAGCCTTTCGTGTGCTAGATTATTGGCTCCATCAGGAACCTGAAGAACGAGTAAAAGCACGACTTCGTCATTTTGCACTTGAAAAATATCAGGCAGTGGATGAAATGTTAAAAATTATAAAGACAAAAGATTGTTTGCGCGAGCAACTTGTCGGGTATTTTGGGCAAAAATTGAAGAAAAAACCTGAAAACTGTTGTGAAAATTGTGGAATCCATTATGATGAAATCAATACAGTACGCATGAAGGAAGAGAAGAAAGTAGAAATGATGGCGTGGGAAAGTCGATTAAAACAGCTTTTAATAAGCGACTAGACTAAACTTACGGTCATTTACTTTTTTCGCAAAATTCGTCATAATAGAATGATAGAAGAATGCGTAGCAAGGTTGGAGGAAAGTCGAATGAGTAAAGAAGACTATCGTGATAAAATCGAAGAACATCGTCAGTCATTTGAAGAAGAACAACAAGAACAGCAAAATCTATCTAGAGTTTCAAGAATGAATAAAAATGGAAGTAATAACAAAAAGCCGAAAAATACAAAACAACGTAAATTTCCTTTAATGACGATTCTTTTTGTTACATTTATCTTAATTCCATTAACTATATTAATTTATTTTGTGCAATTCTATGATCCTGGTAAAACGATTGAAGAAGCTGAAAAAGATACGATGGATGCTGTTGTAGAAATTGATAAGACTGACGGAAAAGCGGAAGCATCTACATCAGCAGATAAAGAAAAAGATGATAAAGCAAATGAACAAGCAAAAGAACAAGCGCAAAAAGATGCTGAAAAGCTAGCTGCACAACAAAAAGCTACTGACGAAGCAAAGAAGGCAGAAGAAGCGAAAAAAGCTGAAGAGGCGAAAAAAGCGGAAGAAGCGAAGAAAGCACAGCAACAGGCAGAGGCAGCAAAAAAGGCCGAAGAAGCGAAAAAAGCGGAGCAAGCACGTAAAGTGGAACAAGCTCGTAAAGCCGAACAAGAAAAGCAAAATACGACACCAGTAAAAACACATACAGTTAAACCTAATGAAAATCTATATCGTATTGCATTGAATCACTACGGTGATGGTAGTGAAGCAACGCTAGCGAAAATTCGAGCTGCGAACGGTATGACTTCTGACACGGTAATTGTTGGGCAAGTCATTAAACTACCATAAGAAAAACGGTGTCATTCTTTGGCAACGATGTTTTTCTAGTATAAAATAAAGGACAAACGTCAACACCAACATAAGGTTGAGGCAAACGTCTAATTAGCAAAAAGGCGATTCTATAGCGTATTGAATCGCCTTTTTGCTATCGTAAGGAGAAGTGAGGGAATGCTATATATTGGACTATTTCTTTTAATAGTTATCGCCTTCCTACTCTACATGTGGAAGGTCGCGCACGAAAATAATGTGTTGCATCATCAATTATCACTTAAAGGTCAACCAGAAAAGATTCGACTATTTTTTATTTCAGATACGCATTTACGGAAAATAAATCGCTCAATGATTGAACGATTAGAAAGTACATTTGATGCGGTCATCATCGGTGGAGATTTTGCAGATGGACGCACGCCGATTCAGCGTATTCATGAAAATCTTGATTTATTGACACCGTTAGGTCCTACTTATTTTGTCTGGGGAAATAATGATAGAGAAGTGGGCGAGGAGCGACTTCGAGCTATTTTACAACAGCATGGTGTAAAGATTATCGCCAATGATGCTGTGTTATTGCCTAATAAGAACCGCTTTTGGATAAGTGCGATTGAAGATACTTCGACAATGAAATATAGTTTTGATGCTGCTTTTGAAAAAGTGGGTGAGGAGGATTTAGTCGTTTTTATTTCACATAATCCAGGTGTCTTTGCCCGAGTAAGAGCAAAATTTAGAGCTGACTTAATGATTGGTGGACATTTGCATGGTGGGCAAATACGAGTGGGGCCATATGGGGTGCATCCGCTAGGCTCCTATCGACAACGTGAAGGCATTATGACGCTCGTAAGTAATGGCTATGGTACAACTTTATTGCCATTACGTTTAGGCGCGAAACCAGAGTGTCATATTATTGACATCGATATTTCGGATAAATAAACAACCAAAAATGTATAGAAGGCGTATAATGGAAACGATAGTGGATTTTGAAATCATTTTGTAGATGCCCTAAAGGGAGCTCATCTGCAACAGTTAAGCATCTGTGTTTAATACGCTGATGCCAATTTGATAGGAGTGTCAAACAATGCAACAAGTTGATGCAATTATTGTTGGAGGAGGCCCTTGTGGTTTAGCCGCAGCAATATCTTTGCAAAAAATTGGTTTACAACCGATTGTAATTGAAAAAGGAAATATCGTAAACGCTATTTACAATTATCCTACACATCAAACTTTTTTTAGTACGAGTGAACGTTTAGCGATTGGTGATGTACCATTTATTATTGAAGGACGGAAGCCAAAGCGAAATCAGGCACTTGTTTATTATCGTGAAGTAGTACGCTTGAAAAATATTCAAGTAAACCGTTTTGAAAAAGTCGAAAGTGTTGTCAAATCAGGGGAACTTTTTACTGTTACGACTGATAAGGATGTATATGGAACACCCTATGTGGTCATTGCAACGGGTTACTATGATCATCCTAACTATATGAATATTCCTGGCGAGGCATTACCTAAAGTTCACCATTATTTTAAAGAAGGCCATGAATTTTTTGATACGGATGTCCTTGTGATTGGTGGCAAAAATTCAGCAGTAGATGCAGCTTTAGAATTAAACAAAGCGGGCGCTCGTGTCACAGTTGTTTATCGAGGTAGCGAGTATTCATCAAGTATTAAGCCATGGGTCTTACCAGAATTTGAAGGTGTTGTGCGCAATGGAGAAGTCACAATGCATTTTAATACAATTGTGAAGGAAATCCGTGAGCATGAAGTCATCATTAATATTAATGGTCGTGAAGAAATGATAAAAAACGACTTTGTCTTTGCTATGACAGGCTATCATCCAGACCATTCATTTATCCGTGCGATGGGAGTTACAATTGACGAAGAAACAGGTCGACCATTTTGTCATCCAGAAACAATGGAAACCAATGTAGCTGGATTATTTATTGCTGGGGTTATTGCAGCAGGGAATAATGCCAATGAAATTTTTATAGAAAATGGCCGCTTCCATGGGGATTGTATTGCTCAAGCTATTGCGGAAAGAAAGCTATAAAAGAAAAAGGAAGCTGTATAGGCATGCACTGCTTATACAGCTTCTTTAGACTGTAGAAGGAGGGGAATAATGACTTGGCTTTATTGGCTATTTAGTTATAGTGTTGGAAACTTTTTGACGGCTTATTTCGTTGGAAAAATGTATGGTGTCAATTTGCAACAAGAACGTAGTAAAAATCTTGGAGCCAGAAATGCAGGGAGTGTAATTGGCAAGGCTGCATTTATGTGGACATTTTTGGGGGATGCATTAAAAGGTGTACTAGTTGTAACATTGGGCTATTTCTGGCATTTGGAACAGTGGGTTATTATGGCTGGAGCCTGTTTCGTGATTCTCGGTCATTTATATCCGATTTGTCTAAAATTTAATGGTGGTAAGGGGGTTGCAACGTTTATTGGTGTTGGACTTGCCCTTTCTCCAGCTTTATTTTCAATGATGATTGTCGGTACAGCTATTGTACTTGGTGTAACAAGAAGTTTAACACTCGGCATGTTAGGTGGCTTTGTATTTTACATTGGCGCAATTGTACTGACAGGACATTTACAGTTATACATACCGATACTTGTTGCCATTATGTGTATGCTATTGAAGCATTCATCCAATATAAAGGAGTCATTGAGAAGAGGGAAGTGAATTTATGTACTGGTGTAAAGTCGCACAGACAGAAAAGGAATTTGATGCAATTGCGCAGTTGAATTATGAAACTTTTGTTGAGGAAATTCCACAACATGAACCAAATGCGCTGAAAAGAAAAGTCGATCGTTTCCATAAAGAAAATACGTATTTAGTGGTGTATAAAGGTACTGAGCTTATCGGTATGCTAGCCTTTCGAGATCAGCGACCGTTTTCAATCGATGAAAAAATTGGCGAAGTAGAGCAATTTTTACCAAAGGAAATTTGTACAAAGCTTTGTGAAATTCGCTTACTCGCAGTGAAAAAGCCTTACCGCTCAGGTCGAGTACTAATCAGATTAACACAAGCATTAAATGCATTTGCCTATGAAAAGGGGTACTCAGCAGCTGTTATCTCAGGTACTACACGTGAGGAAAAGATGTATAAACAAATGGGCTTTAGCCAATTCGCACCTGCGGTAGGAACAAACGAAGCAATGTTTTTACCAATGGTCTTAACAAGGCAACAATTTGAACAGTCGTTGCAACACAAGCTTGCGCAAGAAAGTTATACATTTTATCCAGGACCAGTGAAACAGCAGGGAGCAATTGTGTATTCTGATATGTCGCACAGGTCACAAGCCTTTCAATCGCTCTATGCACGTATGCGTAGCAAGTTGCTTGAATTATCTGGGGCTAAACAAGTCGCTACAATCGTTGGATCAGGGACGCTCGCAAATGAAGTGATGCTTGGGCAACTCAAGGCTCAACAAGCGGGGCATGGACTTATTTTAACAAATGGCGAATTTGGAGAGCGTCTTCAGAAGCAGGCAGAACGTTGGTTATTGGATTTTGATGTTGTTACGCAAGCGTGGGGAAGCGCATTTGACATGCAGGCATTGGAGGATTTATTACAAACGGGGGCTTATCAGTGGTTGCTTATGGTGCACGGAGAAACGTCAACAGGTGCATGCAATGATTTACACGGGATGAAGCAGTTGGCTAAGCGCTATAACATAAAACTTTGTGTTGATTGTATTAGCTCTTTTGGTGCTATGCCGTTTTTATTGGACGATTGCTATTTAGCGACAGCGGTGAGTGGTAAAGCTATTGGGGCATTGAGTGGTTTGGCCTTTGTGTTTTCTCAAGAACTTGTAGAGCCTGTGACAGCGTTGCCTGCCTATTTGGATTTAACCAATTATCAACATGGAACAATTCCCTATACACTACCAGCAGCACTAGTTGGGAATGTAGTGGAAGCCTTACAAGCCTATCCAGCGCGTTATCATCAACTACAGCAGCGCTATGAGGCATTGTTGCAGTTGCCTTTTATGCATTATCGTTTACCAATCACAGCGTATCCAATGATCATCACTATACAATGTCCAAATGGCTTAACCAAGCTAGCAACAGATTTAAAATTAAACGGGTTATTTGTGCATGCAGATAGTAACTATTTAAAACATCGAAATTTTATACAGTTATCGGTGATTCAACCTGATTTTGAGTTAGCCTATAGGCGCTTGCAAAATTTGTTAACTTTCTATAAGCAAACAGTTGATTTATAAGTGACATCTCAAACTAACTATAAACTGCCCCAATTGTTAGGTGGTGTCTAACAATTGGGGCAGTACTATTACTGGAAAAACTCTTTTAAGTCTAAAGGATTCCCTGCTGTATTTAAACCGATTAGTAACTTTAAGCGTGCTTTTTGTCCGTTAATACCTGTGGCGAAAATGGCGCCTAAGTCTTCCAGCATTTTACCACCACCAATGTAGCCGTATACGCCTTCTGCGATGCCATTGAAGCATCTAGAAACTAAAACGACCGGAATACCTCGTTCCAATAGACTTTCAATGCCTTTTACAACTGTTGGTGGTACATTGCCTTGTCCAAGTCCTTCAAGTACAACACCATCATATTGGCAGGCGAGGACCACATCAAGTAAATCAACTTCCATTCCCGCATATACTTTCAACATCGCTACTCGTTTTGTTAAGCCTTTTACATCTACATATTGGCGACGAATCGGGGCATGATGAAACAGAATACGTGTTTTTGTAATAAGTCCAATTGGGCCGTATTGTGGGGATTGAAATGTATTGACTGAGCTCGTACTCGTTTTTGTTGTGTTGACAGCCAAATGGACTTCATCGTTCATCACAACTAGCACACCTTTGTCTTTTGCTTCAGCATCTATCGCTACACGAACAGCTTCCACTAAATTGTATATGCCATCAGCACCTAGCTCATTGGAGGAGCGCATTGCACCTGTTAAGACAATTGGAATGGATAAATTGGTTGTTAACTCTAAAAAATAGGCTGTTTCTTCTAAAGTATCTGTGCCGTGTGTAATGACCACACCATCAAAATGTTCTGTTGAAGTTTTTTCCATAATTAAGTTACGTAAATGAAGCATTTCTTTTGGTGTTATATGTGGTGAAGGAAGATTAAACGCCTCCACTTCTTTTATAGATGCCAGTGTATCAAGTTTTTTACTCTCTTTTATTAATGGATTTTCCTTGTTAGGCATCACCGCACCTTCATCACTCATTGCCATGGAAATTGTGCCACCCGTATGAATTAATAAAATTGTTTTTTTCATAAAAATATATCTCCTTTTAAAAAGTTTTTTTGTCATTACATGGTATAATGAAATCAGTCTATTGTTGAAAGGAGCCGGCAACATGATCATTCTTTTATCAGCTGCCATTGCTCCCGGTCTAGCGCTTTTTAGTTACTTCTATTTGCGCAATCAAATGGCAACGGAGCCAAGAAGAACTTTACTTCAAACGTTTTTGTATGGTGCTTTTCTAACTTTCCCTATCTTGTTTTTACAATATGTATTAACGGAGGAGGGAGTTTTTCGATATCTTTATTTACAAGATGTCCTTTTTTCAAGTGTCATTGAAGAGTTTTTTAAATGGTTTGTTCTGTTAATAGCTATTTACAATCATGTGGAATTTGATGATCCTTATGATGGTATATTGTACGGTGCGAGTATATCTCTTGGATTTGCTACGATAGAAAATATATTATATTTATTTTCTTTCGGTTTAAACACGGCCTTTATGCGCGCGTTATTACCCGTATCCAGTCATGCTCTGTTCGGTGTAGTAATGGGCTATTACTATGGACGTGCTAAATTTTCAAAAAATGCAAAGA
The DNA here is from genome assembly GCF_002982115.1 of Lysinibacillus sphaericus. Lineage (GTDB taxonomy): Bacteria > Bacillota > Bacilli > Bacillales_A > Planococcaceae > Lysinibacillus > Lysinibacillus sphaericus. The sequence goes on along the minus strand of NZ_CP019980.1, from coordinate 3,123,710 downwards.
CGAAAGAAATGATTGCAATGGCCATTTGCGCACCGGTAGTATTACACATTTTATACAATACAATATTATCATTTAAAGGGCATTGGGTATATTTAATGATACCGTTTATGTTATTTTTATGGTGGTTTGGCTTACGTAAAGTAAAGCTAGCGCACTATCATCTTGTCCAACATTTGCATATGCATAAAAAAATATAAAAACGTAGAAATCTAAAAATGATTTCTACGTTTCAGATTGTCGACAAAAGGCATCAAGAAGTTTTAACCTTGATGCCTTTTGTCATTTTTTATAGTAAATAATTAGATTTCACTGCCGAGTTGACCATACTCTTTGAGCATATCTATTCTCCTTAAGCAGCTTGCCATGTCCAAGTAGCAAGCTTTTTCAAGTTCATGGCAGCAAAAGTAAGCATCGCCTGCATGGACAATTTTTTAAGACCCCTTAAGGTTGTCCATCGCATACCATGCTTTTCTTTTGCATCTGCAAAGACACGTTCAATCGTTTCTTTGCGCTTTGCATAAATTTGTTTAATAGCATATGAATGGCGTAAATGTTCAGCTTCTTCCATATATGTTTCCCAGATATGACGTTGAATAAGTTTTTGATGATTCTTGCTTTCTGTACATTGTGATAGCAAGGGGCAATTAGCACAAATCGTTGGATTCGATTTATATTGGCGATACCCTTCCTTTGTGGTTGTCGTATATTTCAATACCTGCCCTTGTGGGCAAAGATAACAATTATAGTACTCATCGTACACGTATTCATGCTTTCGAAAGAAACCATCCTTTGTTTTAGGACGTGTATAAGGGAGAACAGGTAACATTTGATTCTCTAATAAAAAGTTAGTGATGGCAGGTGTTTTATAAGCAGCATCCGCAGCAATCGCTAATGGCTTTTTCACTTTTTTAATGATTTTTTCAACAAGTGGCTGCAATACATAGCTATCGTGCACATTTCCTGGAGTCACAATCGTACCTAATACAAAACCTTTTTCATCTGTCGCTGCATGAAATGAATACGCAAACTGCTTAGTCCGTTCATCCTTAACATAATAACCACTCTCTGGGTCTGTCGTACTTTCCTTGATTTCTTTCCATTCGTCTTTTTCAAATCTCTCTGGAGGGAAGGGTTTTTTTCCGTGTTCCTCACGATCAATATTTAATTCCAGTTGAAGTTTCTCTTCATAAGCACGTGTTTCTTTTCGAACGACTTTTTTATCATACTTTCGCTTATTAGCGCTTGCCTTTACATGCGTGGAATCAATAAATACATGGTCTGCATGCAGGAGACCCTTCTTCATAATTTCTTTTAGAATACGATAGAAAATTTGTTCAAACACATCTGTGTCTTGAAACCGTCGCGCATAATTTTTACCGAAGGTAGAGAAGTGTGGAACTTCTGTATGGAAGCCAAATCCTAAAAACCAACGATAGGCCATGTTCGTTTCAATTTCTTTAATAGTTTGACGCATTGAGCGAATACCGAAAACATATTGAATAAAGGTCATTTTAAAGAGAACAACAGGGTCAATACTTGGACGCCCTAAAGATGAATAGAGGTTTTCCACTAATGGATAGATAAACGAAAAATCAATCGCTGCCTCTAGTTTTCGGACTAAATGGTCTTGTGGCACCAATTGGTCAATTGTCAGTATTTCTAATTGTTCACGTTCATTGATTTGATTTTTCGACATCATTTTCCATCACCTCAAATAGATTATTTTATTTATAGTTGATTGATAGCAATTCATATCAAGTTGATTGGAGCGAAGGGCGGGCGACTCCTGCGGGAACGCACAGTACGTAAGACGCAACAGACCGCGCGTTAGCGAGGGTTGCGGCTTACGATGTGCCCGCGGAAAGCGCCCGAACGTAGCGGAAATCAACAGGAGTAGACATCTATTTTTATCTTAAAATGAAAAAAGACTGTAGGCAAACTCGAAATTTTTCGAGTTTGTCTACAGTCTGAAACGTAGAAATCTAAAAATGATTTCTACGTTTTTTTCTTTTTTATCAATGTATAAAAAGTGTCTTTTGTTTCAAGCTATAAAAAAAAGGAGTGATGATTGTGCGTTTATTAAGCATACTTTTTGCTTTCCTATTTGCGATTAGTATAGTCTCGATACCGCAAAATGACGCCATAGCGTTTAGCGATCAACAGATTGCTCGTGGTGCTTATGGAGATGACGTGATTGAGCTGCAAGCTAGACTACAATACTTAGGATTTTATAAAAGTAAAATTGATGGGAAATTTGGCTACAACACGTATTGGGCACTGCGAAATTTCCAAGAAAAATATGGATTGCCGATTGATGGAATAGCGGGGGCAAAGACGAAAAAAGCGTTAGCTGGCTATTCAGATTATGATGAGAATTGGGTAAAAGCGCAATTAAAAGCAGGCAATCAATTTACCTATTATGGTGGTGTGCCTCTTGATCAACAGGTGAAAAATAGTGGTGGAGGCAGTACAGCAAATCGTGGTGACAGCAGTGGTAGCAGCAATAGTAATGGTACCGATACACAAATTCCACCAAAGTATACAGAGCGAGATTTACAGCTAATCGCTAATGCCGTTTACGGAGAAGCGAGGGGAGAACCTTATGAGGGGCAAGTTGCTGTAGCAGCAGTTATTTTAAATCGACTAGAAAGCCCTGATTTCCCTAACACAATATCAGGTATTATATTCCAACCATTAGCATTTACAGCAGTAGCAGATGGACAAATTTGGTTAGAGCCGAACCAACGTGCAAAGGAAGCGGTCATTGATGCTATGAATGGCTGGGATCCATCGGAAAATGCCCTGTATTACTTTAATCCAAAAACAGCAACAAGTAAGTGGATTTGGACTCGTCCTCAAATAAAACAAATAGGTGAGCATATTTTCTGTTCATAGAAAGGAGGAAAACAATTGAGAACAATGCTCGTTATTTTAACAATAGCAGTAATTGGTTTGGGTGCCTATAGCATTGATTTACATGGCGATAAAGAAAGTTTACAACGTACTGTACATGCGCAGTATACAGAAAAATTAACGGACGCTTCTGAAAAATTATCATACTTACAAAGAGCCGTTTCACAATCCTTATTATTTAAGGATGAACAGGCGATCGATAGTGAGTTAGATTCTATTTGGCGACTAAGCTCTGAAGTACGTTCTTCTATAGCGAATATTCCAATTGGGCAAGAACTTTCTAATCAGTGGCTAGGTTATTTGGGAAAACTAGGAGATGAAGCAAAGAAAACAGCAAAATCGGGGGATTATGAAGCATGGCGAGAAAAAATGCCGCAAATTTCTACGAATTTACAAGCTTTATCTGACGAGTGGACGACAGCAACGGTTGATTACTACAAGCAAGATGGAAAAATGGATGTTTGGATGCGTCAAGTAGACAATAAAAATCCTAATACCTCTTTCGATAATATTCAAAAAACACTAAAAGATTATGGTGAAAGTGATTTCCCGCTTACTTTAAGTGAAGCAGATTGGCAAAAGAAAATAGAATTAAAAGCGTTACAAGATTCAGTTATTACGGAAAAAGAAGCATTGGAAAAAGTAAAATATTTATTCCCGCTTATTAAAGATGCTACATTTACTGTGACCAAAAGTAGTGATACCGCACCGTATCCGTTTTATCACATACAGTTCCACCAAGGAATTCGCTTAGGCTATGTAGATTTAACTGAAAAAGGAGGACATTTACTGTCCTATTTAGTGGAACGTCCTGTGGATGAAGCAAAACTTTCCCAAGATGAAATAATTAAAAAAGCTGAAGAACATTTAAAGCGATTGGAAATGAAAGATGTTGCTTATGTTGAAGCACGTGAAAATCATTTAGCATGGCATGTTACATTTGCACGCGTTCATCCTGGTGATAATGCATTAATCTATGCGGATGGTGTTCAGTTAAAAATTGCAAAAGATACTGGGGAATTACTAGGTGCCAATGCAATGGAATATATCCAAGAAGAATCAATCAAACCTCAAAAGGCCAATCCAATTGATTGGAAATCTTTCTTTGATAATAATGTGCGTGTGGAAGAAGTGAAAAATATTTATACGGATAATGGACAATTCGAGCAACGACTTTGCTATGAAGTGATAGCCGTTCGAGATGAACAGACGCAAGAAACATTCCGTATTGTCATTGATGCTGAAAATCACAATGTTTTAAAAGTAGAATATTTAACCTAAGATAAAGAAAAAGCTCCCAGTTCATATAGCCAAAATTTACATCCCATGCGATAATGGAGGTATATATATTGTTCGGGGAGATGCTCATGGAAATAAAAATTGGAACACTATTACAACTAGAACCTACTTATACAGAACGTATAGAGAAATTCCGCTGTAAAGTAGTTGAACAAAAAGACAATATTCTTTATATTGACTATCCAACAAATGTAGTAACAAAGAAAACCGCTTTTTTAATAGATGGTTCAGAATTTAGGGCAACCTTTCGAACAGAGGATAAGCTTTCCTATGCATTCAATACAGAAGTAATAGGACGCAAGGCGGGCAATATACCGATGATTATGTTGCATTGCCCTCAAGAAGATGATTTTATTAAAATTCAACGCCGTGAATATGTTCGTGTTGAAACACCTGTTGATGTGGCAGTTCAATTTAATGAATTTAAGTATCAATTAGTCACAGCGGATATCAGTGCGGGTGGTATTGCACTAATTTTGAAAGGTGATGTAGCTTTCAAAGACGATGATGATGTTAAGTTAACGATTGTCTTACCATTTGCCAATGGAGATGTCATTTATGTCGTAACAGAAGCTACTGTTGTTAAGATATTTGAAAAAGAAGATAAGACAATTGCTACCATTCAGTTAACAGATACGGATGATATCGATCAACAACATATTGTACGTTTCTGCTTCGAACGTCAGCTAGTCAATCGCCGTAAAGAATTAAATCCTTTCGATGATTAAAATCACAGTAGCCCTCTTGTAAATAGAGGGCTTTTTTTTGTTAGTATGATACAATATGGTGTGAAAGAAAGTAGGGAAGCATAATGAACAAAAACATTCAAATTGCGATTGACGGACCTGCAGGAGCTGGGAAAAGTACAATCGCGAAAATCGTTGCAGAATCACTAGGATTCACGTATATCGATACGGGTGCAATGTATCGAGCAGTTACGTATAAAGCGATGCAACAAAACATACATTTAGATGATGAAGCAAAATTAGCAGAAATGTTAGCCGTTAGCTCAATTGAATTAAAGCCATCTCCTCAAGGTCAACTTGTTTTTTTAGACGGCGAAAACGTATCAGATGCAATACGCTCTAACGAAGTGACATCATCTGTTTCACAAGTAGCAGCACATGCCAAAGTACGTGAATTGTTGGTCGCACAGCAACAAAAACTTGCTGCAAATGGTGGTGTTGTGATGGATGGACGGGATATTGCGACGCATGTGTTAAAAAATGCTGAACTCAAAATCTTCATGTCTGCTACTGTAGAAGAACGTGCAAGACGTCGTTTTATTGACAATGAAAAAAGAGGGATCGCGTCTTCAATAGAAATGCTCCAAGAAGAGATTGCTTTGCGCGACAAAATGGACAGTGAGCGCGAAGCATCACCACTGATTCAAGCAGCGGATGCTATATTTTTAGACACAACGGAGCTATCAATTGATGCCGCAGCACAGGCCATTTTAAAATTAGCACAAGAAAAAATGGTATAAATCCTAAAATTTCAGACATTTTTTGAATTTAAAGGATTTATTTTTGTCTTTGTCTTCAATATCGAATAAAATAGTAAGGGAAGATGCGAAGGAGGGTTACATATGTCTGAAGAAATGAACTATGCAGAACAAACGTTTAACGAAGGTGATATCGTCAAAGGTATTGCAGAGCAGGTTGATGAAAAAGCGGTAACTGTTTCAATTCCAGGTGCACCGTTTGACGGTATCGTACCAATAAGTGAATTATCGAGCTTACACATTGAAAAAGCGTCTGACGCAATCTCCGTTGGGGATGAGTTAGAATTGATGATTACAAAAGTTGAAGAAGGAAACTATGTATTATCAAAACGTAAAGTAGATGCCTTAAAAGCATGGGATACACTTGAACAACAATTTACTGCTGAGGAAGTTTTCGAAGCGGAAGTAAAGGATATTGTTAAAGGTGGTCTTGTTGTTGATTTAGGAGTTCGTGGCTTCGTTCCGGCATCCTTAGTAGAAGATTATTTTGTTGATGATTTTGAAGATTATAAAGGGAAAATATTAAGCTTTAAAATTGTTGAGCTAGATAAAGAAAAAAACCGCTTAATTTTATCACATCGAGCTGTAGTTGAATCTGAGAAAGCATCTCAGAAGAAAAATGTCATTAACCAAATTAAAGCTGGTGATGTATTAGACGGTAAAGTGCAACGTATAGCATCGTTTGGTGCATTTATTGACCTTGGTGGTATCGATGGCCTTGTTCATATTTCACAAGTATCACATGAGCATGTAAGTGATGTCAGTGAGGTTTTATCAGAAGGACAAGAAGTGAAGGTAAAAGTTCTGTCGGTAGATCCAGAGAATGAACGTATCTCATTATCCATTAAGGAAACAATTCCTGGACCTTGGTCGAATATTGAAGAGCGTGCAGCGAAAGGCACAATACTTGTAGGGAAAGTCAAACGCCTTACATCGTTTGGTGCTTTTGTAGAAGTGTTCCCTGGTGTGGAAGGCTTAGTGCATATATCGCAAATTGCGCATAAACATATTAATACACCACATGAAGCGTTAAAAGAAGCGCAAGAAGTACAGGTGAAGGTGCTGGATGTTAACGTTGACGAAGGTCGTCTAGCATTAAGTATAAAAGATTTATTGGAAAATCCAGAGGCAGAAGAAGTAATCGATTATGAATTACCAGAAGAAAACACAGGTTTCTCTCTTGGTGATGTCATCGGCGATCAACTGAAAAACTTTAAATAATCATGACATGCGAGGATATGATGTTGTATCCTCGCTTTCGTCTGTCATCATATGATAATTAAGCTACATAGGAATGTAACTATGCAAGCCCCATCACTGCGCTTCTAGTGAGCGAGTAAGAGCTTCTATCCATGGCATTTGCCTAATAAATGAGTGAAGCCATGTCTAGTTTGCTGCCTACAGAAGCCTATTTGGTGGGGCTTATTTTGTTTACATGTTAATTTGCCGATTTGGTGATACTAAGCGAAATGGCACGTGCGCAAAGGAAAATAAATAGGTGAATAATACGAGGAATAAAGAGCACGTTGGGACAAAAAACAACGATTATGTCGAGCAGAAAAGTAAAAAGTACTCTCCTCGATGGATATGTTATGATATAATGGCATTTTTCGTGTATAATAGCGAAAGATAAGAAGTTGGAAGGATGAAGTACAGATGACGAAACCAGTAGTAGCCATCGTAGGTCGTCCGAACGTAGGTAAGTCGACGATTTTTAATCGTATCGTTGGAGAACGTGTCTCGATTGTAGAAGATATTCCGGGAGTAACACGTGACCGTATTTATAGTTCGGCAGAGTGGTTAACACATGATTTTAATATTATTGATACAGGTGGTATCGAAATTGGAGACGAGCCGTTTTTAGAACAAATTCGTCAACAAGCAGAGATCGCTATTGAAGAAGCAGACGTTATTATATTTATGACGAATGGCCGTGAAGGCGTAACAGCAGCAGATGAACAAGTTGCAAAAATTTTATACAAAACAAAAAAGCCTGTCGTTCTTGCTGTCAACAAAATTGATAATCCGGACATGCGTGAAATGATTTATGATTTTTACGCACTTGGCTTTGGTGAACCTTGGCCAATTTCAGGCTCTCATGGCTTAGGCTTAGGGGATTTATTAGATGAGTGTGCAAAACACTTCCCTCAAGAGGATGAAAACCAATATGGCGATGACGTAATTAAATTCTCTTTAATTGGTCGTCCAAATGTCGGAAAATCATCACTAGTCAATGCCTTTTTAGGTCAAGAACGCGTTATTGTCAGCAACATTGCAGGTACAACGCGAGATGCAATTGATACACCTTACGAATATGATGGGCATGAATATGTCATTATTGATACAGCCGGTATGCGTAAAAAAGGAAAAGTGTACGAAACGACAGAAAAATATTCTGTGTTACGTGCGCTACGTGCCATTGAACGCTCTGACGTTGTATTAGTTGTTCTGAATGCTGAAGAGGGCATTCAGGAACAGGATAAAAAAATTGCAGGCTATGCACATGAGGCTGGAAAAGCAATTGTTATTGTCGTTAACAAATGGGACGCGATTGAAAAAGACGAAAAAACAATGAATGTTTTTACGCAGCAAATCCGTGAGCACTTTTTATTCTTAGACTATGCTCCAATTATTTTCGTATCAGCCAATACAAAACAACGAGTACATCAAATTTTACCGATTGTGCAGCGCGTAAGTGAAAATCATGCAATGCGTATTCAATCGTCTATTCTGAATGAAGTGATTGAAGATGCTGTGGCACGTAACCCAGCGCCGACTGACAAAGGTCGCCGTTTACGTATTTACTATGCTACTCAAGTGGCGATTCAACCACCAACGTTTGTCGTATTCGTCAACGAAACAGAATTAATGCACTTCTCTTATGAGCGATTTTTAGAAAATAGAATTCGTGAAACATTCGATTTTGAAGGGACGCCAATTCGTTTAATTACACGTGCACGTGCATAATTTAAAATATTACACTTCAGTACGCCAACCCGACAATTGTTGTTGGGTGGCGTCTTTTTTCAAAGGATTAGGCTAAATCACTAATTGGTTAAAATATGTCTAGCATGCATATGGACCTTTAGCAATTAACCTGTAGGAATTAAAAGGGGGAATAACAATGGAACGAGTTTGTGTTCTAGGAGCAGGCTCATGGGGATCGGCACTAGCAATGGTACTTGCGGAAAATGGACATGATACGCTTGTCTGGACGCATAGAGCAGATCAGGCTGAAGAAATGAATACGCAACATACAAATAAAAAGTATTTACCTGAAACGCTATTACCGGAGAATTTACATGCAACGAATGATATTGCAAAGGCAGTAGCTCACTCCAATACAATAATTGTAGCAGTGCCAACGAAGGCTATTCGAGAAGTTTGTGAAAAGATGACTGCTACGTTAGATCAAAAAGTATTATTTGTCCATGTATCAAAGGGAATTGAGCCTGATTCATTAAAACGTATATCTGAAATTTTGGCTGAAAGCTTGCCAACTGAATTTATCGAAGACATTGTAGTACTTTCGGGGCCAAGTCATGCAGAAGAAGTCGTATTACATCATCCGACAACGATTACGGCAGCTTGTGCCAATATTGAAGCAGCTGAAAAAGTCCAAGATTTGTTTATGAATCAATTTTTCCGCGTTTATACGAATGAGGATGTTATAGGCGTAGAAATGGGTGGGGCGTTAAAAAACGTGATTGCGTTAGCGGCAGGCATTACAGACGGGCTAAATTATGGTGATAATGCAAAAGCGGCACTAATTACACGTGGACTCGCTGAAATTACGCGCTTAGGTGTCAAAATGGGCGGAAATCCATTTACATTCGCGGGGCTGACAGGTATGGGGGATTTAATCGTTACATGTACAAGCGTGCATTCTCGTAATTGGCGTGCTGGAAATATGTTAGGTAAGGGTATGAAACTGCCAGAAGTACTCGATCAAATGGGTATGGTAGTGGAAGGCGTACGAACAACAAAGGCAGCCTATCAATTAGCAGAAAAATATAATGTCGCAATGCCTATTTCAACAGAACTTTATGGTGTATTGTTCAACGATGTAGAACCAAAAGTGGCGGTTGATGCATTAATGATGCGTATGAAAAAGCGTGAAATTGACGAAATGATGCATTAAATTACCGTAACTTTCATTTTATTAAACAGCAAGAATTTGTCATGAAATGGACACAAAAAGGTATCTCAGACACACTGTGAGATACCTTTTTTAATTTAAATGACAAAAGAGAAATATTGTTTTTAGTACTTTTCTCATAATACAATTATGCAAAAAGTCCTTTTAATGTTTATAATCCTCTCTCTATTTAGTAAATATATGTTATAATTTCCATGGGTATATAATTGAATATAGCTATCTTCTTATTTCTGTAGTACATTTCTTGGATTTTATAAGTATATCAAAAAAATAGTATTTTCACTAAAGTCGTTAGGCTATTTTCTTTTTTGCTACAGCGCCATTTCTTTTTTGAAGTTGCCCATAGTATAATAAACGTTGATTGTCTCGTGTCATTGAAGAAAGGTGGTAGACGAAAATGGGTCCGTTAGCACATATGCCTGCACTAGATGTCATGTGGGTATCTTTTTATTGTATCGGCTTTATGATTTTGTCGGTGGGTTTAATTTATTTAGGCCGCAATAAAATTTCAAATGGTTTTTTACGTACAATCGTAAATTTATTAGCATACATACTGTTTGGACTTGGAACATTTTTAATGGTACTGATTATTGCCACATGGCCTTAAAAGGAGGAAGAACGTGTTATGAAAAAACTAAATGCTTTTCTTTTAACAGTGGCAATTGCCGTCTTGTTAGGTGGCTGTGCCTATCCTGAGGAAGAAAAAGCCGCAAACCAAGTGCCAGATGTCGACCAGTTAGCAGCCGTACAACGTGCTGTCAATGAATATCGTGAAGCGACTGGTGGCCTTGTGCCAATTAAAAACAGTGAAATGGATACAGATATTTATATAAAATATTTAATCGATTTTGAAAAACTTATGCCAAAATATATCGCTCAAATTCCTGGAAATGCCTATGAAAAGGGCGGTATTTATCAATACATTATTTGGGATCCGGAAAACAGTGCTGAAGTTAAGTTAGTAGACTTAAACTCTGCTGAGCGCATGCGAGAGATTAATATTCGAAAATTGGGTACGCAATATATCCCGACAAAGGGGGCAATTGCCGATAATGTGTATCAAATTAACTTTGAAAAATTAGGCTATAAATCAGAAGTGACGGTGAAAAGTCCATATTCAGGTGCTGAATTACCAATTTTTATGACTGGTGATGGCGAAATGCATGTGGATTATTCTATTGATTTAGGCCAACTTTTAAAAGAAGACAAGCCAGATGTGAAACCAGGTGATGATATTCGTCAATTGCTTGTCGAAAAGTATCCTGTTGTTCCAGCTTATTCAGTGCCATATACTGTGGATGAAAATGGAGAGCCAACTTATATGATGGATGCTTATAATGCAGACGTCAAAAAAGCTAAAGAAGAAGCTAAAGCCGCGCAAGAGAAAGAAAGCAAAGCTACGGATTCAAAATAAATTTTTCACCCCAATCATTAGATGTTGGTCTAATGATTGGGGATTTTTTTTATGTGCCAGTCACTCAAACAATTCTCATACATTTTCATATTTATCTGCATGGGCGCATATAGTGAAAAAGCGTAGATAAAGGAGGCAGAAACCTTGAGTGAAGCAGTATTTAAAGAAATTGCAGAGCGCACAAATGGCGATGTTTATATTGGTGTTGTTGGTCCAGTTCGGGTAGGTAAATCAACATTTGTAAAAAAAGTAATGGAAGCTGTAGTATTGCCGAATATTGTGGATGATACAGAAAGAATGCGAGCACAGGACGAGCTGCCACAAAGCTCGCCAGGCCCAGTTATCATGACTGCTGAGCCGAAGTTTGTGCCTGCTCAAGCGACTCGTATTGCGGTTGGCGAAGATGAAATGACATTCCAAATTCGTTTAGCAGATTGCGTTGGTTATGTGATTGAAGGTACAAAGGGCTATGAGGATGAAAATGGTCCGAAATACGTGCATACGCCTTGGCATACTGAGCCAATTCCTTTCCAAGAAGCAGCGAAAATTGGCACAGATAAAGTGATTCGTGACCATGCGAATATCGGGATTGTTGTGACAACAGATGGAACAGTAAATGGCATCAGCCGTCGTGCAGCTGAAAAAGCGGAAGAAGAGATTGTTGCGCAATTAACCGAAATTGGCAAGCCTTTTGTTATTGTGTTAAATTGTCAAATGCCGGCAAGAGAAGAAACGGTACAGCTTCGAAATGAGCTATTTGAACGATATAATGTTCCGGTAATTGCGATTTCAATCGATCAAATGCGTGCTTCTGATATTCAATATATTTTACAAGAGGCACTATTTGAGTTTCCGATTCGGACGATTGAGGTTGAAAAACCAGATTGGCTCGATGTCCTTGATGCTACTCACCCACTAAACGTGGCATTAATTGATTCGATGGAAGAAGTGCTTTCGTCTGTGATGAAAATTAGGGACGTGCAACAAGCTTCTGATGCCTTTAAAGCGATTGATTTTATCGATCAAAGTGAAGTGGTACATGTCGATTCAGGAATCGGTACAGCGGTTATTCGCGTGTCATTACAAGGTGAATTATATAAAGCTGTTTGTAATGAATGGTTGGAAGAGCCGATTGAAACAAAGCGCGATTGGCTGCTATTTATTAAAGAGGCTGCTGAAGCAAAAGAAGCCCAAAAACGCTTTAAAGATGCCATTACTGAAGCAGATAATAGTGGTTATGGCGTAACATTGCCAATGATGCAAGAATTCGAACCAACTGCTCCAGAACTAATTAAGCAAAATAATTTCTACGGCGTACGGATGAAAGCAAAAGCGCCATCCTATCATATTATTCGTGTTGATATGGAATCAGAATTTGCGCCACTTATTGGTTCTGAATTCCACAGTCAGCAGTTATTAAAAGATTTAAACCATGCTTATTTACATGATCGTGATGCGCTTTGGCAAACACAACTTTTCGGTACGCCATTGCATGAAGTGTTAAAAGAGGGCATACGTTATAAAATGAATGCAGTACCACCTACAGCTAAAAAACGTATGCGTCAAACAATTGAGCGTATGGTGAATGAAGGTGATAGAGGATTAGTGACATTTATTTTATAGAGATAAAATGGAAAATACTGAGCAAAAAAATAGTGCAGGACTATTCGTATTTATGCGAAAAGTCCTGTTATTTTTGTTTTTTGCGTGAAAAACGCATTTTTTGGTTATAATCATGAATGAATACAGTTGCGTCGTGGTTTTCTATGTGTTACTCTTTTTACAGAATTGGTTCATGACCCTTTGAGAGGAGGTGAATGGTGTGAATAAAACAGAATTAGTAAACTCTGTTGCTGAAGCTGCAGGTCTTTCTAAAAAAGACGCTTCTAAAGCAGTTGAAGCTGTATTTGATACAATTCAAGATGCTCTTGCAAAGGGTGACAAAGTACAATTAATTGGTTTTGGTAACTTTGAAGTACGTGAACGTGCGGCTCGTAAAGGTCGTAACCCACAAACTGGTAAAGAAATCGAAATCGCTGCTAGCAAGGTACCTGCTTTCAAACCAGGTAAAGCGCTTAAAGATGCTGTAAAATAATACACGTCTAGTAGTTACATAGAGCAGTCTTCATGTAAACGAGCATGAGGGCTGCTCTTTTTAACTTAATTTATAAAATGACTTATAGCAGTAATACATGAAATCGTTTTACTAAGATTTGTATACATAGCATAATGAACGACAACTATGACTTGCTTCACCACAAGTCCCTTATTACTAAAAATGAGGATAAATGCCAAATAGGAACGGATAAGAGCAAGCATTCCATCAAAGATTGATTTATGTTAAATGCTCTAGAAGGATAGCATGGATTTTAAGATGACTTTTTGAGCAAACTTGAATATAAAATTTGGAAACAAAGACGGCAGTTAATGCCTAATTACAGAAGTTATGTTGAATTTCTTTTAATTCAAGTAAGTCGTTTTGCGCTTAACTTTTGGATATGCTACGATGCATAGGGAAATGTGTAATGTTTTGATACGCAGGAGGGTTTTTACGAATGTCGAATGTAGATTTATTGAAAATAGAACAAGCAGTGAAAATGATTTTAGAAGCTGTGGGCGAAGATGTGAATCGTGAAGGATTACTCGATACACCAAAACGCGTTGCTAAAATGTATGCTGAAATGTTTAGTGGCTTACATGAAGATGCAAAAGATTATTTTAAAACGGTTTTCCATGAGGATCATGAAGAACTAGTGCTTGTAAAGGATATCCCATTTTACTCAATGTGTGAGCATCATCTAGTGCCATTTTACGGCAAAGCACATGTAGCTTACATACCAAACGACGGCATTGTAGCGGGCCTAAGTAAATTAGGTCGCGCAGTGGAAACGATTGCACGTCGTCCGCAATTACAAGAACGGATTACATCATCAGTAGCCGACACGATTATGGAAATGCTATCTCCTAAAGGTGTTTATGTCGTTATTGAAGCAGAACATATGTGTATGACTATGCGTGGACTGAAAAAGCCTGGATCTAAAACGGTTACATCAGTTGCACGTGGCATTTATGAACAAGATGAGGTAAAACGTAGAGAAGTCTTGTCATTTATTCAAATGTCTTAAACTGCATGTCTAATTATGTTATGATGGACTAAGAATTTGTCGGATTTAAGGAGTGTACAGACAATGGCGCAAGATTATATAGTAATACAGGCAGAAGAAGATGGTGTACATGTAATTGGGTTAACACGTGGTACGGATACGAAATTCCATCATTCTGAAAAATTAGATGCAGGGGAAGTAATGATTGCTCAATTTACTGAGCATACTTCTGCCATGAAAATTCGTGGCAAAGCACAAATCCACACAGCACATGGTGTTATTCAAAGTGAAGGTAAAAAGTAGCATAGTCATGTAAGTTAGCTTCCGTCGGTAGAGTCAACATACAGTGCTGATGACTGGTTAGTTATAATCTGCAGATGTGCCAAATGCATATGAAAAAAGTAATATGTGTTGGTGAAACTGGCTTTTACGGGCAAGTAGATTTCCTACCATTTTTTTCTTGTACTTTCCGTGGTAGGGTTCTACTGCCCGTTCGTGTTGGTGAAAGCAAAAACTTTTTATTCCGAATAGATGCTTATGCTATAATGACTCAGTAAGCAAGCGTTAAGTCATGTTGATGATGAACGTATTTGAAAGTGAAATGGAGTAAGGTCTATGAATGCAACATACATTCAAAATTCAATTGCACAGTTAAAAACAGAGATTTTCATGGATGTTCGTCATAGAACTTTGCAAAAATACACAGGAGCGCCTGTGCTCGATGAAAATCAACTGTTTTACTTGTTAGTGCCCTTCTTGAATGGAGAAGAGTGGCAACAAGAGCAAAGGGAAGCTGCAATAACTGTTGGAATTGTATATGCAGCGTTAGCGGCACATGATCATATAAAAGAATTAGATGCCACTTCAAAGGAACAGCAGCTAACCGTTTTGGCTGGGGATTTTTATAGTGGCCGGTATTATGAAATTTTAGCAATGTCGGGAAATGTCGCATTAATTCGGAATTTATCACAAGGTATCGTGTCACGTTGCGAACATCAAATAAAAGTGTATGAGGCAAAACAGCGTACAGTGGAACAATGGTGTTCTTCAATTAGCAATATCGAGTCAGGTTTAATTGCGAAATTTTTTGAGCTTTATGCATTGCATCATTATATTCCAATAATGGAGAAGAGCTTATTGATCTTACGATTAGAAAGAGAATGGGCTATGTATCAACGTGGACAAAAATCATTGATGAGTAAAGTGCTGGAACAAAGTGCATTACAGACAGGCGCGACCTTCAATAGCGTCTTACAAGATAAAATTGCCCGCTTAAAAACAGAGCTGTTGCAAGTAATAGCACAAGCATCATTTTTACAAAGTGATGTGAAACAAGCTCTACAAGCACGTGTAGATGCATCGATTGCTTCTACAAACGGATAAGAGAGGTTTTTCTAAAATGGCTAAATCAAAAGAAGAGCACGTTCACGAAGTATTTGAAAGTATTTCTGAAAGCTATGACAAAATGAATGGTGTAATTAGCTTCCAAATGCATGTAGGTTGGCGCAACGATACGATGAAGCGCATGGCTGTCAAGCCTGGATCGAAAGCGCTAGATGTTTGTTGTGGCACAGCTGACTGGACAATTGCACTAGCTGAAGCAGTTGGAGAAAGTGGCGAAGTTAAGGGACTGGATTTCAGTCATAACATGCTGCAAGTGGGCGAAAAAAAAATAACGCCTTACCCACAAATTGAACTGATACAAGGAAATGCAATGGAATTACCATTTCCAGACAATACATTTGATTATGTGACGATTGGTTTTGGTCTACGCAATGTTCCTGATTATTTACAAGTGTTAAAAGAAATGAATCGTGTTGTAAAACCGGGGGGCATGGTTGTATGTTTAGAAACATCTCAATCAGAAATACCTGGCTATCGACAACTATTCCGTTTTTATTTTAAATATATTATGCCGATATTTGGTAAAATTTTTGCGAAAAGTTATAAAGAGTATTCTTGGTTACAGGAATCTGCAAATGATTTCCCAGGTATGAAGAAGCTAGCGGCAATGTTTGAACAGGCAGGTTTAGAAAAAGTAACGTACAAAGCATACAGTGGCGGTGCTGCGGCAATGCATATGGGCTTTAAAAAGGTACGTTAATGGGGGAAGGTTTTCAAGCGTGGAAAAGATGAAGTTAAAACTACTCTATTCCGATTTGAAGTCAGATATTGATATCATCGAACAAGAATTAGAAAAAGCGGTGAATTCGTCTTCGCATTTAATTAACGATGCTTCTCTCCATTTATTACAAGCTGGTGGCAAACGAATCCGACCAATCTTTGTGTTGCTTGGCGCAAAATTTGGCGATTATGATATCGAAAAGATGAAAAATGTGGCTGTGCCTTTAGAGCTCATTCACATGGCGTCGCTAGTGCATGATGATGTGATTGATGATTCCGATATGCGACGAGGACGTCCAACTGTCAAATCCCAATGGAATAACAGAGTAGCAATGTACACGGGCGATTTTATTTTTGCACGTGCACTTGAGTACATCACAAAGCTAGAGGATCCACTTGTTCATCAAATTTTGGCACGTACAATGGTAGAAATTTGCAATGGCGAAGTGATACAAATTGAGGACAAGTTTAGATTGGATCAGGGCTTAAAGGATTACTTCAGACGTATTAAACGAAAAACGGCATTACTTATTTCTTCAAGTTGTGAGATTGGTGCAGTGGCAGCAGGTGTTGATGCAAAAACAGTAAGCCATTTGAAACGCTTTGGCTACTTTGTTGGTATGAGCTTTCAAATAATCGATGATGTATTAGATATTATGGCGACAGATAAAGAATTAGGGAAGCCAGCAGGTAGTGACTTATTGCAAGGCAATATTACCTTGCCGATTTTGTTATTAAAAGATGATCCACAAATGCAACCTTACTTAGCAAAAGTGTTTGCAGGGACATTAACGGAGCTTGAGCGCCAAAATATGTTGCAATATGTGCGTAAATCTGACGCAATTACACAAGCTAATAAAATGAGTGATAAGTATTTGAAAAAAGCTTTACAAGAAATAGATGCTTTACCAAAACATCCAATTAAGAAAAAGCTTCGTGACATCGCTTTGTTTATGGGCAAGCGTAAATTCTAGCTTTTTGTTGTGCTAAAGCTTATTTTTTGTTAATATTTATCGGTAGGTGTAAAACCTGTTAGACGAATTTAAGGAGTGTTTTAAACATGGCAATCGAAAAAACTTTTTTAATGGTTAAGCCTGATGGCGTAGAACGACAAGTAGTAGGTGACATCGTTGACCGTTTTGAACGTCGCGGTTTTGTATTAAAAGGCGCTAAATTAATGGTAATTCCTCAAGAATTAGCTGAAAAACACTATGCTGAGCATGCTGAACGTCCATTCTTCGGTGAATTAGTAGACTTCATCACTTCTGGTCCAGTATTCGCTATGGTATGGGAAGGCGAAAACGTAATCAAACTTGCACGTACAATGATGGGTGCTACGAAACCAGAAGAATCTAACCCAGGTACAATCCGTGGTGACTACGCTACAACTGTATCTCACAACATCATCCACGGTTCTGACTCTCTTGCATCTGCAGAGCGCGAAATCGGTTTATTCTTCGGTGAAGATTTAGTTTAATTCGCACTTCTTAAGAAGCGTAGCGAAAAAAACTACGAATAGAACTCAATAAAAAAATCATCTATTTTTCGATGTGACTTTTACCTTCTAACAAAAAAATGTTAGGGGGTTTTTTATTTGTCAAAATCTCCCAATAAAGTGAAGGACGCAAACATTGATTTAAGCTTTTTGACTAGCAAAACTGAAATAGAACACCAAAGAAAGCAATGGTGAAAAAAATCAATAACTCAATAGTTAAAATGGATTCTTTTGATGAGTTGGACAACAAAAATATAACAATTCAATACGCGACACAAATTTTAAATTAACAGTGGTGACTAAACGGATTAAGACCAAGGATAATTGATAGGTATAACTATAATTTTAAGCGTTTTGTTGAGGTAACCGAAGTTGAATATCTACATAAAATTAATAATGAAAAATTGATCAATATTTGTGAAGGACATTTCTTTATATGGTCGTTTAAGCCGTTTTAAGCAAGTGTTACGATAATGGCTGGATATACACTCAAAGTTTTGGACAAACATCAAAATAAAAGTAAATTCAAGCGTTAAGGAAGCTGCTACAGAAAAAGAGTTAGCATTAGTGTTATTGCTTTTGGATAAATCAACCATGGGGTTGCGTTTGATTTTATATTTAAACATTATTATCGTTATCGACCTGATAAATAATTTCTTGAAGAAAGATTCCCTCAATTCAGTTGAATTAATGGGTGTGTAGAAGTGCGAGATTATAAAACAGATTATGATGGGATTGCGGTAGCCTATCATTAAGTTGGTGTGCTTTTCTATATGAATAAGATTAATGAATAAATATAAAGCGACAAAGCGAACACAAGCTCATGGTGGTAATAAGGCGTGTAACAAAGTGCTATTCTTTCAACTTTGAGTCAGCCAGCTTACAACAACAATGGTAGCAAGCTTATAGAGTCCTTTAACGAGCTTGCAAGAGTTGATAGATTTTGCTTGGGCTTGTTTCAATGGACGTTAGGAAGCTTACCTATTTCATAACAATCACTATGTACAAACTTTTCACCGAATTAAAATTAAACAATATATGTTTGAGCTATCATTTATCATTCTACTATGTTAAATTAAGGAATAAATGACTAATACCTCTATCTCAAATATTGGGTTTATGATA
Organism: Lysinibacillus sphaericus; assembly: GCF_002982115.1. Classification (GTDB taxonomy): domain Bacteria; phylum Bacillota; class Bacilli; order Bacillales_A; family Planococcaceae; genus Lysinibacillus; species Lysinibacillus sphaericus. Next base: position 3,104,573 of record NZ_CP019980.1, on the reverse strand, counting down.
ACATATATTTGAATCTTTTAACTTTAAATACTTATGAAAGGAAGTGTAATAATCATATATGAAAAAGATATTGAAACCATTGATTAGTGTTATTGCCATTGGTACCCTCTCTCTATCTATAAACATCGATAAAAATGTATTCGCTAATAATATTGCAAATACATGTGCGTATAATTCGACATCGAAAGTAAACCCTGATTATTCCACAATGAACTGTTTGTTAACTGAAACAGCACTGAAATATGATGTTCCTCCTGAAATTGTGAAGGCAATAGCGGAAGGTGAAAGTGGAAATTGGCGTCATTTTGATAAGAATGGTGAAGCAATTGTGACAGCTGATAATGGAATAGGCATTATGCAAATTACAAATCAAGCAGGCTACAACCAAGATAGACTAAAAAGCGATATTGTCTATAATATTCAAGCTGGTGTAGAGACGCTAGATAATATGTTTAAGCGAAAGGATTTACCTAGCATCAACGGTGGAGAAAGAGATGTACTGGAACATTGGTACTTCGCTATCATGGCTTATAACGGTACTAAGCCAGTAAATAGTCCAATTGTTCAAGCAACTGGTGAAAGAAATACCAATGCCTATCAAGAAAGAATTCTCAGTATTATTAATAAATTGGAATTAATAGACTTAACAGAGCTGCCTTTTTCACGTGAACATTTTCAATATGACTCTAACAGCAGGGAAAATATTAAATTTTCAACGATGAACTATGACTTTGATTTACCATTAACAAAATCTAAGTATTATTTTGAAAAAAATCAAAAGGTTAGTGCAATAACGAATGTAACAATTAGGACAAGACCTACTACGGATAGTCCTTCTTTGGGTACTTTACGTGAAGGTGAAATTGTTACCATTACAGGTCCTTTTGAATATGAAAAAGTATCAATGAAGAAAAACCATTTTGTGTGGTATCCTGTGAAAAGAAGTGACGGGACAGAGGGCTATGTAGCATCAAGTTATTTAAACTACTCAGCTGCAACACCAACACCTCCAGTAACACCGCCCACAACGGGCAACGTTGATGTATCAAAGTTTGCTGATTACAATGCAAACCAATACTGGGCTGAGGATTTTAAGTGGGCAGTCAACATCGGTATCATAAGTGGATACCCAAATGTGAAAAACCCATCAACAGGTAAGTACGAAAACTTACTTAAACCGTACACGAACTTAACGGAAAACCAAATGTTATCTATCCTATTCCGTTACTTCAAACCATCAGAACTAGCTTTAACGAAAGCTAATACTTCATGGTATGGAGACGTAAACTACCAACTGGCTACAAAATACTCTCTACCTGTCCTAGGTGCAAACACAGCATCCAAACAAGCCATTGCAGGGAAGGATATCACACGAGGTAACTTCGCTCGTATCTTAGCTTCAATGCATTATGGTAAGACCGTATCTCAGTCAGAGGCTATTAAATTCCTTCGTGATAATGGTTTAACAACTACTAAAACAAATGAAGAGTTTAAACCAAATGATTCTCTAGCAAGAGCGCACACAGTGGCATTCTTCCACCGTTACGAACAAATATTTAATAACTAAATTGCTACTTACAAGTGAAAAGGTGACTATAAAATTTTATTTATCTATAATTATTTTTACAACAACAGAATATAATGTTACACATTATGATTGTTCAAGACGGTACCCAAAAGGGTTTCGTCTTTTTATTTTATTAGCACTTTTCTTCCTATTCCACAATCGGGCCATATTGTTGAATAACGTTCTTTTATGAAATGCGCCAAACGAAGGTTTGAAATTTTAAAGTCCACCTAAATAAAATCTTAATGATTAAATACTCTTTGAAAAACGATTCGATTTTGTCTTTCACCTACATAATTTTTGATAACCTTCCTTGAAATTTGGTTGCCTCATAGAAATCAATAGCTCCTGCATTTATAGATGTAGTTATATAATGTATTTTAAAAGAAGAGAATACTAGATGAATGTTGGATAAAATACGCCCTAAACGTCCACTGAAGAATGCTAGCTCATCTTGATTTGCTTTCGAAATAGCGTACATTTTTTCACCTAATGGATATATCACAAAAATCGTTAGTGGGACTGGAATGAGTAACAGCAGTATCATTTTCCAGTCAATCCATAGCAAAAAAACAACGGCACCAAGAATTGCGAAAAGCCCTGATACAAAGGACACGACTGCTCAGTCACAAATTCCTTCAAGACATTTGTATCCTGCGTAATCCGACTCATCGTTTCGCCTGATTCATGCGCATCATAATACGATAAACGTAAATGTAGCATATGGTCCCACACTTCTGTACGTAAATTTGCGACAACCTTTTCACCTAAGCGACGCATCATATAAAACGGAACAGCACTTAATATCGCCTGTACAATTAAAATTGCAATGACTGGTAGTAGCGACTTCACTGCAAAGCCAGATGCTGAAATTTGATTAATCAGCTTCATCGTTAGCAATGATACAGCAAGCCCTGCTTAAGCTAATGATAACTAAAAACACTAATCGACCCTTCGCAATTTAACTGCGATTCATCAGTGTCCAAAGCTGTGACACCTTGCCCTGCATTACGTTTCACTACTCGCTTTCGTCATAACCTTTTCAAAACGGAAAAACTCATATTCTTCATCAGATTCAGGCTCTTCACCTTCAACGTTCGGACCTGGATTTCCTCGGTGATAGAATTCTACAATGTGAAATCCACACTTATTCACGTAAAAATGAATATTACGTTTTTCAAAGTACGGTGTGTGTAGTTCCCATACTTTCGTCTCTGGGAACGCTGCTTCTATTGTCTGCCACACCTTTGTCCCAAGACCTTTGCCGTGTGCATTAGCCTTTGTATAAAGGAAGTCCACTTCGTTTCGCTGCGTGTCGTTATTAATTTTTAAGACAACCCCACCGATTCTTTCGCCGTTTTGAACAAGTTGGCGCACGACCGACTCATTTGCAGTAAGCGAATGCTCGAAATCCTCATCAGACGGGAGTAGTCCCATTTCAGTTGGTTTTTGTGCCTCAAATAAACTATCTTGTAACCCTTTCATGAACGCCTCTTGTAATTCTTCTTTAAATATTGTTAGCTCTTCTTTCAGTACAGGTGCTAATGTTATTTGTTCTTGTGTTGTCATTTATATAAATCCTTTCTATCTTTGATTAAAAAATTCGCCCGATTGTTAGAAACAGTAGACTCCATAGGAAAGCACTTATCCCTGCATATAACATGTATTTTTTTAGAGATATATACGACATCCCACAAAGATACCCTGCAACGTGTCGCATACCAGGAATAAAATAGCTCACAATGATGGCAGGGGCGCCGTATTTTTCAATCCAGTTCGCCACATTACTATTCCATTTCCGAGATAGTCTAAACCATTTCCCAAGCCGATCCAGCAACGGACGGCCAATCTTATTACCAAGTACATAGCTCACCAACATACCAATAAGGGAGCCACTAAACACCGCTAACAGTGAAAAGCTATAATGTAATAAGCCGATTTTCGTAAAATAACCGACAAGTAATACCATCAATTCATCAGGAATCGGTAGGCTAAATAGTCCGAGAGCAAGTATAATAAATATTGCTGTATACCCATAGTTTTCAATTAACTGATCAATGAACGTCATGAACTTCTTCCTCATTTTTCTTTATTTTCTTAAAGTGAGGGAATTTCAGATGGCTCACCATTAACCAAGCAAGAAAACATGTACTTACTGCTAATAACCTCGGTGACATAAACGATGTACCTAAAAATAACCCAATGGCTGCTACTGGAACAGGTAGTCCGACAAACGTTGGTAAATTATTTTGCATCACATTAAATCGGGCTAAGCGAAGCACCGCACCGATACTATAAAGCAGAGCAACTCCTAAACCAAATTGCCCAAACTGTGTTAAAACAAGTTGATATGCTAAAATCGCTGGTGCAACCCCAAATGTCACAATATCTGAAAGTGAATCTAACTCTTTTCCAAAGGAGGAAACAGCATTCAATTTTCGTGCTGTCCATCCATCGAATAAATCAAATAATAAGCCTAAACTAATACAGGCAATTGCAATATCAAATTTTTGTTCAAAAACGGCGTATATCGCTAGTACCCCACAAGCGAAGTTACAAAGTGTCAGCATCGTAGGTAATAGCTGCTGTCGCATCAAACCATCTCCTCTCTTACTTTAAGACAGTGAATCCAACCCTTACGTAAGTTATGGCTTGTCTCATGTATAATTTCGTGTTAACTTCACAACAAATAGTGTAAAGTGTGGATTGACTCCAGAGTAAAGAAAGAAGTGAAAAGTAATGAAAAAAACGACCGAAAAAACATTTTCCACTGGCGAGTTTGCCAAGCTGCTTGAAATTAACAAGGATACGTTACTGTATTACGATAAAATTGATTTATTTAAACCAGCAGGAACTCACAATAATGGTTATCGTTATTACACGTTTGAACAGTTCGAACAATTCGTAGCCATTCAGTCACTACGTGCAGTTGAGCTACCGATTAAAGAACTCAAAACGTATTTTGATGCACCTAATATCCAATCGTTACAACAACTAGCAATGGAACAGTACGAAAAAGTCGCATTAGAAATTCAAAAATTGGAAGATATTCAGTTTTTCCTTGAACGTACAGTTGCCCTAACAAAGGAGATGGGGGAAATTTCATTCGGTGAAGTCTTAGTGAAGCAATTACCAGCCGAACCCGTTGTGTATAGCGAGGAGAAAATAGATTGGACGGTATCAATGGAACAACTGTATGAACAATCTAGCCAATTTTTAAAAAGGCTCGGCGTTAAAAGTACGGCGGCATACGGTGTAGTTTATCCGAAAGAAGACTTTATGAAGGTACGGCCTGCAGTAAAAAGCTACCTCTTTTGTCGCCTAAACGACTCTTCAGCGAAAATGAAGCCAGCAGGATATTATGCAATCATTTATCATCAAGGAACTTATGAAGAAATCGCAGTAACGTATGATACGTTACTCAATTATTTGGAAAAGGCGCAATTCAAATTGGACAGTGATATATACGAGGAATATTTCCTACATTCCATTGCAGCAAAAGAAGAAAAGGATTATATTACAAAAATTAGTGTAAAAGTAAAATCGCGTGAGGTGAGTTAGCAACGTCTTTAAAGTTTGTTATACGTTACGTCTATCTTGATGGATAGGCGTTTTTTTTCACCCCTCAAAAAAAATCTTGAAACACCCTTTACTCTAGAGTTACTCCATACTTTACACTCACGATTAGTCGTTATCATAACGACCGATACTTTTTTACTGGAGGCACAAAAATGACACAAAAGTTTACCCCCTTACCCGAAAAAAGTCGAACAATTTCTATTGATGTTCTACGAGGATTTGCATTACTTGGAATTTTGCTAGTCAATATGCCTACATTCCATAGTCCGTTTCTTTACTTAGATTCATTTACATATTGGCCAAGTAAAATGGATAAATTTTTTCAAGGAATCGTTGACTTATTTGCACAAGCCAATTTTTACCCACTGTTTGCCTTTTTATTTGGCTACGGGGCAATGATTATTGCAGACCGTTCACAAGTAAAAGGGATTTATTTCCCTGCTTTTTTTGCACGTAGACTAGCAATCCTATTAATAATTGGCTGTATACATGCCTTTCTTATTTGGAATGGTGATATTTTAATCACGTATGCTATTACAGGTTTTTTCTTTATTTTGTTTTATCGACTAAGTGGTCAAATGTTGTTACGTGTTGGCGTTGTGATTTACTGTATTCCCGTTTTATTTACAACGTTTTTATCAATGCACTCTCAAGAACATTTTAGTGAAAATGTAGATGCTGTTCAGACATCAATTCAAAACTATAGCAGTGGTAGTGTTTTAGAAATTTTAAAACAGCGGGCTACTGATTGGGCATATATGAATTTAGAAATGAGTGCTGTTACACTTGGAATTGGTGTTTTAGGACTTATGTTATTAGGTGCGGCATTTGCGAAGTTACGATGGCTTGTTGATGTCGACAACCACAAACGCTTATTGATTGGTTTACTAATAACTGGACTTATTTTTGGACTTGGTGCGAGAATAGCATCTTCCTTTTATATGGATAGCCTGTTCCTTGTGATCATGCAAGAGCAATTTAGTGGTGCATTCATCGCATTATTTTACATGATAGTGATTGTATTATCGACACAAACGACAATTGGGCAAAAGCTATTAAAACCATTCGCGAATGTGGGACGTCTATCGATGAGTAATTATCTACTTCAGTCTATTGCCATGACGTTCATTTTTTATAGCTACGGATTGGGTCTATACGGCAGTATTTCCTATACAGCTGGCTTTGTCTTAGTATTTGCGTTCTTTATCTTTCAAACACTTTTAAGTAAATGGTGGATGACACGCTTCCAATACGGGCCTATTGAATACATTTGGCGTTGGGGGACATATGGGCAAAAGCCAACGTTCAAAAAACAAAAAATGCCTTATTAACTTAAATTATGTAATATAGCGATTCAAGGTAAGATGACGATAAAACATATTCAATTCTATGTTTATCGTCTTTCACATTATTTGAGTAATTTTAAAAAATCCTGATATAAAATATACCTAACTTGAAGTTAATTCTGTCTATTATAATGATGTTGATTTTATTGAAATGGAAGTTTATAAAGGCAGGGTTACTTAGGGGCTTTAGCAAAAAAAAACGTTATTCCACAATCGGACGCGATTCTGTAACAAGAATCAGAGCTCATATTCATTAGAGGGCAATTTGTAAAATGTGCAGTCTTTTAACAAATCTAAATGAGAAAGATTGCAAAATAAAATAGTACGCCACTAAATTAAAGCATTTAGTAATGTGCATTTTTATTAAAAGTGTAACATTATAAGCTAAACACTATTAAATAAGACTTTATGTACAATTACTTGTACTTAATCTTACAGAATGGTCATCTTTTCTTTTTTATGTTTAATAAATCCTTTCTTGACACACTTGGAGAAAGCATAACAATGGAAGGCGCTATAATAAGTGACAAAATAGCTATTGAAAGACAAATGAATTTACAAACTTTCCATCTGTTTTGGCTGCGAGTGCAATCCTTATAAGCTATAACTTTTTTTAGATAAATGCTATAATATTCAGATAATTCGTTGCTAGTAAATAGTTTTATAAAGCGGTATATATTTTCTAGCAAGCAAATAAACTTAAACGTAATGCATTAAGGGGAATGACAGAAACGTTTTAGAAAAGGGGTAGTGATATGAGAGAAGTAGTAATAGTAGCAGCTGTTCGTACCGCAGTTGGGCGTAGTAAAGGCGCTTTAAAGGATGTACGTGCAGATGATTTAGCAGCAGATGTATTACAAGAAGTAGTAAAGCGTGCAGGGATTGACAAAGGTCAAGTGGAGGATGTTATTTTCGGCTGTGTGACGCAATCAGGTGAGCAAGGTGCAAATATTGCCCGCACAGCGTTATTAATGGCAGGCTTCCCAGAGAAAGTTCCTGGCGTCACGATTGATCGACAATGCGGTTCTAGCCAGCAAGCTGTGCATTTTGGCGCACAAGCTATCTTAGCAGGTGATATGGATACTGTCATTGCTGGTGGTGTAGAAAGTATGACAAGGGTGCCAATGTTTTCAAATATGCAGAGTGCCCATAAAGGCAAACGCTTACAAGAAAATTATACGATTATTCATCAAGGGTTATCAGCTGAGAAAATGGCGGCAAAATGGCAATTTTCAAAAGACCATTTAAATCATTTTGCTTATGAAAGTCATAGGCGAGCTTTAGCAGCCATTGAGGCAGGTCTTTTTCAACAGGAAATCATGCCTGTCCATCTCACACAAGAAGACGGAACGGTTACCATATTTAATGTCGATGAAGGGCCTCGAGCAGATACAACGATGGAACGATTAAATAACTTAAAAACCGTCTTTCAAGAGCAAGGGGTTATTACAGCCGGTAATGCAAGCCAAATGAGTGATGGGGCATCGGCTGTCGTGCTGATGTCGTTAGAAAAAGCACAAGAGCTTGGCATTCAACCGCTTGCAAAAATTGTTACACGCGTTGTGGTAGGCTCTGATCCGACGCTTATGCTTACGGGTCCAATTGAAGCTACAAGACAAGCCTTGAAACGTGCAGGACTGACAATTGAAGAGATAGATACGTATGAAGTCAACGAAGCCTTTGCTCCTGTGCCACTTGCTTGGTTACATGATATCGGTGCAGACCCAGCAAAGCTAAATCCAGATGGTGGTGCTATTGCTTTAGGGCATCCATTAGGAGCAACGGGTACGAAGTTGTTAACGACAATGGTATATCGGATGCAACGTGAAAATTTACGCTATGGCCTCATTGCTATATGTGAGGGTATGGGTATGGCAAATGCCACAATTATTGAAAAAATGTAAAGGGGTTGTGTGGGATGAAATGTCATGAAGTTGTAGCGATTGTAACAGGTGGTGCATCAGGTTTAGGGGAGGCAACTGTCCGGAAAATTGTTGGAGAAGGTGGTAAAGCTGTTATTTTTGATGTCAATGATGAGAGAGGGCAGACACTTGTGCAAGAATTAGGTGATAATGTCCGCTATGTTCGTGTTGATGTGACACAGGAAGCGGATGTGGCAGCGGGCATTGAACATGCGATAGCAACATTTGGACTGATTAATGTAGCTGTTAACTGTGCAGGGATTGCGGATGCGAGTAAAGTCATTTCAAAACGAGGTGTCCATGCACTTGAGTTATTTTCGAAAGTGATAGCTGTCAATTTAATTGGGACATTTAACGTTATTCGTCTTGCAGCCGAACAAATGCAGCATAATAAGCCTGATGAAGATGGGCAGCGAGGCGTTATGATTAATACAGCATCTGTGGCTGCATTTGATGGTCAAATTGGACAAGCGGCTTATAGTGCCTCAAAGGGTGGAGTAGCGGCGATGACATTGCCAATTGCGCGCGAGCTTGCAGAGTTAGGAATACGAGTAATGACGATCGCGCCTGGGCTAATTGAAACGCCGATGTTTGCGTCGCTAGCTGAACCAGCTCGTACAGCACTAGCAACTATGACACCATTTCCTAAACGTCTTGGCAAACCATCCGAATATGCATTGCTTGTAGAAAGTATTATTCATAATGTTATGCTTAATGGCGAGGTCATTCGCCTTGATGGTGCGATACGCATGCAACCGAAATAATAAAATTGAAGTACTTATGATGTAAATGAATAGTCGTCGATAAAAACAAATGTTTTGTAGCAGCGGTCAGCTTCGGTTTAATTAGGACGTGATAAACGTCAGGATAATGAAAGGGAGCGATGTTATGCATATGATGGATACACCTTTACTACTAACAAGTTTTTTAAGTCGGGCAGAACGATTCTTTCATGCGAAGAAAATCTATTCGCGTACAAGCCCTACAACGATTCATGAGTTTACTTATAAAGAGTTTGCTATTCGTACTCGTAAATTAGCGGATGCTTTAACAACACTAGGCATGGACCGAGGTATAAAAGTGGGTACTTTTGCTTGGAATCATCATCGTCACTTAGAGGCATATTTTGCCGTACCGTGTGCTGGTGCAGTACTGCATATGATTAATATTCGCTTGGCGCCTGAGCATATCGTGTATGTGATAAATCATGCAGAAGATGAAATTTTACTTATTGATGAAAATCTAGTTCCTGTCATTGCACCAATCGTGTCCCAGCTTAAAACAGTGAAGTATTTTATTGTTATGGGGGATGCAGTGGAATTGCAAAACTCGCTATTACCCAATGCGCTGTCTTATGAAGAACTACTTGCAGAGGCAAGTGGTGATTTTGAATTTCCAGACGATATAGAGGAGAATGCACCTGCTGGCATGTGCTATACAAGTGCAACAACAGGTATGCCAAAGGGTGTTGTCTATACACATCGGAGCATTGTTCTTCATAGCATTACAGCTGGGCTGTCTGATAGCATCGCGATATGTGAACGTGATGTCGTGTTACCGGTCGTCCCAATGTTTCATGCCAATGCTTGGGGCTTACCGTTTGCTAGCGTGTTATTTGGGGCTACTCAAGTACTACCTGGACCGATGTTTACACCGCAGCTATTAGCGGATTTAATTGAACAGTACAAAGTAACATTAACAGCGGGCGTTCCAACGATTTGGCTTGGTGTGTTACAAGCGCAACGTCAACAACCACGTGATTTATCGTCGTTACGTTCGATTATTTGTGGTGGCTCTGCATCGCCCATTGGTCTTGTGCGCGGTTTTGAAGAAGAACAAAAAATTCCGTATTTTACGGGCTACGGTATGACCGAGACATCACCACTTGTTAGCTTATCGACCTACTTATCACATATGGAACACTATACGACAGACGAAAAAATGCACGTTCGCACAACGCAAGGGATCACGATGCCACTTCTTGATATGCGAATCGTTAATGAACATGGTGAGGTACCATGGGACGGCAAGACGATGGGAGAAATTACAATAAGAGGCCCTTGGATTGCTAGTGAATATTATAAAGATGAGCGCACGGCAGAAGCTTTTAAAGATGGGTGGCTATATACTGGAGATATTGCGGTGATGACCCCTGATGGCTATATTAAAATTACAGATCGTACAAAAGACTTGATTAAGAGTGGTGGGGAATGGATTTCATCTGTGGAGCTTGAAAATGCCTTAATGACACATCCGAAAGTGTTTGAAGCGGCCGTGGTGGCCATTCCACATGAGAAATGGTTGGAACGTCCGCTGGCATGTGTCGTTCCTAAGCCTGAATATAAAGATTCCATTACGAAGGAGGAACTGCTCGATAGTTTGCGTACACAGTTCCATAAAACGTGGATTCCCGATGATGTTGTTTTTTTAGATGAAGTGCCGAAAACATCCGTTGGCAAATTTATGAAAGCTAAGTTAAGGGAAAATTTAAAAGATTATCGTGTGAAAATTTAACAGTTATATTAATATGGTAATAGACTGGAGCTGGGACATAACTCAAAAAATTTAAGAAACAGACGAAAGGTGTTCATAATTTTTTGCTATATGGAGAACTTAGCTATTCATGCTCTTGCAATAAAAAAATTAGAAGTGTTCACTAGTTGTTGGTAGCGGAGGTGGTGACTCCTGCTCAGAACAGCACACAATGTAAGACGCTGGCATTCCGAGCGTTAGCGAGGGTTGTGGCTTACTGTGCTGAGCGGAAAGCACCGCCGTAGCGGACAACAACGGCATAGCGAAAAAGTGTTGGATTGATTGCAGTCAATCTAACACTTTTTCTCTTTTGATGCCTTTTATTGCATTGGATGCTGTGTTGAGAGAAAACGCTTGATGTCTATAACAAAAGATGTGTGTTTTTCCATTGTTGATTAATTAGAAAATGGATGGAGTACACTTAAAAAAGGAAACTATTTGCTTGTTTTATCGTATAATCTTTATAGATAATCTTTATAGATAGGGGGAAGAGAAATTATGGAAATCGCTATTGTTGCTATTATTGGCGGCATTATGGTCGCTTTGGCTGGCATATTTACTGATGCGCGTACGAAGGGACAAAAACTTAAATTAAAGACAATCGAACAAGAAGTGGAATTAGAGAAGCTAAGATTGGAATCATATACAAAAGAAACCGAAAAACTGCGACTAGAATTGGAACATTCGAAAGTGCTACTATTAGAAGAGAAGAAAAATACAACGAGGTAACTTTGAATACACATGAAAGACTATTTCAGTAAAGGCATTTTTCCGCTATAATGGAAATACGACGCTAGAGGGGAAGATGACCGTATGTCAGATTATGAACAATTTGTAGAAGGTATTAAGCGCAAAACAGGTATTGATTTAGCGTTATATAAAGAAGCGCAAATGAAAAGACGATTAACTTCACTCTATGAGAAAAAGGGATATCGTAATTTTGTTGATTTTTTTAAGGCTCTTGAACAAGATCGCGATTTAATGAATGAATTTCTAGATCGAATGACCATTAATGTTTCGGAGTTTTATCGAAATGGAAAGCGCTGGGAAGTATTGCAAAAGAAAATTTTTCCAAAGTTATTGCAATCCAACAAGCGTTTGAAAATTTGGAGTGCTGCCTGTTCTACTGGGGAAGAACCTTATTCATTAGCAATGGTATTATCACAATTAGTACCGTTATCGCAAATTCAAATAATCGCCACAGATTTAGATGAAAATGTCATTCAAAAAGCTAAATTGGGCGTCTATCCAGAGCGTTCTTTAGCAGAGGTTCCAAAAGATATTCAGGCGAAGTATTTTGAGCAAGAGGGAAGCTTCTACCGAGTGAAAGATGAAATTAAACGTTGTGTGACATTTAAAAAGCATAATTTGCTTAACGATCATTATGATGCCAATTATGATCTGATCGTGTGCCGCAATGTGATGATTTATTTTACCGAAGAAGCAAAGGATCAAATCTATGCAAACTTCAGTAAAGCATTACGACAAGATGGCATTTTATTTGTCGGCTCAACGGAGCAAATATTTAATCCTTCGCGTTATGAATTTGAGGTAGAGGATACATTCTTCTATCGAAAAAAATAGCAAACTATATGATGAAAAGCATTCGTACAGTGAACAAGATGACTGTCACGTACATAAAATTGCCAAGACACTAGACATAGATGATCGTACGCTTTTCGCTTGTCATAAGCAAAAAGCGTATTTTTTTATTAAGTTCACCATTTTGCTGCCGATAATTTCCAGTAGAATGTGTAGCGTTAGAATAGTTGGATGTGTTACTAGAAAACCTTCTTTTTTTAAATGAATCGTTCAGAATATTCGCATATAATACTGTGCTGTTTATTTGAACGTATTAATAGCAAGGTGGTATGACATTTGTAAAAGGACTGTTTTTTTAGAGAATATATGTTATAGTGAAAAATACATACTTTAGCGAGTTGAAGGGAGAAAGCGTTTATGCGTTATTTAACAGCAGGTGAATCACACGGACCGCAATTAACAACGATAATTGAGGGTTTACCGTCACTTTTACCAATTACAGCAGAGAAAATTAATCATGATTTAAAACGTCGTCAAGGAGGACATGGCCGCGGTCGCCGTATGCAAATTGAGACAGATACAGTAGAAATAGTAGGTGGTGTGCGCCACGGACAAACGCTAGGTTCTCCAGTTGCGCTTGTTGTCACAAATGATGACTGGAAGCATTGGACAAAAATTATGGGGGCCGAACCATTAGCAGAGGATATTAATCCAGAAGATATAAAACGTCAGATTTCACGTCCGCGTCCGGGTCATGCAGATTTAGTAGGCGGCATGAAATATGGGCATCGCGATTTACGCAATGTTTTAGAGCGTTCGTCTGCGCGTGAAACAACTGTCCGCGTAGCTGTTGGTGCCGTTGCTAAAGCATTATTAAATGAGCTTGGTATATCAATTGTGTCACATGTTACAGAAATCGTAGGCATTAAGGCAGACACTTCTGTAATTGAAGGGAAATCAGTAGCAGAAATTCGTACGATTGTTGAAGCAGATCCATGTTACTGTGTAGACCCTGTTGCTTCTGCAAAAATGGTGGAGGCAATCGATGAGGCGAAAAAAGCAGGTGACTCTATCGGTGGTGTTGTTGAAGTAATTGTTGAGGGTATGCCAGCTGGTATTGGCTCTTATGTGCATTACGATCGCAAGCTTGATGCGAAATTAGCGGCAGCTATGTTATCAATTAATGCCTTTAAAGGTGTTGAATTCGGTATTGGCTTTGAAATGGCTCGTCGCAAAGGTTCAGAAGTCCATGACGAAATTATTTGGTCAGAAGAAGAAGGATATACACGTGCAACAAATCGACTTGGTGGCTTAGAAGGCGGTATGTCAACAGGTATGCCAATTGTCGTTCGCGGTGTTATGAAGCCTATTCCAACGCTGTATAAACCTTTGCAAAGTGTTGATATTGAAACAAAAGAACCGTTTAAAGCAAGTGTTGAACGTTCTGATAGCTGTGCAGTACCGGCGGCATCTGTTGTTGCCGAACATGTTATTGCCTGGGAAATAGCAAATGCGATTATGGAGCAATTCCACGGAGATCAATTGCCACAACTACAAGCTCAAATTGAAGAACAACGCCGTTACGCAAAGGAGTTTTGATATATGCGTGTACCAGTAGCGACAACATCACATCAGTATGAAGTAGTGCTTGGGCATAATTTTTTAGCTGAAGCAGTCAAAACATTTGACGATAAACTGCAAAAAGCAGATAAACTCATTGTTTTTACAGATGCCAATGTGTGGGCTGCCCAAGGGGAATATTTTAAGGGCCATTTCCCATATGACTTTGAGGTCTTTGTGCTACCGGGTGGTGAAGCTTGTAAAACTTTTGAGCAATACAATGCAGCACAAACTTTCTTACTTGAACAAAAATGTTCACGAAAATCATTTATTTTTGCCTTTGGCGGCGGAGCAGTTGGCGATTTAACAGGCTTTGTTGCAGCTACCTATATGCGAGGAGTACCGTTTATTCAAATCCCAACGACGATTTTAGCACATGACTCAGCAGTGGGAGGTAAAACAGCTATCAATCATCCACTAGGCAAAAATATGATTGGTGCTTTCTACCAGCCTGAAGGGGTAATATACGATACGCTCTTTATTGAGAGTTTGCCAGAGCGTGAGGTGCGTTCGGGAACAGCTGAAGTCATAAAACATGCGATGATTTCAAGTGCTTCCTGGCTACAGCAATTAATGGGGGCTGAATCAGTCATTCATTTTAGTACAACGGAATTGGCTCAACAGCTAAAGGCTGGCATTGAGGTAAAGGCGAAAATTGTGTCTGAAGATGAAACGGAACAATCTGTGCGCAAATATTTAAACTTAGGTCATACATATGGCCATGCTATTGAAGCAGCAGCAGGTTATGGGAAAGTCGCACATGGTGAGGCAGTGATGATTGGTCTTGTGTATTGTCTTTTACTGAGTGAGCGATATGGTAAGCTGGATCGTGACTTTACAACAGCATTTTTACATTTTGCTGTAAAAAACGGCTATCCTTTCGAAGCGGTGAATGATTATTCATTTGAACAGTTAACAACGTATTTATTAAAAGATAAAAAAGCGGAATATGGTGTATTACAATTTGTCCTGCTAGAAGAAATTGGGAAACCTTTTGTGCGACCAATTGAGTTAGCAGAATGCAAAGAAATAGATGCAGAATTCCGCCAATTATTAGCGGAGGTGCTTGGATGATTCGTGGTTTAAGAGGCGCAATTACAATTGAATTGGACAAGCCAGAGCTTGTATGGGATGAGACAGCTAGATTAGTACGTGAAGTAGTAGCAGTAAACGGTGTTGCGGTAGAGGATATTGCCTCTATTGTCATTTCGACAACGCCGGATATTACATCAGCGTTTCCAGCGCGTGCTGTTAGGTTAATGGAAGGCTGGCAGTATGTTCCTGTCATGTGTATGCATGAAATGGACGTGCCTGGAGCTTTGCCATTATGCATACGCGTTTTAATTCATGCGAATGTCGAAATGGCGCAAAAAGATGTAAAGCATATTTATTTAAATGATGCAATCAAATTAAGACCAGATTTAGCCCAAGCTAAATAATAAGAGGAGATGTTTGAGATGAAATGGAAACAACAATTGGACGGGATGCAAGCATATAAGCCAGGTAAACCAATTGAAGAAGTACAACGTGAATTTGGCTTACAAGAAGTCGTAAAGTTAGCATCAAATGAAAACCCATTTGGTTGCTCCCCTAAGGTAACAGCATATTTACACAATAGTGCAGTAAACCATGCATTATATCCAGACGGCTATGCGCAAAACTTACGTACAACTGTAGCAAATCATGTAGGTGTCAAGGAAACACAGCTTCTTTTTGGCAATGGCTCAGATGATATTATTGCGATTCTTACTCGTGCGCTGTTGTATCCAGGTGTGAATACAATCATGGCAGATCCATCATTCTCACAATATGCTCATAATGCTGAAATTGAAGGCGCAGAAGTTCGTAAAATTCCTTGTATTGATGGCGCACATGACTTGGATGCTATGGCGGCAGCAATTGACGAGCATACTTCAATTGTGTGGGTATGTAGCCCGAACAATCCAACAGGTGTTGTCATTGCAGATACGGATTTACGAGCATTTTTAGCGAAAGTACCAAGCGATGTACTGGTCGTGTTAGATGAAGCGTATATCGAATATGTGACACATCCTGGTCATAAAGAAACACTACCATTAATTAACGAGTATCCAAACGTACTATTAATGCGCACATTCTCAAAAGCATACGGTCTTGCTTCCTTCCGAGTAGGCTACGCAATTGGTCAACCTGAAGTCATTGCTAAACTAGATCCAGTGCGTGCACCGTTTAACAATACGATTTTAAGCCAAGCAGTTGCGGCGATTGCATTAAATGATCAAGACTATATTAAAAATTGCTGTAAAGCAAATGAACTAGGTAAAAAGCAATATGTTGATTTTTGTGAAAAGCATAATTTGAAATACTACCCATCTGATACGAACTTTATTTTATTTGATACGAAAGCTAATAGTGATGTTGTTTTTCAGGAACTTATGAAGCGCGGGTTTATTATTCGCAGTGGGAACGCTTTAGGTGCCCCTGGTTTTATTCGTGTAACTATTGGTACTGAAGCGCAAAATGCGGCGTTGTTACAGCATCTTGAAGCCGTGTTACAAGAACAAGGAGTTTTTGCATGACACGCAAAGTTCTTGTAATTGGTTTAGGCTTAATTGGGGGCTCGATTGCTCTTGCTTTACAAAAAGCACCTAACACAAAAATTATAGGCTATGATATGGACGAAACAACACGTGAACATGCTAAAACATTAAATATTGTTCATGACATTGTGACAAATCCACAAGATGTTGCAGCAGAAGTTGATATCATTATATTTGGGACTCCTGTTAACGCTACACTTGAGTGGATGGAACAATTAAAAACATGGCCGTTAAAAAATAAAGTGATTGTAACAGATACAGGTAGCACGAAAAAAATGATTATGCAAAAAGCTGGGGAGTTACGTGAATTAGGCATTACCTTTATCGGTGGACACCCGATGGCAGGGTCTCATAAAAGTGGTGTTTTAGCGGCAAAGGCTCATCTTTTTGAAAATGCGTACTATATGTTAACACCACTAGCGGGTGAAGAAATTATTAATATGGCCCAGCTTGAAAGTCTATTGAAATTCACTCATGCCAAAGTTGTTAGTGTATCTGCACGTGAGCACGATCATATGACAGCCGTAGTTAGCCATTTCCCGCATGTTATTGCGGCATCTCTTGTGCATCAATTAGGCGGAGAAAATGGTGAGTATCCGATGACACGCTCACTGGCAGCAGGGGGCTTCCGTGATGTCACGCGTATTGCATCATCTAATCCGATACTATGGCGTGATATTACACTACAAAATCGTGATGAATTAGTAGCTCAGCTTGAGGGATGGCAATCCGAAATGAATCGTGTGAAGGAGCTTTTACTAAATGGAAGCTCTGCTGATATTGAAAACTATTTTGCAATTGCTAAGGATCTTCGTGATGAATTACCAATTAGTGCTGGGGCAATGTTCACGTCGTTTGATTTGTATGTCGATGTTCCTGACTACCCAGGGGTAATTTCTGAAGTAACAGGTTTACTTGCAGATGAAAAAATTAGTATTACTAATTTACGTATCGTAGAATCTCGCGAAGATGTCTTCGGTATACTTGTCATTAGTTTACAAAGTGAAAGTGATCGTGAGCGTGCAGCTGCATGTATTCAACAGCGTGCAAAATTTGAAACATATATTTCATAGGTAAGTGCATTCACGTTAAGAACAGACGTTGGATTACTAATAATGAAGAAAGCGTCGATATATCGGCGCTTTCTATCTTCATATGGAGGCGGGAGATAACGATGAGTGAAAAAGTATTACAGTATCATAAACCATCATTACAAGGGCACTTAACAATCCCAGGTGATAAATCAGTGTCACATCGTTCAGTTATGTTTGGCGCTATCGCAACAGGGAAAACAACGGTGGATGGCTTTCTACTTGGAGAGGATTGTTTAAGCACAATTGATTGCTTTCGCAAGCTTGGCGTCAAAATTGATGTGGACGGTACAAATGTAACAATTGAAAGTGCAGGGATGGAAGCATGGCAAGAGCCTAGCGAAGTGCTTTATACAGGGAACTCCGGTACAACGACTCGCTTAATGCTTGGCATTCTAGCAGGCTCTAACGTACATTCTGTAATGACAGGGGATGCATCAATTGGGAAGCGTCCGATGCGACGTGTCATCGATCCACTACGTCAAATGGGTGCTCATATTACGGGACGTGCAGATGGACAATATACACCTCTTGCCATACAGGGTTCAACGCTACAAGCGATAGACTACCAAATGCCTGTTGCGAGTGCACAAGTGAAATCTGCTATTTTACTAGCAGGTTTACGTGCGCAAGGCACAACAGTAGTGCGCGAAACGGAAATTTCTCGCGATCATACAGAGCGCATGTTACGTCAATTTGGGGCACAACTAACTGTGGAGGAAGGCGTTATCTCATTTGAAGGTGGACAAACACTATTAGGAACACATGTGTCGGTACCAGGAGATATTTCTTCCGCAGCATTTTTCTTAGTGGCGGGTGCTATTTGTCAAGATAGTAAAGTTGTTTTAGAAAATGTGGGCATTAACCCAACGCGTGATGGGGTTATTGAAGTGCTTCGAAATATGGGGGCGTCGATGACAGTAGTGCCAAATGAAGACAATCAATTTGAGCCAACAGCAACTATTACAATTGAAACGTCTACATTAAAAGGGACAATTATTGAAGGCGATATAATTCCACGACTAATCGATGAAATTCCGATTCTTGCACTTTTAGCAACACAAGCACATGGTACAACCATTATTAAAGATGCTGAGGAGCTTAAGGTTAAAGAGACAGATCGGATTACGGCTGTGGTGGATGAACTACAAAAACTTGGTGCACGTATTGAAGCAACTAAGGATGGCATGGTGATTGAAGGGCCTACGCCATTACAAGGGGCTAGCCTAAAAACATACGGAGACCACCGTATCGGTATGATGGGCGCTGTGGCAGCATTAATTACGAATGGTGCAGTGACATTAGATGATGCGGAATGTATCGCTGTATCCTACCCATCGTTTTTCGAGCATGTTGAAGCTGTGAAGAAATAGTCTGCAAGTGTATGCTTTCATCTATTGCCATTCTCTATCGTTTAAATTTCTTACATGATAGTTTAGTTGATGTAGCAGTTGGCTGTAACTCTAGTATTTTACAGTAGGTTGTCAATTAATACAGGCAGTAATAATGTAAAAGTATTTTTAATCAAACAAGACAGTAGACAAATGCGTCATTCTTTGGGTTGTCTAAAGTCTGGACTCCCCAATCCTTTTGGGGAGTTTTTTCTTGTTTCGAAAGAAAATATTTTGTAGCATAAAGATATACAAGAAAGAATAGGTGAATGACTGTGAATAATGCGATGACTGAAATGATGCAAGCACTTGAGCAAGGGGATTTAGCTTTAATAGACCAGCTACTCGAATCTTTTTTAATGAAGGAGTTACCTGAGGAAATTTACGCACTGGCGGAAGTTTTTATGCAATATGGGTATATGAAAGAAGCGGACCGTGTACTGGAGCATTTGCAATTTTTATTCCCTGAAGAGGCACAATTAAAAATTGATCGTGCCAATGTTTTAATGGAGCTTGGTGATGAGGACGAGGCGTTAGACATGTTGTTAGCAGTCGAAGATACCGCTCCAGAGTACCCGCAAGCATTACTAGTGCTAGCTGATTATTATCAAATGCAAGGGTTATTTGAGGTAGCAGAAAAGCGCATTAATGAAGCGCTAGCCATCTTACCTGATGAGCCACTACTACAATTTGCTAAAGCCGAGCTGTTATTTGAGACAGGACGTTTTCTAGAGGCCGCACGCCTTTATGAAGAATTACATGAACAGCAGGAAGACTTTGCAGGTATCAGTCTCGTTGAACGATTAGCTGAAGTATATCGTGCAGGCGCTGCCTATGAAACAGCTTTAGACTATTATTTAGCAGCACTTGAGGACGAAGTGAAGCCAGATATTTTATTTGGCGCAGCATACGCTGCATTCCAATCACAAAAATATGAAATGGCGATTAAACAATTAGAGGACTTAAAGGAATTGGATCCTGATTATTTCTCTGCTTATTTATTACTTGCGGAAAGTTATGCTATGACGGAAGACAATAAAAAAGCATATGCTGCCATTAAAGAAGGTTTAAAGCGTGATGAGTACGACAAATCATTATTCTTATTCGCAGGTAAAATGGCATTAAAAAATGCATTGCCAAATGAAGCTGAAAGTTATTTACGTGAAGCGATTGCCTTAGATCCTGAATATATGGAGGCAGTATTAACACTTATCTCTATACTGACACAGCAAGAACGTTTTGAAGATGTTGTTGAATTATTTGAGACATTGCAAAAAAATGATTTTGAGTGGAACACTTTATACCCTTACGCTGCCGACGCATATGCAAATTTAGAATTGTACGACCGTGCATACGAATTTTACCGTTTGGCATATACTGATTTTAAGGAAGACGCAGCATTTTTAGAGAAATATGTTTATTTCTTATTAGAAGAAGGCAAGCGTTCAGAGGTTAAAGAGGTAATCGGTCATTTAATCAAGCTTCAGCCAGGTGAACCACAATGGCAAGAGATGTTAGAAGGCTTAGAATTAGAGTAAAGGAGGGAGTGGGTATGACTGCTTCTGTATCAGTTGTCGATAAAAAAGCATTTGTTCGCTGGTTTTTGAAAAATTACCAATTAAAACGTCGTGAGTGTGTATGGATTTTAAATTACTTATTAAGTAATGATGAGTTGTTAAAACGAATACGGTTTGTAGAAGAAGCACACTATTGTCCTAGAGCAATGGTGATGTCTACAGTAGACTCAACAGGTGTACCATTTCGTTTTTATAAAGGCAATGTGATGACAGCCGATGCCGAGAAATCTTTCCATGACTTACGTTTACATGAGCAAGAAGATATGTATATACAATTGAACTTTCCAAATATACCGCCAAGTGCACAATACTTAGCAGTTCTTGAAGAAAACCCTTATATGCCAGAAACATTGATTGTTAGTGAAAAGGATCGTTTACTGGCTGAAGAGTTACTTTCCAATAGTTTACTCGTATTCCAAGAAGAAAAATTACTTGCGCAAATTGATGAAGCTCTAGATAAGGGCGATGAAGAACGATTTTATGAATTGTCTAATTTGTTACAAGTTTTAAAGGAAACTGCTAATTTACAATAATCTCAAGCCGAATAGGTAAAAATTGAATGCCCTTTCTCCACCTCTATATGGTAACATGACTAGTGAATGATTGTTTTCACTTTTTATTGGTTATCCTATTAAAGAGTGGAAAAGGGCATTTTTATTTTGTAATCGTAAGGAGGGTTGTTGGATGTATTTTAATGCAAACGATGTAACATCTTTTTTAGCGCAGAAGGATTTTATCGATACAGCGATTGTACCACTCGTAGGGATCGATTTTGCTGCTGAAAAGTTGAAGCAAAGTGGCGCAGAAGCAGATTACTTATTATCGTTAACGGCTTTTATTGAACAACAGTTTAAAGGACGTTTACTAGTGATGCCACCATTTTCATATAGTACGACCTTGAAAAACGAAGAATTGCCAGCGCAATTAGAAGCACAATTACATACTGCTGGTTTTAAGCATGTGTTCTTCATTACTTGTGACCATTTTTGGACAAATATTGGAGATGTAGTAAATATAATTTGGTTGCCAGCTATTCCGTTAGAATCCATGGATAAAGGCGTGAAAAACACCATTCTCGAAGATCAGTTACGGCAAGTAATCCCTGTATTTTCGACTAAATGGTCACAAATTTAGCAATTTGTTTCAATAAATGTTCACATTCTCCAGGTTTCCACAGAATGCTATATTGACCAAGCTATGGACTTGATATATCATAGATATGTCCTAGTATTACTATTTGTAAAAGTATGTCCGTTGGACTGACCTTTAAAGTTAGAGGGGGGAAAAGGATGAGTAACAATCGAGTTTCACGTCGTCAATTTCTAAGCTACACACTTACTGGTGTTGGCGGATTTATGGCGGCAGGTATGTTGATGCCAATGGTTCGTTTTGCAATTGACCCAGTCTTACAAAAGCATGAAGGTGGGGATTTTATCAAAACCGAACATAAAGTCGCCGACATTACTGAACAGCCAATTAAAGTTGACTTTACTTTTGAACAAGTTGACGCATGGTACAAATCTAACGTTACAAACGTAGCTTGGGTTTACAAAAGTGGCGACCAAATAATTGCTCTATCACCAGTTTGTAAGCATTTAGGTTGTATGGTGGACTGGGGTGGCGATAAAGCACACCCAGATCAATTCTTCTGTCCTTGTCATGCAGGGCGTTACGAGAAAAACGGGGCAAACATTGCAGGTACACCACCTCTAGGTCCGTTGGATGAATTTGAAGTACAAGAAAAAGATGGTTATTTAATGATTGGTCCAGCAAGAGCAAATACTCTAGTTTAATTTGTAAGGGGGTACGAATTCAGTGCTAAATAAAATTTATGATTGGGTCGATGAACGATTAGATATTACACCAATTTGGCGTGATATTGCCGACCACGAAGTGCCAGAGCACGTGAACCCTGCACACCATTTTTCAGCATTCGTTTACTGCTTTGGTGGATTAACATTTTTCATCACAGTAATTCAAATTCTTTCTGGTATGTTCTTAACAATGTACTATGTACCAGACGTCGTGAATGCCTGGAAGTCAGTTTATTATTTACAAAACGAAGTAGCATTTGGTGAAATCGTGCGCGGTATGCACCACTGGGGAGCCTCATTAGTAATTGTAATGATGTTCTTACATACGCTTCGTGTATTCTTCACAGGGTCTTATAAGAAACCTCGTGAGTTAAACTGGATGGTTGGTGTAGGTATTTTTGGAGTAATGATGGGTCTTGGTTTTACAGGATACCTATTACCATGGGATATGAAAGCATTATTCGCTACTAAAGTAGGTATCGAAATTGCAGCATCTGTACCGTTTATCGGTTCGATGATTAAAGTATTATTAGCGGGTGACAGTACTATTCTTGGTGCTCAAACGTTAACACGATTCTTTGCGATTCATGTATTCTTCTTGCCTGCAGTATTGTTTGGGTTACTTGCAGCACACTTTATCATGATTCGTCGTCAAGGAATTTCAGGGCCGTTGTAATACTTCTTGACGGTTCGATGATTTTTTAAAGGAGGGGACACTATGCATCGCGGAAAAGGAATGAAATTTGTCGGCGATTCTCGTATCAAAGCGAATCACAGAATGCCGAACGTTCCAAAGGATTATTCCGAATATCCAGGTAAAACTGAAGCTTTCTGGCCGAACTTCTTACTAAAAGAATGGATGGTAGGTGCTGTTTTCTTAATCGGTTATTTACTGTTAACAGTCGCTCACCCATCTCCACTTGAAGGGCCAGCTGATCCAACAAGAGCATACACGCCATTACCGGACTGGTACTTCTTATTCATGTACCAACTCTTAAAATACTCATTTGCTTCTGGTCCATATAATGTTATCGGAGCAATTGTCATTCCAGGTCTAGCATTTGGAGCGCTATTATTAATGCCATTTTTAGATAAGAGTCCAGAACGCCGTCCGTCTAAACGTCCGTTACCAACTGCGTTTATGTTATTAACATTGGCTGCTATGTTCTATTTAACTTGGGAGTCAGTTGTTAATCATGACTGGGAAGCTCAAAAAATTCAAGGTGCTATCGTGGAAACTGTAGAGTTCGATAAAGGCTCAGAAGGTTACCAAATCTATGCCGGCTCTGCATGTATTACATGTCACGGTGAAGGCTTAGAAGGTGGTGCTGGTGCGCCAACACTTATGAACACTGGCTTAACAGCTGATGAAATAATTGATATCGCACACAATGGTACGCCTAGCGGTAAAATGCCAGCAGGTCTATGGACAGGATCTGATGAAGATCTTCAAAAGCTTGCTGAGTTTATCGAAAGCTTAAAAGCTGAATAATTTCAAAAAGAGTCAGGAAACTGACTCTTTTTTTCTAGTTTTTATCAAAATTATATGGATGTTTACGATATACTTAATAAGGCACAGCTTTGAAAGGAAACTACGATATGACATAGTGGACTAAGAAGCGCAGCCGTCACATCATACATAAAAATCGAGGAAAAAAGACATCTTAGAATAGACGGATAGTAAAGGAGTTTTAATCATGCAAATAACGTCTGCAAACATTTGGTATCTCCTTACGCATAAAACATTTTTAATCATTTTACTGCTTATTAACTTGTTAGGAACCATTTACGGCTATTACTGGTATGGTTGGCAACTTGCGATAACAAAGCCCATTTTTTATATTTTTGTACCAGATAGTCCCACTGCTAGTTTATTTTTTTGTTTTGTGCTGCTGGCATGGATTTTAGGAAAACGATGGCCATTGATGGAAGTATTAGCGCTTGTGACATTGGTTAAATATGGTATTTGGGCGGATGTGATGAATCTTTGGACGCTAGTTGAAACGGGCTATATAGGCTGGCAAGGTTGGATGCTGATTGCTTCACATTTTGCGATGGCTGTCCAAGGTGTTCTTTATATCGGTAAATATGTATTTTCATATTGGCATGTTGCTTTTGCTGCGGTATGGACTTTGCACAATGATGTCATTGACTATGTATTTGGACAAATGCCAATGTACCGTGATTTAGCAGACTATACAAGTATCATTGGCTATTTTACATTTTGGTTATCAATTGCTTGTATTTTTATCGCCATTTTCTCAATTAGGTGGCGCAAATATTTGCCCAATTAGGGAAATCTCTATAGAATTATAGTATCGAGATAGAAAGGGGTTAGAAAATTGTCAACAAGCATGTATATTGTTTATTTTGCGATTATTATGCTGCTGCCATTGTACGCACAGATGAAGGTAAAAGGTACGTATAAAAAGTTTGCAAAGGAACGTACCATGAAGGGACAAACTGGTGCTGAGGTAGCTAGGGCGATCTTAGATGCGAACGGTTTGTACGATGTGCGAGTTGTGCCAACCCAAGGTGTGTTATCTGATCACTACAATCCTGCGACAAAAACAGTCGCATTATCAGAAAGCAATTTCTATGAAGCAAGTGTTGCTGGCGCAGCAGTTGCTGCCCATGAAGTAGGTCATGCTATTCAGCATAAAGAGGCATATTCAATGCTTACTTTACGTAGTAAGCTTGTACCAGTTGCAAATATTTCATCAAACGCATCTTGGATATTCGTTATGATTGGTATTTTTTCTGGGTTATCAAACATGTTATTACTAGGTATTGTCCTATTAGCAGCAGGCGTAGTGTTCCAATTAGTTACGCTACCAGTTGAATTCGATGCATCGAAGCGTGCATTAGTGCAAATGAATTCCCTTGGTATTATTACCAATGAAGAAGAACGCCCTGCACGTAAAGTGTTAAGTGCCGCTGCGTTAACTTATGTGGCAGCAGCAGCAGTAGCTGTATTAGAATTATTACGTTTAATATTAATATTTACAAATATGCGTAGTGACGACTAAAAAACTTGTTATAGTGGGTTAACCACTATAACAAGTTTTTTTAATTTATTTACATAGCTAGTATTTTAGAATCTATTTAATCTGCGCTACTGCAATATGTGAACCTTAATGTAAAGGTTGCTTTTGATCGTCCAGCGTAAAGCCTTCTCCCGCAACATCCCGAACTTCTGAAATAGAGACAAAAGCATGCGGATCGACCTCATGAATAATCGATTTTAAGCGTACAACTTCATTGCGTCCAACAACGCAGTAAATTACTTCTTTTGCTTGTTTTGTAAAGTGACCGTGACCTTCTAAAATCGTGACACCTCGTTCCATGCGCAAAGTAATCATATCCGCTATCGCACTAGATTTTTCTGAAATAATGAGTGCGCCACGCCCTGAATAGGCGCCATCCTGTACAAAATCAATAACACGAGCACCTACGAATACAGCGACAAGCGTGTACATCATTGAACGTGCATCTAAAAATGTTAGCCAAGATAATAAAATAACAATGGCATCGAATATAAACATGGTTTTCCCCATACTCCAGCCTAGATATTTATGTCCGAGACGTGCTAATATATCCACACCACCAGTTGTACCTCCGAAGCGGAACACAATTCCTAGTCCAAGTCCAACGAAGATACCGGCAAACAATGCCACGAGAAATAAATCATCCTCTAAGTGAATAGTGAATTGGTATTTCTGGAAAATTTTCAGGAAAATTGATACTGAAATGGTACCAATTAATGTGTAAATAAAAGATTTTTTACCTAGTAAGCGCCAACCTAAAATAAACATTGGAATATTCAACAGTAAATTAAGTAATGCGGGATCCCAACCTAGTGTAAAATAGAGAACAAGGGTAATTCCGCTAAAACCGCCTTCACCTAAATGATTTTGCATATTAAAGTGTACAAAACCAAAGCTAAAAATGGCTGCTCCGAGCATTATTGCGATAATATTACGTATTTTAATCTGTTTAAACATAAGACCTCCTGTAGTTCTTAGCTATGAAGTAGTGGATTCTATTATCTGTCATTTTATTGTTTTTGACAACAATGGTGTAAATTTTATACGATGGTAATTAGGAGTGTGATATTAGATGACAGAACAGATTACGATGCAAGCCTTGCAAAAACGTGTGGATGATTACATTGGGCAATTTAAGGAAGGTTATTTCCCACCTTTTGAACTACTCGCACGTTTAACGGAAGAGCTTGGAGAACTGTCGCGCGAAGTGCAGGACGTTTACGGTCAAAAAAAGAAAAAGAGCACAGAAGAAACGAATAGTATTGAAGAAGAACTAGGTGACTTTTTCTTTGTTTTAGTATGCTTTGCAAATGCACAAGGTATAAAATTAGATGAGGCACTGTTGCGTGTCATACATAAATTTGAGACGAGAGATAAGGATCGCTGGACAAGAAAGGAAGAGGAATAATGTCGATTCGTGTAGCCATTGCAGGGCCAAGAGGAAAAATGGGAGCAGAAGCTGTACATACAGTCATGAAACATGCCAAAATGGAGTTAGTAGCTGTACTAGATTATAAAGAGGTTGGTCATACATTAGCTGATTTAGAAATGTTCCCAGCAAGCTATACAGCACCAATATTTACAGATATGCATGAACTAGTAGAGGCAACGGCCCCTGATGTTTTAGTCGATTTAACGAATCCACATGCAGTATATCATCATACAAAAGAAGCATTAAATTTAAATGTACGACCAGTGATTGGTACAACAGGTTTTACAGATGCACAACTAGAAGAATTATCAGCACTTGCGAATGAGAAGGAGTTAGGTTGTATTATTGCACCAAACTTTGCGATTGGCGCGATTCTGATGATGAAATTTGCTAAAGAAGCAGCAAAATATTTACCTGATGTAGAAATCATTGAGATGCACCATGACCAGAAGTTAGATGCACCATCTGGTACAGGGGTTAAAACAGCACAAATGATCCAAGAGGTGCGTGCACAAAAAATGCAAGGTCATCCAGAGGAGAAAGAAACGATTGAAGGAGCAAGAGGAGCAGATTTTGATGGCATGCGCATTCATTCTGTTCGCTTACCTGGTTTAGTGGCACACCAGCAAGTATTATTTGGAGGAGACGGCCAACTGTTAACAATCCGTCATGACTCATTAAATCGTAATTCCTTTATGTCTGGCGTTGCTTTTTGTGTAGAAGAAGTTATGAAAATGGATCAGCTCGTTTATGGTTTAGAAAACATCATCTAAAGAACGGATGGAATACTTATGAAAATTGCATTGATTGCACATGATCGCAAAAAAGATAATCTAGTACAGTTTGCTATTGCTTACCGCGATATTTTAAATGAGCATACGCTTTATGCTACAGGTACAACAGGGCAACGTGTGATGGAAGCTACGAGCTTAGAAATTACACGTTTTCGCTCAGGTCCTCTTGGAGGAGATCAACAAATTGGCGCTATGATTGCCAACAATGATATGGACATGGTGATTTTCTTCCGTGATCCATTAACAGCACAACCACATGAGCCAGATGTTTCTGCACTTATCCGTCTTTGTGATGTTTACCAAGTGCCACTGGCAACAAATATGGGAACTGCAGAAATATTACTAAAAGGCCTACAAGAAGGCTTTGTGGATTGGAGACTGATTCAAGAAAGACGAGACTAAAAGACGTGATTTTAGAAAGGATGATCATCGAATGAGAAAGCTAAAAATCGGCATTACCTGTTATCCAACTGTTGGAGGCTCTGGTGTGATTGCAACAGAATTAGGAAAAATGCTTGCAGAGAGAGGACACGAAATACATTTCATCACCTCCAGCGTACCATTTCGATTGAATAAAATTTATCCGACCGTCTTTTTCCATGAAGTAGAAGTAAACAATTATTCAGTATTTCAGTATTCGCCGTATGATATTGCATTAGCGAGTAAAATGGCGGACGTGATTAAAGATGAAGGGCTAGATGTACTCCATGTACATTATGCTATCCCACATGCTGTATGTGCGGTGCTAGCCCGAGAAATGAGTGGGCAAAATATAGGTATTGTGACAACGCTACACGGCACAGATATTTCCGTGCTTGGACAGGATTCAACGCTTTCACAAGCTATTAAATACGGCATTGATAAATCTGATATTGTCACAGCAGTATCACAGTCACTCAAAGAACAAACTTACAAACTAATTGATACAGTAAAACCAATTGAAACAATTTATAACTTTGTAGATGAGCGTGAATATCGTCCACTTGACGCTGGTAACTTAAAAGAACAGTTTGGTATTCAAGCTGATGAAAAAGTTATCATTCATGTGTCAAATTTCCGTAAAATTAAAAACCTTCCTCATATTGTCGATGCCTTTATGAAAATCCGCGCTAATATGAAAGCGAAACTATTGTTAGTAGGAGATGGACCTGAAAAGCATCGTGTGATGGACCAAGTAAAGGAAAGTCCATATGTGAAGGATGTTTTATTTTTAGGCAAGCAAGAAAATTTAGCTGAATTATACGCTATTAGTGATTTAAAGCTATTACTGTCTCAACAGGAATCTTTTGGCCTTGTACTGCTAGAAGCAATGGCTTGTGGTGTGCCATGTATCGGTTCGAACGTTGGTGGAATACCAGAAGTCATTGATCATGGTGTCGATGGCTACTTAGTAGAATTAGGCGATACAGATGCAGTAGCTGAGTATGCTGTAGAATTATTAAATGATGAAGATAAATTACTTCGTTTCCGTGAAGCAGCAATGCGCGCAGTCAATGAAAAATTCCATTCATCTAAAATTGTCGAGCAGTATGAACAACTGTATGAAAAGGTAGCGGAAATAAACCATGCAAAACATTAAAGAATGGCAAGCAGCCTTCACAGTTATTGAGCAATTGGAGGAGGCTGGCTTTGAAGCAGTTGTCGTAGGTGGCGCTGTGCGAGATGCAATTTTAAATCGTCCTGCACATGATGTTGACGTAGCGACAAATGCATTGCCACAAGAAGTTAAAACTGTTTTTAATCGTACCGTTGATATCGGTATTCAACATGGTACTATACTTGTCATTGTGCCAGAAGGGCCTGTTGAAGTAACAACTTATCGCACAGATGGAGAGTATACAGATCATCGAAGACCTGAGGAAGTTCATTTTGTACGTTCCTTGAAAGAAGATTTACAGCGCCGTGATTTTACGATGAATGCTATAGCCATGCGTAGAGATGGGTCATTTGTTGATTTTTACGGTGGACAACGTGATATTGAGGCTAGCGTGATTCGAGCTGTAGGGGAGGCGAAGGTGCGCTTTGCCGAGGATGCCTTACGAATGCTAAGAGCTGTGCGATTTTCAGCACAGCTTGGCTTTTCGATTGAAGCGGCTACCCTTCAGGCAATGCAGCAAAAGGCCCCCGATATTGCATGGGTTGCCAAAGAGCGCATGAAGGCTGAACTTGATAAGCTATGGCTAGGAAAAGATGTATATAATGGCATTAAAAAGCTTGAAATAAGTGGACTTGTGTCTTATTTACAAGGGGATTTCCAAGTAGACCATTGGCGTGGTTTTGCTGTAGAAAATGCAACTTGCGGTTGGGCGTATTTTGCTCTTGGACAAAAAGAAAATTGGCAGGAAGTGTTGCGTGCTTATCGTTTATCGAATAAGGAAATGGCATTTGTGAAGGCTGTTTTAAGTGCGTTCCATGCCTTACAGAATGGCTGGACGAGCATGGACTATTTTACGTATTCGCTTGAGGAGCTTGAAACAGCACACTACTTTGCACAATTGAAAGAGCAAGTTACCATTTCGCAGCACAGTATACGTGAAGTGCAGGCAAGATTACCAATAAGAAATCGCCAAGAGCTTGTAGTCAATGGAATGGATTTACTACAATGGTCTGAACAAAAACGTGGTCCATGGTTAAAAGAAGCGTTGCAAAGGATTCTAACGGCTGTTGTTAACGGGGAGCTAATAAATGAGCGAAACCACATAAAGGATTGGTTTGAGCGTGCGTATGTCCATAAAGGATGAATCATTGTTGATATAAAGTAAATTAAGCAAGTGACAACAAGTGACCATGAAAATACGTCATTAAAAGGGTCACTTGCTTTATCTTTTTTGGGACATAGCACACACTTTATACATAAATCGTGAAGTAAATTTCAATCAAGGGGTGTTTGGGTGATGATTGACATGAACCATTTAAAAGGTGAGAGAGTGATACTGAGAGAAATGGAACAACAAGATTGGAGCGCTGTGCATGCATATGCATCGCAACCAATTGTTTGCCAATATCAACCTTGGGGTCCGAATTCCGAGAAAGAGTCACAAGATTTTGTAACACAAGTAGTTTTGGAGGCGGCTAACGTTCCGAGAAGTCGTTTCGTTTTTGCTGTTATGGAAAAGAATCGAGTCATCGGTGCTGGAGAAATGAATATTCGGGATTTTACCAATAGACAAGGTGAGATTGGTTATATTATTCATCCAGATGATTGGGCAAAGGGATACGCTACTGAAGTAGCAAAGCTTCTGATTGAATTTGGATTTAGTGCATTCAATTTACACCGTATTTTTGCTACTTGTGACCCAAGAAATCTAGGCTCGGCAAAAGTGTTAGAAAAAATCGGTATGACTTACGAAGGTAGAATACGGCAAGATTTGCTACTAAAAGACGGCTGGCGAGATTCTCTTTTATTCAGTATTTTAAAGCATGAATGGTAAATCTTATTCGCATTTCGTGCTAATGAGATAGGTTATGGGTTAAGGTTTGCAATGAAGAAAAATACTAAAGGATTGGTTTGAGTATGAGTATGTCCATGAAGGATGAAATTTTAAAAAGATTATTAGCATCTAGCGGTGAGGCGGTTTCAGGACAGGAGTTGGCAGATTCACTAGGGGTTTCACGTACAGCTATTTGGAAGCATATGCAGACGTTGCAAGAGGAAGGCTATACTTTTGAAACCGTTAAGAAAAAAGGTTATATGTTGACTGGTGTACCGAATAGCTTAAGTCCCACACAAATAGAATTATTTTTAAATACAGAGCGTTTTGGGCGAGAAATTCACTATTTTGATGTAGTCGATTCCACACAAACCATTGCCCATAAACTTGCACAGGAAGGTGCTCCAGATGGCACAATTGTGATTAGTGAAGAACAAACAGCAGGGCGTGGACGTATGGCAAGACCATGGGAATCAGCAAATGGTACGGGTATTTGGATGACCATTATTTTACGACCAGATGTCTCACCACAGCAAGCATCTTCGTTCACACTTGTCGTAGCGGTTGCGGTTACAATGGCGATTAAAACATTGTATAAACATGTAGAGCCTGCTATTAAATGGCCAAATGATTTACTGATAAACGGTAAGAAATGCACAGGTATTTTAACAGAGATGCAGGCAGAGGCAGATCTTGTACAAGCATTACTTGTAGGAATCGGCATCAATGCCAACCAGCTAGAAAACGATTTCTCACCAGACATCGCAGATATTGCGACATCGTTACGTATTGCGGCAGGGGAGGAAATTAACCGTGCTGCACTTGTCGCAACAATTTTGCAATATTTGGAGCAGTTTACTGCACTATACGTGAAAGAGGGCTTCTCTAGTATTAAAGCGCTTTGGGAGCAGATGTCGTGCACGATTGGACAACGCATCGAAGTGACAACTTTAAGAGAACGCTTTGAAGGAATTGCTAGCGGTATTACAGATGATGGCGTGCTTCAGCTAACGCAAAACGATGGGACAATACGAACGATTTATTCAGGTGATATTAAAATTTTATAAAAAATGAAAGAGGATGGGACATAAGAGAAAAAGTGTTAGATTGAACCCAATCAATCTAACACTTTTTTGCTATGCGGTTGTTGCCCGCGTCTTACATTATGTGCTGTTCGGAGCTGGAGTCACCACCTCCGCTACCAACAACTGAGTGAACACTTCTAATTTTTTTAATTGCAAAAGCAAGAATAGCTAAGGTCCCCATATAGCAAAAATTTATGAACAGCTTTCCTCTGTTCCTTAAATTTTTATAGTTTTGTCCCATTCTCTTGTTTTTTAAGTAAGATAACGTTTCATGATGAGCGCTGAGGCTATGTGACGTTTAGTTTAAGGATAATTCTAAATCCCCATGTGACAGAGACACATTTAGCTGATTATTTCCTTCAAGAGGTTGTGAAGCCTTGCTATTGTGCTCACGATCATTCACTGTAATCTCCCCAAAGCTTGTTTTTAACTCAAAGCCTAGTTCACTTTTTTTATTTTGCAAGTCTAACGTTGTATCCCCAAAGTTAGAAGTGATTTGTGATTGACCGTTAAGTGTTCCTTCTATATCAATTTCTCCATGCTCGCTTTCAACAACAAAGCCATTACTGATGAATTGTTCGAGTGTCAAATCCCCGAAAGCCTGTGTAATCTCCGTTTTGTCACTAGTAATATTTTGGAGTAGGATATCCCCATAATCCCCTTTGATAGTTAGCTGTTGGTAGTGTAGTCCTTGAAGCATCGTATCGCCAAAATCACTGTCTACTATAACCGAATTTAACTTTGCATCTTTTGGCACAGTAATGATGATAGAAGGTGTTTTAAACGTTCCAATGCCAAATGTGACGCCATTTTTTCCTTTACTTTTTGTTTCAACTGTTAATGTACCATTATCCATGCTGTAAGATACATCTGTGTTTTTAACAACATTTGTTTCTAATGTGTAGCTATCGCCCTGAAGTATTTCAACATCTCCATAGTTGTTTATTACATGGATATCTGAAAATGCTTCGAGTGTATGGGAATTCTTTTCGAGCCCATTATTACTTGGTACAGAGAAGCCGTTATCCCCTTTTACAATTACCCATTTACCACCAGAGGTAAAACCAACGACGGCAAGTAAAATCCCTAAAGTAATCATACTAAAAGCGATGAGCTTATGTCGTGAAGTCATCTATAGTCCCCCCTTGTGCTTTTTCGTCATTTTATGGAACAAGTTTGCTAATACTTCCACGCAAACCATACCAATTTTCTTTAGTAGGCGGGTAACGATTGGGAAAAGCAGGACGCCTAAACCTGTTACTACTAATCCTATGCCTATAAAGAGTAATGCGGTTGGCCAGTGTTCGGTTAATACGAGCACTCCTGAAATAAGTGCTACAATACCGCCAAAAAAAATACTTAATACCATTGCAACGATTGCAATAACAAAACTAAAAATAACTGCTCCAACCGATATAATAAGTGCTACCGCTACGGCAAGTAATGGTAAAGATAGTGGTGCCGACAAGATTGCAAGAATAATAAGCCAAATAGCCGTCATATTTTTCTTTGTAGAAGCGGGTGTCGCATCTAAATCCTTTAAGGCAAAATCAGCCATTATTTGTGAGGCCACAACAGAAGGAGAGCCTAGTTGTTGTATAACTTGTTGCTCATTTTCTACGCCTGCTTCATCAAAATACTCTTCATAGTAGACAAGCGCTGCATTTAGTTCATGCGCTGGAAGACGCCGTAATTTCCCTCGTAGCTTTTTTAAATAGCTTTCTCTATCCATCTAATTTCCCTCCTAAAAGTACACAGTCAACTTTTTGTTTATACATTTGCCATTCCTGTAAAAGCTCGAGCAATCGTTTACGCCCTTGCTCGGTAATTTGATAATACCGTCTATTTCGTCCTTGATAGGGTTGGTCATACGTTGTTAGATAATTAGCTTTTTGTAAACGACGTAATACCGGATACAGCGTTGATTCGGATATATCCATCACAGATTGCACTTGCTGTGTTAACGAGTAACCGTATGCATCCTCTTTATCGACAATGGCAAGTACACAAGCGTCAAGTAATGCGGAGCCAAGCTGAAATGTCATCTTTCCACCTCACATTCTATTACCTATACAAGGTTTTATATTATATGTTGTATAGTATGTGGATAGTATATGACGTATAGTATATACTTGTCAATTTTTTTTACCATTATCTTTACAAATAAATGCTCCTTGTAGTGAATTACTAGAAAAAACTAATTGAAGATTAGCTAGTGAATCTGTTATAGTAATGGCTGAAGGGCAGTATCCTTGTGAACGGCACCTTCAACAGCGTTTTACAATTTACAACAAATATCTGCCTTGATCTTTTATAGACAGGGACGGAAGAAAACGATACGTTCAAAATTTAACTTGATTGAGTGGGAAACCTAATCGCAAATGATAAGTCGCGACTAGTTTTTGTCTGCCTAATTAACGTTAAAACCTCATCATGCATCTGAGGAAAAAACGGTACTGAACGAACTCATGACCTTTCTGTCCAAATTTAGGAATAGAAAGGTCTTTTTTGTTTTCTTTCCTTAAAAAAGGAGGACTACACAATGAAGACAACATCAGATTTTTTAAAGATGAAAGCAAATGGGGAGAAAATCGTGATGCTAACAGCCTACGATTATCCTTCCGCAACATTTGCCGAGCAAGCCGGCGTTGATATGATTTTAGTGGGAGATTCACTTGGAATGGTTGTACTCGGTTATTCTTCTACAATGCCAGTGACAGTAGCCGATATGGTTCATCATGCAAAAGCTGTCCGTCGTGGGGCAAAAAATACGTTTGTTGTCGTGGACATGCCATTTGGTTCTTATCACGGGGATGTCAATGACACGTTAAAAACAGCGGTATCCATGATGCAAGAAACGGGTGCAGATGCCCTTAAGGTTGAAGGTGCAGGAGATGTCGTGCCAGTGATTAGTAAATTAACATCAGCAGGTATTCCAGTCGTTGCACATTTAGGTTTGCAACCGCAATTAGCAGGTGTGCTTGGAGGCTATAAGGTGCAAGGGAAAACCGCGGAACAGGCAGCTCAACTTATTGAAAATGCCAAACAATGTGAAGCGGCAGGCGCATGTGCAGTTGTTTTAGAATGTATTCCACATCAACTAACGGATTTAGTATCCGCAGCACTTACGATTCCGACAATTGGTATTGGGGCGGGTATTGAGGCTGATGGACAAGTATTAGTTTTCCATGACATGCTGAGCTATGGTTCGCACCATGTGCCAAAATTTGTAGCACAATTTGCTGATATGGGAAGTGAAGCCAGCAGCGGCATTGCAAGTTTTGTTAATGCTGTGAAGACAGGGACATTTCCAACATTAAACCACTCCTTTACGATGAAAGAAGAAGCATTGGATCAGTTATACGGGGGCGTAAAGTAAATGAAAGTCATTACTACAATCAAAGCACTGACATCAGAAATTCAAGCAGCTAAACGAGCACAAAAAACAATTGGACTAGTGCCAACAATGGGTTTTTTACATGAAGGTCACTTAACATTAGCATCAAAAGCTCGTGCAGAAAATGACCTTGTTGTGATGAGCATTTTTGTTAACCCAACACAATTTGGGCCAAATGAGGATTTTGAAAGTTACCCTCGTGATTTGGCAAGGGACACTGCTTTAGCACAATCTGTCGGTGTAGACATAATCTTTGCACCAAGTGTGGAAGAGATATATCCGCATGATGGTGGTATTCGTATCCGCGCAGGTGAGCAGGCAACGCTTCTATGCGGAGCAAGCCGTCCAGGGCATTTTGATGGTGTTTTACAGGTGGTCTCAATATTGTTTCATTTAACACAGCCAACACGTGCTTACTTTGGACAAAAGGATGCCCAACAAGTGGCACTTATCTCTACGATGGTGCGAGATTACCATTTTCCTTTAGAGATTCGTGTTGTACCAATTGTCCGAGAGGAAGATGGCTTAGCGAAGTCTTCTCGTAATGTATATTTGAACGAGGTGGACCGCACAGAAGCACCGGCGATTTATGAGGCTTTGCAACTGGCTCAACATAGCTTTTTAGCAAATGGTGATGCAACAGCAGCCCTTGCAAAGGCAAAAGCTCATATCGCAGCACGCACACATGGCAAAATTGACTATATAGAATTATTGGCTTATCCGGATCTCCTGCCTGTAACAGCCCAAACGGAACAAGTTCTTTTGGCAGCCGCCGTCTACATCGGCCAAACACGTTTAATTGATAATTGTATTTTTAATGTGAAAGAAGGAAAATAACATGTTACGAATGATGATGAATAGTAAAATCCACCGTGCTACTGTAACGGAAGCGGATTTAAATTATGTAGGCTCGATTACAATTGATGAGGATATTTTAGATGCCGTTGGAATGTTACCAAATGAAAAAGTGCATATTGTGAATAATAACAATGGTGCGCGCTTTGAAACGTATATTATTGCAGGTGAGCGCGGATCAGGCGTGATTTGTGTCAATGGTGCAGCAGCGCGTCTCGTACAACGTGGAGATATTGTAATCATTATTTCTTATGTTTATGTGGATAATGCAGAGGCCAAGGACCATAAACCGACAGTAGCCATTATGGGAGAAGGCAATACCATTAAAGAAATGATTGCCTACGAGCCAGAAGCAACTGTATTGTAGTGCCAGTCACCCACACAATTCTTTTAGTAAAATCCACTTCGCTAACGGTGTATCCGCAGAAAGCGAAGTGGATTTTTTTGGGTGCCAGTCACCAGAACAATTCGCAAAATTCGCATAATTCATATGATTCTCGTGCATTTTTTTATTGAAATGGCGCAAGGATGACCTGCGAGATGTATTTATGATAAAATTCATCTATCTAATGTGAACTGTGAGTTGAGATGTATGATGGAAAGTCAAAAGTATGCAATAGTTGATTTGGAGACGACAGGTCATTCTCCAGCAAATGGTGACCGAATGATTCAAATTGCCATTGTCATTATGAAGGATTGGAAAATAGAACGCACCTATACAAAGTTTATTCATCCAGGGAAATCGATTCCGTCCTTTATTCAAGATTTAACGCATATAACGGACGAGGATGTGAAAGATGCCTTGCCGTTCGAGGCACATGCCGACTACATATACGAATTAATTTCCGATTGTGTTTTTGTCGCGCATAATACGGATTTTGACTTATCCTTTTTACAAGCAGAATTTAAACGAGCGGGTTTACCAAAATGGCATGGTAAGAAAATGGATACAGTTGAACTAGCAAAAATTTTATTTCCCATGTCTCTTAGCTTTAAGCTAGGTGATTTAGCCGCAGACTTAAATATTGAACTTGAAAATGCGCATAGAGCGGATGATGATGCGCTGGCAACGGCTGAACTTTTTAAACGTAGTTGGAAAGAGCTTCTAAGCCTTCCACAACTAACGCTCGAACAAATGCATAAACGTTCATTCCGTTTAAAATCTAATTTGTCCCAGCTTTTCTTTGAAGCATTACAACTTAAACGTCATCATAGAACAACTGATGAAAATATTACGTACTATCGCAATATTGCAATTTGTGATGGTCGTCAAAAACGGGTTCTAAAATCCGAGCTAGCACCTTATCCAAAAACAATAAATGAAAAAGAAGCACTGATGACAAAAGCTATGCCCAACTTCGAGCAACGACCTGCGCAATTTACGATGATGGATACGATTTGGCAAGCATTAAATGACAAAGAAGAATGTGTGATTGAGGCTTCGACGGGCATAGGCAAAACAGTCGGTTATCTTTTACCTAGTATTTTATATGCGCGGGCGAACAATAAAAAAATTGCAATTAGTACGTATACAGCACATCTACAAGAGCAACTTGTAGAAGAAGAACTACTAAAAATCGAAAAAATTCTTGATACAAAAGTAAACGTTGCTGTACTGAAAGGCATGCAACATTATATCGACCTTGCTCGCTTTGAACAGTGTATGGCATATGCGGATGAATCATATGATGATACTTTTACCATCTTACAGTTGCTTGTCTGGCTGACAAAAACGCAGACAGGCGTATTAAGTGAACTGAATGTTTCCGGTGGGGGACAGCTTTTTTTAGAAAAAATTCGCAAATTGCCTGAGGAGAAACCGACAAAGGGCTTTGATTTTTATGAGCAAGCATTAAAAAATAGTACGACAGCGGATTGCATCGTGACAAATCATTCGATGGTCATTAGTGATTTAGTTCGTCAAACACCAATCTTTAGACAAATCGATGGGTGGATTATCGATGAAGCGCATCAAGTTATTCAAGCAGCTATGCAACAAGATGAAACCGTCTTTTCCTACACACAATGGAAATATATTTTTGGCCAAATTGGAACAATGGAAGATACAGCGCTCTTTCAACAATTCAGTCAGGCAGCTAAAAAGAAACAGCGCATCCCAATGCAAAGTTTACAGCAACTTGACAAACAATTTATCCGATTACAGCGCGTTTTCGATGACACCATTGGGCATGCTGTACAAAAAATGCAACAGCAAGTTCGAGGCAAACAGGCTAGTAGCAAATGTACCCTGTTCTTAGAGGATGTATCACTAGCAAAAGAGCCGCTCTTACAAGTCAGCAAACTATTACAGCACTGGCTTGATCTCGCGGTGGAAGCTGGTAAAGCTTTTGAAAATAATATTGAACAGTTAGACAAAAATGAGGTTTTTATTTTATCTGAGTGGCACTATTGGATTCGAGAGATGAAGCTAAGAATTGCGGAATGGGAGGAAATTTTCCTTTTACATCAGGACGAACATTCCGTTTGGTTTGAATTTGATTTACGCAGTGTCCCTGGCAGTCTGCATGTTTATAAGAAGCCAGTTAATGTAACACCAATTATAGAAAAAGTAATGGCGCCACTTCGTAAACAAGCAAGTATCGTTTGGACTTCAGGCACTTTAACGGTACCAGGAAATGAACGCTTTATTACACGTCAGCTTGGCATTTCAGATAGTGTCCAAGTTATGCAGTTACAAGCACCAGCATCATATTATTCTGGTGCAAAAGCGTTTATTGTCACAGATATGCCAGATATTCAACAGGTGACGCAGGCAGATTATATTGAAGCAGTGGCACATGCGATTACACGCACGGTTCGCATGACAGAAGGACGTTGCTTTGTGTTATTCACTGCCCAAGATATGTTAAGAAAAACGGTTGAGCTGATACAAGATAGTGAGCTTCTCGATGACTATATGCTCTTTGCACAAGGTGTCACAGGTGGTAGTCGAATGCGCATTCTTAAATCATTTCAGAAGTTCAACCAAGCAGTGCTATTTGGCACAAACAGCTTTTGGGAAGGGGTAGACGTTCCTGGTGATGCACTTTCTTCTGTCATTGTTGTACGACTACCGTTTTCTTCACCAGAGGAGCCAGTGTTCAAGGCACGAGCCAAACATCTAACATTACAAGGGCACAACTCCTTTACGGAGCTATCTTTACCGGAAGCAATTATGCGCTTTAAGCAAGGATTTGGCCGTTTAATTCGATCATCCCAAGATAAGGGCGCATTTATTGTGCTAGATCGCCGTATTAGCACAAAATCTTATGGCAAAGAATTTATTCATGCATTACCGCCTATAGATGTCAAGAAACTCCAATTGCCAGAATTGCTGAAGGAATTAAGTAATTGGCAGAAATAAAAAGAATCCCTTTTAGCATGAGGCTAGAAGGGATTTTTTAAATGAAATGGGGAACTGTTGTTTCTTCATTATGTAAATACGCGACACAGTTACGTCCATTATTTTTTGCTTGATACAATGCTTGATCGCATCTTGTTAATAATGTTGTAAGCGTATCCCCATGTACATAAGTGGTTACACCAAAGCTACTCGTTTTTTGCTTTACGATTGGAAACTGATAATTCTCTAGCTGATGTCGGAGCTGCTCAGCAAGTTGAAGTGCTTCATGTAATGTGGTTTGAGGACAAATAACTAAAAATTCCTCACCACCCCATCGACCGATTGTATCCTGTTCCCGAATAGATTTTTTAAATAACTCCGCTGCATTAATCAATACAATATCCCCAACTTGATGACCAAATTCATCATTTACGGCTTTAAAATAATCAATATCGAGCAAAATAATAGAAAGAGGCGTTGCATGATTTTGTGCTTGCTTTAATGCTTCATCCAATACATCATCTAAGCGGACTCGGTTTGGTATTTGCGTCAATTTATCAGTATTGGCGATATTTTCAAGCTCTTGCCTTGCTTTCTCTAACTCTTGCGTTCGTTCCTGTACTTTATATTCAAGCGTTTCAGTTAACATTTGCTGCATTTTTTGATGTTCTTTTTTAATAAGATTAATTTTATCCCCGAGTGCTAGTGATAAAAAGATTGCTTCAAAAGTAGCTCCAATTGCTGGTATATCCTCGAATATTCTTGGATGAAATGGAATGATACTTAAAAAGGCTAA
This sequence comes from Lysinibacillus sphaericus, assembly GCF_002982115.1. Taxonomy (GTDB): domain Bacteria; phylum Bacillota; class Bacilli; order Bacillales_A; family Planococcaceae; genus Lysinibacillus; species Lysinibacillus sphaericus. The sequence goes on along the minus strand of NZ_CP019980.1, from coordinate 3,063,833 downwards.
CGCTTGAACAATAACAGATCCTAGTAAAACCGACCAACCAATCAAATAAAAACGAGCCATTTTTTGTCCTTTTAACCATACAAGGAGTCCAGATAACCAAAGAAAGGAAAGTACTACGACTGCAAAAATGGTTGTGAAATTATTGACAATAGCAACATCTGGAATAATAAATACGGCAATAAGTGATAAAATTGAAAGCCATAATAAAATATTTGCGAGTAAGTGATACTTCGGTAAATATGTTTTTAACTCTAGAAACTCTTTGGAAAATAAAATCATAAATATCAGTAAAAAATTACTACTGATCACTAACGATCGGATAAAAAACCATTCTGGCAAGAAATGACCTGCAATTTCCAAATCTAAGGAGTTCATCGTCGCTTGATAAAAAATAAAACTAAGCATATACAAGACATAATAAAAATACGCTTTTTCTTTTAAAGAAAAAAACAAAAATAAATTATATATTAATAAGGCAAACATAAAGCCATAAAACATACCCGAGAAAAATTTATATGAAATGATTTTTTCTAAAAAGCCCTCTGTTGTATACAAATAGGACATAAAACTTTTTGGAAGAACGCCATCTAACTTTACATAAATTGCTGTAGTAGATGGGTCTGTTATAGTAAAGACATTCGAACGGTAGTCAATCTTTTGCTCGTTTATATGGGCAACTCCGCTCTTTTGTTGGTCATAAGAACCATCTTCTTTTACTAAAAACAATTCAACATTGTCTAGTTTATCAATAGATTCTAGCCAATAGGGCCCTTGTTTATTATCCATAATTTCTGCGGTATGGAGCCTTAGCCAAATCGTATCGTTTGTATGCCAAAAAAACAAATAATTTTGGTTACTTGTCTCAAAGGATTGATCATAATCACCAGATAAGATGTCCTCAATTGTAATGGATTTTGAAGGATCACGAAAAATATCAAAGTATTGCCCTAATACAATAGGCTCTGAAAGTTCTGTGGCATAACTTTTTAAAGGAAATAGCATTACCGTACTTAATGTCGCGAACATTGCAATCATAACGATAACTTTTATTACAATTTTCTTTTTCATATTTTTCTTTCACCTACGTTTCATAAATAAGTCATTCAATTAATCGTATCTAGAATGATACGTAATACTTAGCAACTTAGGGTATTAGCTCCTTAAGAAGAATATACCTTAAGTAATATACCATATTTTATTTGCTATTTTCTGAATTTACCAATAAAATACATGATTTTTATATTATCGAATGTTACCTTAGACCATAAGAAAAGAATGAGGAACGAAGGGTGTTCAACGTTTCCAGCATTTTAGGATGAAGTATCTATCCTAAAAAATGCAACACGATTAGTGGAGACAGAGAATACATCATTTTTATAAAAATTGCTGAAAAAGAAGAGGTACTTAATGGATAGTAACGTAAATCTTTCGTTAGATAAAATAGAAATGAACATCATTCTAAATGGCATTTACGCATTTTATTAGTGCATTTTTGTATTGCAAAAAATTTTGATGAAAACAATTTCTTCTCGACGAGCTGAAATTGCTCTTTGTATAAAAAAACGGTTATTGCAAAAAATAAGACCGTCATCATGAGTGTTGTAAAAAATTTACATTGCACATTCAAGAAATGGCAAGTAATTTTGGCGTTATCGCCAAGACAGTTATAACAGTGTTGCGTTTAAGAATGGTAAAGGTTTGTCATTACCATACAATGATTGCTTCGCTGGAACAACAGAAGGAAGGAGGTGCTACAAATGGGTGTAGTATATAGGATTGCCTTAGTTCTCGTAATTATTGGTGCAATTAACTGGGGACTAATAGGATTTTTTAGATTTGATTTAGTCGCATATTTATTTGGCGGTCAAACAGCCGTATTGTCGAGATGGATTTATGCACTTGTCGGAATTGCTGGGCTTATATCAATCCCAATCCTTATGAAGCGTTTAGATGAGGAAGAAGACTTCGATGCACATACTCGTATTCACAACAATCCGAGTTATGGTATGGAAGCTGGGGAAGAAGCCGATTTTACAGACGTGCCAAAAGCGAAGAAAAAGGATTCAGGAAATAAAAAAATGTAAGCTTTTTAAAACTGATGGCCCTTTGGGTGCGTCAGTTTTTTAATAACAAGAAGCCGCCTCAAAAAATGAAACGGCTCCTCCTATTAGTCGTTATTACTTGGGAAGGCAAAAGAGGATGCAGACTCGTTCGTATCCTCAAACCATTTTTCGGAAATTGTTTTAGCCTTTGTAAAGAAGCGTACTTGGTCTGGCCCAAACATATGACCTTCGCCAAATTTTGAACGTTTCCAGCCACCAAAATTATGGTAGCCAACGGGAATTGGAATAGGTACGTTAACGCCTACCATCCCAACTTCTATTTCAGAAGTGAATTTACGCGCAGCAGCCCCATTATTTGTAAAAATCGTGACGCCATTTCCTAACTCATGGTTATTAATTAAGCTTATCGCCTCTTCCAATGTTTGTACACGTACGACATTTCGTGCAGGTCCAAATACTTCCTGTTCGTAAATTTCCATCCCTGGCTTGACGTTATCCAATAGAGTTGGCCCTAAGTAAAATCCTTTAGAGTTTTTTGAGATATCGGGTTGGCGACCATCGCACACGATTGTAGCACCTTCTTGAAGACTGCGATCGATAAAGCCGATGATGGAGTCCTTCGATTGTTGTGTAATAACAGGACCAAAATCTACTTCTGGATCCGTGTAAGGGCCTACTTTTAAATTGGCAATTTTATCGGCTAATATTTTAACAAGCTTGTTAGCCGTTGTATCACCGACTGGAATAATTGTTGAAATCGCCATACAACGTTGAGAAGCCGCCCCATATGCCGCCCCTAAAAAGGCATTTGCAGCTTGTTCCAAATCGGCATCAGGCATGACCACCATATTGTTTTTACCACCACCTAATGCTGTTACTCGTTTTCCATATTTTGAGCCTGTTGCGTAAATATATTCAGCAACTGGTGTTGATCCGACAAAAGAAATCGCTTCAACAGAAGGATTTTCTAATAATTCGGTTACCGTCTCTTTATCACCATTGATGACCGTCCAAATCCCATCAGGCAAGCCAGCTTCCTTCCACAGCTCTGAAAGCAAGAGGGCAGAGCAAGGAACACGTTCTGACGGTTTTAAAATAACGGCATTTCCTACTGCAATTGCCATGCTTGTAATGGCAAGTGGCACCATCACTGGGAAGTTAAAAGGAGAAATTGCCGCCACAACGCCAAGGGGCGCTTTTGTAGAATAGGCATTAATATTTCCGCCTACATTGACCGAATATTCCCCTTTAACTAAATGAGGAGCATTAATTGCCAAATCCACTGACTCTAAACCGCGGGTAATTTCACCCTTAGCATCCTCAATGGTTTTGCCACTTTCAGTACAAATCATGTCAATTAATTCGTCCATACGTGCTGTTAGTAATTGTCGAAACTTCAGTACAATCTCCGCCCGTTTGCCAACTGAAAGTGCGCGCCAAGCTGGAAAGGCATTTTGAGCAGTAGCGATTGCCTGTTGAACCTCCTCCTTTGTAGCAAGTGGGACATGGGCAATGACAGCTCCTGTACTCGGGTTATAGACATTTGAAAAGCGCCCGCTTTGACCCGCCACTAAGGTGCCATTAATAAAATGCCCTAATTCTTTTACGTCCGTATTCGTTACCATCCTCATTATTCCTCCTTCGTTTATATGCACTAAAAACATTACATAAGGTATTCTTACTCTATTCATTGTCAAAACGATACGACGAATAAGTAGTTTTGTTATGCTTTATCTGTTTAACTTTCTAGTACCCTATTGTCGCAACTTCCCTTATACCAACAGGTGGGGGTAATCTATGACGTTTAAAGGCTACGTCAATAATACTTTATATGAATAGGAAAAATAATTTAGAAGGGTTATCTATTAATCGAAAATTCTGATATATAAAACGAGGTGTATAAACTTAGTATCTCATTCATTATTGATGTGTTAAGACATCTTCAATTAAAAATGCTAAGTAGAGATTGGTTTTGGTAAATGGATTTGTTAAATCCATATCTAACAGTGATTCTATTTTTTTAATTTTATATAGCACAGTATTACGGTGAATAAATTGCCGTTCGCTAATTTTACTTGTACTCCCATTTTCCTCGAGAAATATGCGCAAAAAGGCTATATAATCCGTATTGTGCAGTTCATCGTATCGTTGTAATTGACCTAAAATATCATGGCTAAAGGATTGCATTAATGGTTGGTTTTGTACGGCCATAATAATTTGGTAGGCACCGATATCTTTATATTTGTACAAAAAACGATTGTTATGAAGCTGTGCTAATTGGATAACGGTTAACGATTCTTCATAGCTTTTACGAATATTTTCATGTTCTTTTTGATAGTTTCCTTTGCCAATAATGATATCGAGAAAGCCATTTTTTTGTTTGATTTTTTCATAGATTTCTTCAACTACTTTTGAGAAGGGGATGTTCGGTGTATTAATTTGCGCTCGGTCAATTAAAAAAATGAGGTGATTTTTATGTTTTAGTTTTAAAAAGCGTTTATAACGATGTTGAAAAGCAAATTGGATTATCACTTCATAGCGGTCAATGCTAGATTGTACACCTATTGTTGTGCAAGTGATAATAGCAAGTTCTCTACCTTGTGGGAATCCAAGTTGCGCCAGTTGTACTTTCCTCGTATCCATCTGTTTTTTGGAGTGAAAAAGTAAATTGTAAAGTACCTTTTCTTCAATGGAATGTTCTTGATGATGGTTAGCTATAAATTGAAAAGTAGTTTTTAATAAATCAGCTACGCGGCAATGCCAAGGCATTTGAAAAACAGGGAAATCATGCTCGTTAGCAAAAGCGATGATAGATTCAGGAATGGCAGGAATATAAGGGCCGATATTGATAATAAATCCTGCTACTTTTTTGCTATAAGCTAACTTAACGAGTTGTTCTAAGGAATCTTCCTGCTGTGATAAGTTAATACCAGTCGTGACGACCAATTCATTTGGCCGACAAAACATAATTAAATCAATGCTCTCTACTACGTTAATACCTGTAACTCTTCGATGTACACCACTATGTCCAGCTACTAATGTAAGCATAGGGAATTGAACTCCCTCCACAATTTTGCGAATCGTTCCCATCGTTTCCCCCCTTATTATGAACATAACTTACCATATATCATGTGCAGATGCACATATTTTTTTAGTGTTATATCCATATCTCTTAAAATTTATCTATTTTAGAATGTTTAGTAACTACTGTGAAAGAGAGGACTTGCATATGTATAAATGTAATAGTAGACGATTGCAAGATTCGATTGAACAATTTAGTCAGTTTGGAGCTACTTTAAACGGTGGTGTCACGCGTTTATCTCTTTCGAAAGAAGATATTTTAGCTAGAAATTATTTTTGTAAGTGTTGTGAAGAATTAGGGATGGAAATCAAAGTAGATGATATGGCCAACATCTATGCGATACTACCAGGCAAAAAAGAAGTTCCGCCAATTGTTATGGGCTCTCATTTAGATTCAGTTGAAAAGGGTGGGAAATTTGATGGTGTTTTAGGTGTGTTAACAGCCTTAGAAGCGATTCGAACATTAAAGGACAATGACATAGAGTTAGATGTGCCATTAATGATTGTGAATTTTACGAATGAAGAAGGGGCTCGCTTTGATCCGGCGATGATGAGCTCAGGCGTCATTGCTGCAAAATTTGAAAAAGCCCAAATGCTACAGTCGGTCGATAACAATGGCATGACTTTTCAAGCTGCACTACAAGCAAGTGGTTATGAGGGTGAGCAACAACATCGCTTAAAGGAAGCCCTTGCTTATATTGAACTCCATATCGAACAAGGGCCCGTTTTAGAAGCAAAGCAAATGGAAATAGGTGTTGTTGAAGGGGTACTAGGAATGGTTTGTTATGAAATTACCTTTACTGGCCAATCCAATCATGCAGGAACAACACCGATGGCAATGCGCCAAGACCCGATGATTGTTGCCGCAAAAACAATGGTATTTTTACATGAACAGCTTGGCAAGATTGATGAGCAACTAGTATATACCTTTGGGCGGATGCATGTTTTACCTAATATTCATACCGTTATACCAAATAAAGTGACGTTTACAATTGATTCACGGCATCAAAATCCTGCTATTATGCAAAAGGTCGAGGAAGTATTGAAAAACTTGCCTACAGAAGACACAGGTTGTCGTATAGAACCTGTGAAACTATGGGGAAGAGACACAGTATTATTTGATCGACAAATTTGTGATGAAATCGAAACAGCTTGCCAACGATTTGGCTATACCGCTCATCGAATGTTTAGTGGAGCAGGGCATGATGCGCAATATATAGCGACGATGATACCTTCAGCAATGATTTTCGTACCAAGTATTAATGGAAAGAGTCATTGCGAGGAGGAAGACACATCATTTGAAGATTGCGCAAAGGGAGCAGATATTCTCCTCGAAACGGTATTAACGATGCAAACAAAATACAGTATGGGGCAAACGTACAGTTTACATTAGTTTTAATAGAATTTGAAATTTATCATGATTGTTACGTCTCTATTACTAGCTAAAAAGCTGCCAAAGTGATGCTGCAATGAATCAAGTTAAAAGACGAAAGTGAAAATAGTTTACTTGAATATCGACCACGAAAGGTAGGATAGTATGAAAAAAATCATTCAAGGTGGACGAATCGCAACTGCTTCAGATGTCTACGAAGCAGATATTCTTATTGAGAACGGAATCATTGTACAGATAGGTAAAAATTTATCTGTTGCAGGTGCGGAAATCATTGATGCTACTGATAAATACGTAATGCCAGGAGGAATTGATCCGCATACCCATTTAGATATGCCTTTTAATAATACAGTAACAGACGATGATTGGAAATCGGGTACGATAGCGGCTGCGTTTGGCGGCACCACAACGATTTTAGACTTTTGTTTAACAGCAGGTGAAGAGAAACTTTCTACTGCTGTTGAAAAATGGCATGAAAAAGCAAAAGGGAAATCTGCAATTGATTATGGATTCCATTTAATGATTGGGGATTTAACACCACAGACAGAAGCGGAATTACCTGTGTTACTAGAGCAAGAAGGAATTACCTCTGTAAAGGTTTTTATGGCCTATGCAAAAGAATTCCAAGCGACAGATCGCACGCTTTTTAAAGCGTTCAAAATTGCAAAAGATGTTGGTGCTATTGTTATGGTGCACTGTGAAAATGGCTCAGTTATCGATGAGCTTGTCGAAGAGGCAAGACGTGCGGGACATAAAGAGCCGATTTATCATGCACTTACGCGTCCAGCACAATTAGAGGGAGAAGCCACAAAACGTGCGATTGAACTAGCCCATATCGCAGGTGCAACGCTTTATGTTGTCCATGTTACTTGTAAAGAAGCGGTGGATGAAATTATTGCAGCACGTGAAAAAGGCTATAACGTCTATGGCGAAACATGTCCACCTTATTTAACATTAGACCAGTCTGCTTTAGCACAACCAGGCTTTGAAGGGGCGAAATACGTATGGTCACCGCCACTTCGTCCGAAATACCATCAGGAGCATTTATGGAATGCCTTAAAAGCGAAGCAATTACAAACAATTGGTTCCGATCAATGCTCGTTTAGTTTTAACGGCAAAAAGCAATTAGGGCTAAATGATTTTTCTAAAATTCCGAACGGTGGACCGTTTATTGAAGATCGCTTTAGTATTTTATATTCAGAAGGGGTTGCCAAAGGGAAAATAACAGTCAATGAATTTGTCGATATGATTGCTACAAATGCTGCAAAAGTTTTTGGTCTGTTTCCACAAAAAGGGACAATTGCTATAGGTTCTGACGCAGATATCGTGATTTTTGATCCTAATGTAAAACGCGAAATTTCAGCAAAAACCCACCATATGAATGTGGACTACAACCCATATGAAGGTTGGGAAGTGACGGGTGAACCGGTCACTGTGCTTGTCCGTGGGGAATATGTTATTAAAGAGAAAGAATTTGTTGGTGTACTAGGCAGTGGTCGCTATATCAAACGCCAACTGAAAACGACTGCGGAAACGATAAAAATCTAACTTGTTTTTGCAAATATTTCGTGTGGCTTCAACACTGTTGTCACACAGTCAATGTAGCACCACCTTTCAAGCAGGATTTAAACAATCATGCAAAGGTGTAATTAGCAATAGGTAATACATGGCCGATTGTTTTGACTGGAGAACAAAACAATCGGCTATTAAACAATGGCAAGTTCAACAAGAACACATGAGGGGGATGTGGAAATGGTTCCGATGCAAGAGCATGCAATGACCAAGCTACTTCAGCGTAATTTTGTTGAGTTAACAAGTCGAATGACAAAAAATGAGGCAATGGAAGAAGCAAATCGTTGCCTTTATTGTTATGATGCACCCTGTATTAAAGCTTGTCCAACAAGCATTCAAATCCCAAATTTCATAAAAAAAATTGCATCAGGGAATATGAAGGGTTCTGCCACTACTATATTAGAAGCAAACCCAATTGGTGCAAGTTGTGCAAGAGTTTGTCCAACAGAAGAGCTCTGTGAAGGGGCATGTGTGTTAAATTCCTCAACAAAGCCAATTAGAATCGGAGAACTACAGCGTTATGCGACAGATTGGGCGATGGAGACAGGTGCACAGCTATTTAAGAAAGGCGAAAGCAATGGACTGAAAGTAGCCATTATTGGGGCGGGTCCAGCTGGTCTTTCGGCGGCGCGTGAGCTTAGTCGGTTTGGTTATAGTGTCACAATCTATGAGGCTGAAGCGAAAGCAGGTGGTTTAGGAAGCTATGGTATCGTGTCGTTCCGCTTACCAAATGAGGTAGCAGATTGGGAAGTCGAGCAAATTGCCAAACTCGGTGTGAACATTCAAACAAATACGACAGTAGGTAGCGACATTTCTGCAGAAGAAATATTAGCACAATATGACAGTGTCATTTTAGCAGTTGGTATGGGGGCTGTGCCACATCTGGGCATTGAAGGAGAAGGTCTGTTAGGCGTGCATGATGCCATTGAATTTGTAAAACAAACAAAAGTGGGAGCGCTTCCAACTGATTTAGTAGGGAAACGTGTTGCAGTTATCGGTGCTGGGAATACCGCAATTGATGGTGCTACTTGTGCCATGCGATTAGGTGCGGATAATGTGAAAATACTTTATAGAAGAACGCAAAAAGAAATGACCGCATACAAATTTGAATTTGAATTTGCCAAGCAAGATGGCGTGGAGTTTCAATGGTTAACAGCGCCGAAAAAAATCATCGGCAATGATGCAGGTGAAGTGATTGGCATTGAATGCGTTCACATGAAGCTCGGTGAAGCAGGAGCAGATGGTCGTCAAAGACCAGAAGAGGTTGCAGGATCCAATTTTATTTTAAAGGTGGATGCAGTTATTAAAGCAATTGGTCAAACGCGTTTTGTGTCATTAATTGAAGCGTTTGGCTTACAGCATACAAATGGCGTTGTTGATATTGATGAAACGACGATGCAAACATCGAATAAAAAAGTGTTTGCATGTGGGGATGTTGTTTTTGGCAACGGACAAGGAGAGGCAATGGTTGTAACAGCGGTTCAACAAGGAAAAGATGCTGCTTATAAGATTCATGAACGATTAAGAAAACCAAGCGAGATTGCATAAGGGGGGTAGTGACATGGCAGATTTACGAATAGATTTAGCGGGGATAAAATCACCCAATCCATTTTGGCTCGCATCCGCACCACCTACGAACTCAGGCTATCAAGTGCAGCGTGCATTTGAAGCTGGGTGGGGTGGGGCAGTTTGGAAAACATTGGGTGAACCGATTTTGAATGTTTCTTCACGTTTTGCAGCGGTTAGTTATAACGGGCAACGTGTGGCAGGTTTTAATAACATTGAATTAATAACCGATCGCCCGTTGGAGGTAAATTTAAAAGAGATTTATGAAACGAAAAAAAGGTTTCCTCATCACGCCATTATTGCTTCCCTTATGGTAGAACCAAAGCAAGAAAAGTGGCATGAAATTGTCAAACGCGTAGAAGATGTGGGGGTAGATGGTCTTGAGCTTAACTTTGGTTGTCCACATGGCATGGCAGAACGAGGAATGGGCTCCGCCTCTGGTCAAGTACCTGAATTGGTGGAAAAGCAAACGTATTGGGTGAAGGAAGTAGCACGTACGCCAGTTATTGTGAAACTAACGCCAAATATAACGGATATAACAGTAACAGCAGAAGCGGCGACAAGAGGTGGAGCAGACGCTATTAGTATGATTAATACAATCAACAGCTTGGCAGGTGTTGATTTAAATACATGGAATACAATACCTCATGTTGCAGGTAAAGGGGCGCATGGCGGCTATTGTGGTCCAGCTGTGAAGCCAATAGCACTCAATATGGTAGCAGAGTGTGCTCGTAATCCTCACATTCAGGTTCCGATATCGGGTATAGGTGGTATTTCCAATTGGCAAGATGCAGCAGAGTTTATGTTGATGGGTGCAACTGGTGTGCAAGTTTGTACAGCAGCTATGCACCACGGATTTAGTATTGTCGAAGATATGATTGATGGACTAAATAATTATTTAGATGATAAGGGAATTGCCTCGGTAAAGGACTTAGTTGGTCGCTCGGTGCCTCGATATTCGGACTGGGGCAATCTAGATTTAAACTATAAAATTGTTGCGGACATCAATAATGATGTATGTATTAACTGTAATAAGTGTCATATTGCTTGTGAAGATACGTCCCATCAATGTATCGATTTGTATACGGAAAATGGAAAACCTATGCTAAAGGTTCGTGAAGAAGATTGCGTTGGTTGTAATTTATGTTCGATTGTCTGTCCGGTTGATGGAGCAATTTCTATGGTCGAAAGACAATCCGCTATTGCGCCAATGACTTGGAATGAGCGCCAATTGTTAATGAATAGTCTATCTAAATAAAAGGTTCATCTGTGTAATGATTAACTGTTTTTCCACCTTCCTTACGAATGATTTCGAAAAGGAAGGAAAGCCTCATGGAGTTGTCACGGAAATCTCGTTTATTCAGTAGAGCATTTTCCCCATGTAAGAGCTAACTGGTACAAAATGCTAGATTTCAGGGGATAATGATTCGATGTCTGGATAAATGCATGCTGTCAGTACATGGTACGAATGATATTCGGATTCCTTGTGCCGATGCATAATCTATTCAAAAAGGAGCGAAATGTATGGAACATGACGGGAATTATTTGAAATCCCCTGATTTACTTCCAGTGACACATCAACAAAGAAATATTGGAACATTCGGTTTTGCAGTCATTTGGATAGGCATGGCTATTGTACTAGCCGCATTTGCAATTGGTGGTTCTGCTATTATGAGTTTACCTTTGCCAATGGTTATTTTAGCGACATTGATTGGCTCTTGTTTAATCGGTGTATTTATGACATTAATTGGTGATATCGGGATTGAGCATGGCTTATCTTTTCCTGTATATATGCGTGCTCCATTCGGTACTTTTGGAACGCACATTCCATCGTTAGTGCGAGGCGTAACAGCAGCCTGTTGGTTCGGTATAAACACCTATTTCGGCGCCATGGCTATTAATGGCATTCTTAATTTACTTTTTGGTTTTAATAATTGGTTTCTATGTTTTCTAGTCTTTGCTGCTCTACAATTATTTAATACTTCGTTAGGCATTAAATCAATTGAGCGTTTTGCAGATTTAGCGGCGCCCATTATTATTTTAATTTCCTGCTGGATGTATATAACATTAGCAGATGCGGCCACAACACAAGGCAAAGATGTCTGGACTTGGGTTGAGACGCCAACTACGGGTGTAGCGGCTTTTACAGCATTTATGATTGTTATCATGGCAAATATGGGATTCTGGGCTACGTTAGCCGCTGATATGCCATCATTGTCTCGCTTCTTTAAAGCACCTAAAAATGAGCGCAACTGGTTTAAACGGAACAAAACCCAGTTGGTTGGTTCTTTAATTGTTATGCCCATCACGAATACATTTATCGTTACAATTGGCGCGGTTTGTTATATGGCGGTAGCATCTGCAGATCCAATCAATGCATTACAGCAAAGTGCAAGTGGCTTGATACTTGGAATTTTATTATTAATGATTGTTTTAGCGCAATGGTCAACGAATACGTCTGCTAATGTGATTCCAGCAGCTACTATTTTCTCTAATATTGGCGGCCCAAAAGTACCATTCTGGGTTGGCGTTGTAATTGCGGGTGTAATAGGAATTCTTGCACAGCCATGGAGCTTATTTGATGTTTTAGTCAACGCGCTCTTAATTATAGGTGGTATTTTAACAGCCATTGTTGGTATTTTATACGCAGATTATTATTTAATTCGAAAAAGACGCATCAATGTCAAAGATTTGTATGAGCTAAACGGTCAATTCAAATATATGAATGGCTTTAATTTAGCTGGCTTAATCGCTTGGGTTATCGGCGGTGTCATTGCAAATATTTTCTCTGCTTATTCATCACTAGTGGGTTTTATCGTTGGAGCGTTGGTTTACTATGTATTAGCGAAGTACTGGTGGTTTAAAAAGTATCCTCAAGCTGAATTAGAAGATCCAAGTGATGCGAAGTATTTAGGGATTACAGCTGGTCATAACTTAGATGAACTATTTGGGCAAGATTTGGTGCCACAGCCCGCAGTCGGCTCAGATGACGTTGAGGCAGTAGATCAAACGGAACCACTTTTAGAAATAAAAGGTGCTGATTAGTAGAGAGAAGGGGTGAGCGCATGTCAGATTTTTTACAAAGTACAGAAGAAATAAAGAAAGTTGATGACTTTTTAGACAGCGGCTTTAAAATACAATATGTCTATGAAAACTTAAGTGGTATGTTTGTAGAGTTTGCACGGCAGGAAGAAGTTGTACATTTGCCAATTCTTACAGCGGATGCCCGCAAATATTTCGCCGCAAAACTTCAGGAACAAACCTTATTGCAATAGCTATAAGCCGCAACCTCTGCTACCACGCAGATTGTTGCGGCTTACGTTTTGTGCGTTTCCACAAGGGCCACACAGCTTTTAAATTGTTTGCAAATTGTTTGAGTGACTGGCACGATTTAGTTCATCGTGCTATGCTTTCGGCCATATACAAAGTACACAATTAAACCGAATACAAACCAAAGTCCACAAGCAATCCATGTATGAATAGATAGCTGGGAAATTAAAAATAAGCACATCAAGAATGACAGAATCGGTAGTACTGGGAAGAACGGTACTTTAAAACCACCTGATGGAATATTTTTGTTTTTACGTAAATAAATGACTCCTATTGAAACGATTGTGAAAGCTACTAGCGTCCCCATATTGACAAGTTCCGTAAGCTTCGATAACGGGACAAAGCCAGCGCAAAAGGCTACAAGGATAGCGAATACCCAAGTGTTCTTGACAGGGGTCTTAAACTTAGGACTCAGTTCAGCCATACTTTTTGGCAGTAAACCATCACGGCCTAAAGCATATAGCAAGCGTGTCCCTCCATAGGACATGACAAGGATAACCGTCATCATGCCGACAACTGCACCAAGGGAAATAATACCCGCAATCCAGTCTTGATGAACAAGTTGCATAACATAGCTGACCGGATCACTAACGTTTAAATCAGTGTAGGGCACCATACCTGTTAATACAAGTGAAACAACAACATAAAGAACTGTACATATTAATAAGGAGCCAATAATACCAATTGGCATATTACGTTGGGGATTTTTTACTTCTTCAGCTGCTGATGAAACAGCATCAAATCCAAGATAAGCAAAAAATACAAGAGCAGCGCCACTTAGTACACCACTTACGCCAAATGGTAGAAACGGTTGCCAATTTGATGGTTCCACGTAAAATACGCCAACGCCAATAAATAGTAAAATAACACCCACTTTCAAAAAGACCATAATGGAATTTAATCGAGTGGATTCTTTTATGCCTAGCATTAAGAAAAAGGCTGTGGCAAAAATAATAACGATGGCAGGTAAATTGATATACGTACCAGCGGCAGGGTTAAATGATCCTGAGATTGCTGTTGGCAGCGAAATATTAAAGCCAGCAAGGAGCGCACTTAAATACGATGACCATCCAGTTGCAACGGCTGCAACGGCTAATCCATACTCTAATAACAGTGCCCAGCCAACTAGCCAAGCAACGATTTCGCCAAATACAATGTAGCCATACGTATAGGCACTCCCTGTGACAGGTACGCTTGAAGCAAACTCAGAATAGCACATACCTGCTAATGCACAAACAATAGCGGCTATGATAAATGAAAAAACAATTCCAGGCCCTGCATGGGTAGCTGACACCGTTCCAGGCAAGATAAATATCCCTGTGCCAACAATTGCGCCAACCCCAAGCAATATCAGGTCAAAAGCACCTAGCGATTGTTTGAGCTGAATGGTTCCTTCTTTTTTCAATAAATCCGCTATATTTTTTCTTCTAAATAATAAATTTCTCACATGAAAGCCTCTTTTTCTTAGAAATATGTAAAAATCTTATACTTTTTTGACATTCAGGTCAATTATTTTTACGATTTCGAAGTGAAATTGGTCGAATTTTAAGAAATATTAAAATCTAAAGAAAAGAAAGAAGGTTTTTAGTGTGAAAATGATAATTATGAATATTCTGAAATAGTAATGCTATTAAAAAGAGAAGAAAGTTTAATGATATTATTACACTATTAATATAGTAATTGAGCGTGCGTTATACATGGAAAAAGCAGGTGGTAAATTTTAAGAATTTTTGTTTCTTTAGCACATTTATTATGTTCTTTTAACTTGATATATATGGATTGTTGACTTCTTTAGTAGTGTCTAGGTAAAACTGTTTTCAAAGAGGGTATTAAATCGTGTATTTATTATATTAAAATTTAAAAAATATTGTTTTTCCTAAAAATACATTTGTGTTTTTGAGAAGAATTTATTATTATTTATAAAGTAATTTATCGTTCTTATATTAAGATAGAAAGAGGCGTATTCAAGTGGCAAACAAAGAATTAAAGAGAGGGCTGGAGGCGCGACATATTCAAATGATCGCTCTAGGTGGTACGATTGGTGTAGGCCTATTTATGGGTTCCGCTAGCGCTATCCAGTGGACTGGGCCATCCGTGCTCCTTGCATATGCTATCTCGGGCATTTTTATATTTTTCATCATGCGAGCTATGGGTGAGATGCTCTATGTAGAGCCAAGTACTGGATCTTTTGCAACATTCGGTTATAAATATATTCACCCATTGGCAGGTTATTTAACTGCGTGGAGCAACTGGTTTCAGTGGGTGATCGTTGGGATGTCTGAAATTATAGCAGTCGGAACATATATGCAATATTGGTATCCTGATTTACCAGCATGGATTCCTGGGTTAATTGCTATGGTTATACTAGGTGTAGCAAACTTTATTTCTGTTAAATCATTCGGCGAATTTGAATTTTGGTTTGCAATGATTAAGATCGTCACAATTGTGCTTATGATTGTGGCTGGTATTGGCCTTATTTTCTTTGGGTTTGGAAATGACGGTATGCCAATCGGTTTATCCAATCTGTGGTCACATGGTGGCTTCTTCACAGGTGGTTGGACAGGTTTCTTCTTTGCATTATCTTTAGTCGTGGCGGCTTACCAAGGGGTAGAGCTTATCGGAATTACGGCTGGAGAAGCAAAAAATCCGCAAAAAACAATTACCAATGCTATCCAAAGTATTATTTGGCGCATTTTAATTTTCTATATCGGTGCAATCTTTGTTATTGTAACGGTTTACCCGTGGGATGAGTTAGGAACGATTGGTAGTCCGTTTGTTGCTACTTTTGCTAAGGTAGGGATTACGGCAGCGGCTGGTATTATTAACTTTGTTGTAATTACAGCAGCTATGAGTGGTTGTAATAGTGGCATTTACAGTGCGGGACGTATGCTTTATACACTGGCTATGAATGGTCAGGCACCTAAGTTTTTTGCAAAGGTTTCAAATAACGGTGTTCCGATTTTAGGTACTGCTGGCGTATTAGTTGGGTTAGTCATTGGTGTTATTTTAAGTTATATTGCACCAGAAAACCTATTTGTTTATGTTTATAGTGCAAGCGTACTTCCTGGGATGATTCCTTGGTTTATTATTTTAATTAGTCAAATTCGGTTTAGAAAAGTAAAAGCAGCGCAAATGGAAAATCACCCATTTAAAACGCCTTTAGCTCCTTTGACAAACTATGCAACCATCGCGTTTTTAGTTATGGTGCTTATCGGTATGTGGTTTAATGAGGATACGCGTGTTTCGTTAATTGTAGGGATTGCTTTCCTGATACTTGTAACACTTAGTTATTATGTGTTTGGTATTGGAAAAGAAAGACCTGCTGGCAAGCGTACTAAATAAATAGAAAAAGGATGTATCTCTTTAATTTGAGATACATCCTTTTTCTATAGTAGAATCAAGATTTTTTAGAGATGTTCCATACATAGTTATTCAAAAAAGGGATAAGCTACATAAAGAAATATGTTGTGTTCATGATACATACGGGCGTTTAACGGGGGTTGAAATGGCATGGAAGAAAGAGAACAGCAAGTAATTGACCAGATAAAGGACAAGGTTCAAGAAATTGATGATGTCGTTATAAAAGAGATGGTTACTGATGCAGGGGATGCGACAATTATCTATTTCTCTTCTCTTATCGAGAAAATGACTTTACAATCGATGGTTTTCATACCGTTAGCGAACCATGTTAATCAAATTTTTCAAGTATCTGATGCAGTAGAATTAGACGATGTGGATTTGATTTTGCAAAAATTAGATGCAGGCCAAACCTTATTGTTTTTCCATAAAACAGCGCAACTACGAGTGATTGACACCTATAGTGCCCCTACACGTTCGATAACAAATACGGAAACAGAGTCAACAGTTATTGGACCACAAGATGCTTTTACTGAATCATTAGAGACCAATATTTCATTAGTAAAAAGACGGATTCAAAATCCAATGTTAAAAAATGAAACACGCACTGTAGGAACAGAAACCAATATTAAAATTTCAATTTTATATATAGACAATATCGTAAATAAAGAAAATTTAGACACGCTACGAGAGCGAATCAATCAAATACAATTCCCTTTTTTTACAGATATATCAGAGCTCAAGCAACTGATTGAAGATAATCCGTTATCTCCTTTCCCACAGCATTATATGAGCGTACGACCAGATAGTGTTAGTCAGTATCTTATTGATGGAAGAATCGTGATTTTTATGGACAATAGTCAGGCTGCGATTGTTTGTCCTACATCCTTTTTTGAAATGTTTGTTTCGGTTGAAGATTATTATAACCGTTGGACAACAGCCTCATTATTACGAATGCTTCGATTTTTTGGCTTTTTCCTAACCATTATGATTACGCCGATGTATATCTCTGCTTTAACATTTCATCCTGAAGTATTACCTTATGAGCTTTTGTTAAATCTTCAGGAATCCAGAAGTAAAGTTCCATTTCCGCCACTAATAGAAGTATTGTTTATTGAATTAATTATTGAAGTGCTGCGTGAAGCAGGTTCGCGAATGCCTGCTAAAGTCGGTCAAACGATTGGTATCGTTGGAGGTATCGTGATTGGTACAGCAGCTGTTGAAGCGGGATTGCTTAGTAATATTCTAATTGTATTGGTTGCGACATCTGCCTTACTGTCATTTCTACCACCGATCTTCTTATTGAGTAATACAAGTAGATTTATTCGTTATATTTTTATTTTGTCTGCTGGTCTGTTTGGGTTATACGGATTAATGCTAGCATTTGCATGGCTATTTGCTCATTTATTACGATTAAATTCATTAGGAACACCGTATATGTCACCGGTTGTTCCTCGTAATGCCAGTGATTTATTCGATAGTATTATTCGATTTCCAACAAAATATTTAAAAACCAAGAAGGGTATTTCTAGAGCACAAAAAAAATAACAGCTTTTGTAGCATTTGAGGTGGTTTTAGTTGAGTACAGGTAAGAGCAAGAAAAAGTTATTAAATGCATATCATGTTGTGTTTTTAGCACAAAGCGTCATGATTGGTACTGGTATTCTCTCCCTGCCTCAGCAACTTAGTTCTTTAGGCTATAGCCAAGCATTGATGCCATTGATTTTTGGTGTGATTGCAAGTGTTACACTGTACCCAATGATTTGGATTAATTCTAAATTTCCAAATGACAACCTATTTCGTATCAATGAAATTCTACTAGGTAAATGGTTAGGGAAATGTATCAATCTTTTTTTCGTTATTCAATTTCTCGTTTTTATTGCAGGCATTATTAGTAATTATATGCATCTAATTCAAAGTACTGCTCTTCAAGAGCAAACTATTACGGGGCCTGTTTTTTGTTTTTTATTATTGCTTATTTATATTGTCAGTGGAGGCATTAAATCAATTGCCCGTTTTTGTATCATGACCTTTTTTCTAACGATAGGTTTTCTATATTTTACACATTGGGCATTTGAAAAGGGCGATATGAGTCACTTTTTACCTCTATTTAATTTTTTTAGTGTAAATGACTTTTATGAGGCATTAAAAAGAGGGTATTTATCCGTTCTAGGTTATGAATTAGTCATGTTTTATTTTCCCTACATTGTCGATCAAAAAAAAGCATTCCGTCATTCGTTAATTGGCATTTGGATTAGTATCTTACTTTGTTTTATTACGACAGCGATTAGTGTTATGTATTATTCTGAATGGCAGCTAGAATATGTGGAATTTTCAGTACTAAACTTGTTTAAAGCTGGAGAGTTTTCGTTTATTGAGAGAATTGATATTTTTGGCATTACATTATGGGTTTTTTTAATTTTATCGACCGTGGCCGCCTATTTATGGTGTGCAAAAAAAGGGGTAGAGACTTTAGTATCTAAAAAAAGTAATGTTTATTTGTACATCTTAGTTGCGATTATTTTCTTTGTTGTAAAAATGCCATCTTCCAGAGAATTTCAAGATAAATTATTTACAAGTGCCAATTATGTTGGCTATATGTTAATTCTTTGGCCAGTATTATTAATGATGGTTTATGTACTTCGAAAAAAGAAGCAGGTGCAAGTATGAGCAGAAAACTTCTTTATGTAACTCTTTGTATCCAACTATTCGTTTTAGCCGCCTGTACGGAAAAAGAAGTAAAAGTTCCGCTTGAAGATGTCGGAATGGTGGGCATTATCGCATTTGATTATATTGATAAGGATAGTATGAAATTAACCGTCGCCATTCCTCAATATTCACCTGAAGCGCAACGTAGTACGCAAACTTTTTCTGTGACTACGGAACTTGTTTCAAATGGCATTGTGGAGATAGAAAAACTTTCAGACAAAAAAATTGTTTTTAATCAGTTACGCGTTGTGTTGTTTAATGAAGAGTTCGCACGTCAAGGCAATATTCGAAAAGTGCTTCAGCATTTATACCGAAATGCCGAAGTTGGTAATAAAGTACTTATCGCCATTGTGAAGGAAAAAGGAGAGGAAATGCTGAAATATAATTATCCCGATAAACCGAATATTAATTTCTATTTAAACGATTTATTGCAACCTAGCATTAATACAGCATTTAATCCTAATACGAACATCCATGATTTTATGTATACCATTTCGAATCCGGTATTTGATCCTACTATACCGTTTATTGATAAAAATAGTGATAAAATCGAAATAAAAGGGATTGCTGTATTTAAAGGTAACCAGATGATTGAATTGATCACGCCGAATGAGGCACTCATTATTCAGGCAATCCAAGGAAGAAAAAATCTTGCGCCATTAGATATTAAAATGGAGCAAGGACATGGCAAAGAAAAGTTATTGATTGATTTAGTGGAAAATGATGTGCATATTGAGAGTAATAAAAATATGCATTCACCTAAACTCACGATAGCACTAACAATCAAAGGAACATTAAGTGAATATAAAGGTGCACGAGAAAATGATTTATTTACCATAGAAAGTTTAGCGGATTTAGAAAAAGACGTGAATAAAGAGTTGGAGCAAGATATTAAAAAGTTTTTAGATAAACTCAATGAATGGCAAGTAGATCCAAGTGGTCTTAGTGAATATTTCCGAATGTACCATCGCGGAAAATGGACAACTGAAAAAAAGCGGGAGATTATTAGTAAAGTAGCAATTGATGTACAGGTGAAAACATCCATCATTAGTACAGGGACATTAAAATAAACTAATTCAGTAAAGAAAGTGCCACTATTGACAGGTATATATGTTCACAGCTATCATCAACACAACTGGACTTGAAAGTTATTAAAAGGCAATTTATCATTTGAAAAAGTGATAAATTGCCTTTATTTTTTAACCCATAGCCAGTTTTAATGTGGTTGATTTATAAATACAGTAAATTGCTGTTTAAAGGGTTTGAAAAGAATTGAAGAAAAACATACAAAATTGTTGAAAAACTAAAGAGTGTATATTATTTTATAAATAAAAAACTGATTATTCAAAAAGTTATTTATTGAATATTTTCTAAGAAAGGGAAGGAAAATGATACTATGAAAAAAACATTTTACTTTTTTACTAGAAACTCAATAATTTACATAACTACAGTTGTATTAATCACTACAGTTACATTAACTTTTGTACCAGCTAAGTCATTTGCTATACCTCTTTCAGAAGAATTGGAAGATGATAGTTTTGTTATATTGGAAATTATTAAATTTACGGATAAAGAAGTAGCGTATAAAACATTAGAAAATGGGGCCCTTTTTTTATATGAGGAGCAAATTGAAAATGAAGCTGTAACTACTAATAAATATAAAATAAATAATGTAGCTAAAGAACTTGTCGAAAATTTCATAACAATTATTGATATGAATAAAGATGATAGTTTTGTAAGCCAGAAAAATTTATTAAGTAAACAGATGTATTCAAAAACATCTGTGCATGTTTCGCCTGTGAACGAAATTAAGAATGATAAAACAGTATATACGTCAAGTGCACCAGGTGAATGGGTGACAGCAAGAGCGAGTGGGTTTAATTATTCATATTCTAAACATAGTAATGGAGGGGGAAAAGCAAGAGAACTATCCAATGAAAAAACAGTTAACACATACAATAAGTACTTTGATCAATTTACAAGAAATGTTGATAAGATAAGAAACTTTGAAACAAGTATTTTAAAGGATTTATTATTAGTAGGATTACTAGATCAGGCATTTAAATCAATTAAAAAGCCTACAGTTGCTAATGTCACAAATTTTTTGAGAAAATATTTAAAAAGCATACCAGGCATTTCTGTAATAGTTGCATCTGTTGAATATTTAATTCTTACTAATAAAACGTTAGACGCCTATAAAAAAATCCCTGGACCAGAACGGAATTGGAGATTTGGAAAATACGATGATTTTTCCAATGTACGGGTTTCATGAAAAATAAAAAAGCGATACATTTTATTTTAGTAACACTTATCATATTTGGCGTATTATCTTTTTCATTAATAGAAATTTTTAATCAAGTCCAAAATGGTTATTTTCCTAGAGCGACAACCATTATTTTATTCTTATTTGCGACTTTTACTTTATACATTTTATATTTTGGAAGGAACAAAAGATGAGATAATTTGATTTCCAAAGCGAAGATTATTTTGACTTGTGTTTTCAAAGAGGATAAGCAAGACACAAGTATTTATCATTTGCCGAAAACTCAATTGAAGAAAGTCCCGCTATTAACACTACTGGACTTGAAAGCTATAAAAAAGGCAATTTATCATTTGAAAAAGTGATAAATTGCCTTTTTTTTAGAATGATTTTCGCATAATAAAGCTTACATGTCGGCCACATGTTTTGTCTTGGCGGTAGGAGAAACCTTCTTCACTAAGATACGTACATGTTTGATCAATCGTAATTTGTTGTGACGGAATGCCGGCAATTTCACATTGCTTTTTCACAGTTTGCTGATTATCAATGTGATACTTGTTTGTGTCAGCATTGAAATACATAAAATTATCGGCATAGCCTAGACGATTAAATTGTTCATAGACATCACCATCAACCTCAAATTTTTGCTGGCTAAGTGCCATGCCAATTTGAACATGGAAATCCTGTGGATTACAGTGCTCTTGTTCTATTAAATGACGGAAAAGTTTCAATGTCACTTCCTTGACTGTTCCTTGCCAGCCAGAATGAATGACACCGATGACACCACTACGTTCATTATAAAAAATAACAGGTACACAATCAGCAGTAAAAGTACAAAGCATTACATCTTGGTCAAATGTATAGAGTGCATCGGTATTGGCAATGGCTGTATCTTGCCTCAGCGCGCCTAAACCTTTATCTGCTACAGTTGCACGATAAAAATTAGCACTGTGTGTTTGTTGAGTACATATAAAATCATTGATATCACATTGCAACGAAGCTGCTAATTTCTTTCGATTGCTTAACACATCCTCAGTACTTGTGCAGACATGTAGTGCCATATTATTTTGTTCAAGTTCCAAATCGTCCTTTAAGGTAGTTCCTGCTATGAATTGCTTATTGTTGTAATAAAATTTAGTTTTCATATCATCACCCCGTTTAACTATATCGGATTAGATTGCCAATGTATAGCTTATGCAATATGTATCTGGTGTTACAGGCTATTTGACCTCACTGTGTTTACTTATAAAAAACGGACTTTCTTTAAACAGACATAATAGATTCATACCTTATCATACAGTAGCAAAGTAGAGGTTACATTACCAACATTCAAGTAAAAAGGAGTGTGTTTATGAATCAAGACTACTTTCTCTTAATTTGTCAAATAGGCATGGGTCTGTTTTGGATAGTGACATACATATTTATTATAAAACGTGGTTTTCAGGATGAGCAATATGGTATGCCAATGGTTGCAATTTGTGCCAATATTTCATGGGAGTTTATCTTTACGTTTATATATCCACACAATGATTTTCAAAGAATCATTACGTTTAGTTGGTTTGTCCTTGACCTTGTAATTATGTGGCAGTATTTAATATATGGGCGCAAAGAATTTAAAAATACTATGTCTACCACACTTTTTTATACATCTTTCCTTTTTACATTGGCAACAAGCTTTTTAGTTATTTTGGCACTCTCGCATGAACTTCATGATATGCAAGGGATATATGCTGCGTTTATACAAAACTTAATGATGTCAGGGTTATTTATCGGCTTGTTTTTTGCAAGGGGGAGTCTGGCAGGTCAATCTATGTCTATTGCAGTGTGCAAAATGATTGGGACATTATTTGCAGCCGTCGCATTCTATTTCTATAGTAGCATCCCACTTATTACAATTATCTCTATGGCAACCTTTATGTATGACTGTTTAGTGCCAGTCACCCAAACAATTCTGAATATAGTGCCAGTCACTCAAACAATTTAATGTGGGCGGGAAGTTTTCCATTTATCATGAAGTTTATGACTGGAATGGTGCCTTTGCTGTTTAAAATCTTGTAGTAATATATTCCTGTTACAACTATATTTCAATTTTATTACTGACAAGTTGAGAATAAACACTGATAAACTCGTAATCTATTCGTCAATTATTTCAAATGTCATACAACTGTAAAAATCCTTCCAAATATTTAGTGATGCATTATTTCACTAATCTATTTACCATAAATATAGAGCAAAACAGGAAGGAATGATTTACATGTTTAGAAAAGTAAAAAAAGTAGCGATGGCATCCGTATTATCACTATCCTTATTGGTACCAATTAGCGCAATGGCCGCTGACTCATATACTGTAGTAGCAGGCGATTCTCTTTGGAAAATTGCTGTAAAAACACAAACAGGTGTACAAGAATTAATAGATGCAAACCCTCAACTGGCAAACCCAGATCAAATAAATATAGGTCAAAAAATTAATATTCCAACAAATGAACAAGCTTCTGTAGAGCAAGAAGTAGTGAAACTTGTCAATGTAGAACGAGCGAAAGCAGGTCTGCCAGCATTAAAAGAAGATTGGGAGCTATCACGAGTAGCAAAATATAAATCTCAAGATATGCATGATAAAAATTACTTTGACCATACTAGCCCAACGTATGGTTCACCATTTGCAATGATGAAGAAATTTGGCATTACGTATAAAGCAGCTGGAGAAAATATCGCCAAAGGTCAAAAATCAGCTTCTGAAGTCGTAAATGCGTGGATGAATAGTGAAGGACACCGTGCAAATATTTTAAACAAAAGCTATACACATATCGGAGTTGGCTTTGTAAAAGACGGCAACTATTGGTCTCAAATGTTTATTCAAAAATAAGATATTCAGAACTGTTTCTCAAAGTGGAACAGTTCTTTTTTATGACGTGCATTCATGAATTATGCGGCCTTTGCGTGTCGTCTATAAGTTGACAAAAAAGAGCAACTACCAGCTTTCAAGAGCTGTTAGTTGCTTTTTATTTGTATTTTTTGAAAACCCCTTGCTATGCGAGGGGTTCTAAAGAGCTTCTAGCTATGGACAAGAAAAAATCCCCAGCCGTACAATAAATTCAGGTCTGGTCAACCGACTTCGTACGAAAGGGGATCCAAATGGATAATAAAAGTTTAGCACACACAACATGGAATTGTAAGTATCACATCGTCTTTGCGCCAAAATATAGAAGGCAGATTATTTATGGACAAATTAAAGTAGATGTAGGTAGAATTCTTCGCCAGTTATGTGAAAGAAAAGGAGTAGAAATTATAGAAGCAACAGCCTGTCCTGATCATATTCATATGTTGGTAAGTATTCCACCAAAATTAAGTGTTTCATCGTTTGTGGGTTATTTGAAAGGGAAAAGTAGTTTAATGATATTCGACCGACATGCGAACCTGAAATACAAATATGGAAACAGGAAGTTTTGGTGTCGCGGATATTATGTAGATACAGTAGGAAGAAACAGAAAAATCATTCAGGAATATATAAAAAATCAATTACAAGAGGATATTCTTGAGGATCAAATGAGCATGAAAGAATTCATTGATCCATTTACAGGAGAAGAAATAAAAGCAAAAAAGCGAAAATGATAAAACCACTTTAGTGGTAGCGTGAAAACGGAGTGCGGTTGGCGGACCTTTCAGTGTGTCTTTAGACATGGGCCAGTACCCCAGCGTTTCACGCGTAGAGCAAACCACCAGTTAGACTGGTGGTTCTGATTACTTTTTGGCAAGGAGAATAGCTTGTGAACGGGATTTTACACCTAGTTTTTGATAAATAGTAGATAAATAAACGCGAATAGTACCAGCCGATAGATTTAGCATGTTTGCAATTTCACGATTGGTTACACCCTTGGCTAACAGATCAAATACCTCTTTTTCACGCGGTGTCAACACTTCATGACGAACTACATTGGTTGTACAGCTTTGTAAATAATGTAAATAATAGTCTGGGTAAGGATTCCACTTAGCTGCCAATGATTCTAATTGAAAATATTGCTCCAGAAGGGGGAGTAGCTCTTTTTCATCTGCCAATGTCCGAACATAGTAGTATTTAGCTGCCCATTGCAATACTTTATGTAAAATATCTAATGCAATAGCAGTGTTTCCTAAACGATGCTGACAAATAACTTCTAGTACTGTTGCTTCTATCATCGTTGCAACTTGATCATCTTGCTGTGCCTTTGTTTTAACTTGAATGATTACTGGTAGTGCATCCTGAGGTGTGTCCTTTAATAACAATAAACGAGCATAAACGAGCTGCCAAAATGGTTGCTTTGTTTTTGTTGCTAGTAAGAGCATCTCTGCGTTTTGGCTATCTCCCTCGACGATAAAACAATAGGCTTGCATAATTTGAATCGACGTTTGCCAATGTTTTTCCGAAACATCTTCTAACACCTGAGACAACATGATACGAGCTGTATTTGACTGTTTCTGATGAGCGTATATTTTCGCTTTAAGTAAATACATAGGGATATATAAACCTGGGTCTTGATGTTGATGACCTAATGCAATGGCGATTTCCAACTCTTTTTGGGCTGCTTCTATAAAACTTCGCTCATATAAAGATTCAGCAGCAACCCCATAACTAAATGCTGTCACATTTGCAGTTTGTAATGTTGTTTCTCGAAAAAGTTTGCTAACAGCTTCGCCTTCTTCAAACAGTTGCAGTTTTCCTTTAGAGCCAATACTTGTACGTGAAATCTTATATTCAAAAATATTATAGGGAATCGGAACATTATCCCAGCGAGAAGGAGCAGGTCCATTCGCAAGCAAATTGCGCATAATCTCTTCTACCAATTGTAAATTTCCGCCGGAAGCGACAATGGCATACGCTTTTGCACTTTCATATATATAAGCCATTGCAGCATGCTCTTCTTGCGCCATCCATTGTTCTACATGCTGTCGCAGTTCAAGCTCTTCCATTAGAGAAGTAGCTATTTTTGTGTCCATTGTTGTTATAGAAGTTAGAAAGCCGATAACAAGCATTTCATACGAAACGGTATAATGAGCACTTCGAAGTTGATGCAACCAGCGCATGAATGTTGTCGTTTGCCCAGAAGCGTATAGCTGGACAAGATGTTCTGCAATCCATAAAGCAGCTTGATTATATTGTTCATATTTAAGTGCAAGTTCAATGGCAGAATGATAATTTCCTTGATTGTAAATAGCATGTGAGACTTCTTGGACAATAGTCTGTACTTGCTGCACGGAATACTGTTTATTTAGTTCTACTTGTAAAGCTTCGGCAAACAAATGATGGTAGCGAAAAACAGGCTTTTTTGTTTGGAGACGAATAATAAATAGACCTTTTGCTTCTAAACTTTCCAACAGTTCAAGACTATTTGACTGCTTTGTTAGTTGGTCACATATCGCTGGTTCTAGCTCGTGCAGTAGGGAGGTCTTTATAAGAAATTTTTGCGTTGTTGTCGGAAGGTTTTGAATGATTTCTTGCCATAAAAATTCAGAAATAAACGGTTGTGCGATATGATCGTATAAGTCAACTTGGTGTTCATTTGCCAAGCGTGTTAATAATAGGCCCGCTACCCATCCTTCCGTTTTGTCCAACATTTGTTGTAAAAATTGTTGATTGAGTGGTGTTACCTGTTTGCAAGAAAAAAATTGCTTCGTTTCTTGGAACGTAAAGCGTAAATGATCCGCATCGAATTCTTGTAGCCATTGTTTCACTCGCCACTTAGCAATAGGGAGGGCTAGGGTTGTTCGAGTCGTTAGATAGACGTGTATCTCTACAGGTAAGTACTCGATAAATTGTGTCATAAGTTGATGAATTACCGGATTATCGATTACATGATAATCATCTAATACAATTTGAATCGGTTTTGCTAAAGCATGGAGCTCCTCTAAAAATGAATTGATAAAAAATTCCAGTGTAGCTAGGTCTTGCGTGTGTAAAAGCGGTGCAAGTACTTGATCGATAGGGCATTGATAGGCTTTTGCAACGGCATGCACAGCGTACGTCCAAAAACGAATCGGATCATTATCAGCAGCATCAAGTGAAAGCCAAGCCACCGTTGCCTTCTTAGATTTGAACCAACTACTTAGAACAGTCGTTTTCCCATAACCTGCTGGTGCACGGAGAACCGTCACTTTTTTATAAGTTTGGTTCTGTAAAAGATCAAACAATTGCTTGCGCTCAATCAAATCAGGTGTATTGAGAGGAATAGTTAATTTAGAAGATACTAGTGTAGTAGACATCTTTTTTACCTCATTTTTTAAATTTAGGATAATGATGTAATTAATTTTACTACAAGCGTTAACATAATTTCGAATGTTAATAGTCCTAGCATTAGATAAATCCAAGTTAAGCCAAGTGGTCCTTAGAGTTCACTAAACAAATAGCCTTTTATCCAAAGATAATAAAAGTAATTTGTTTGTCTTTCGAATTTCGAAGAATGAATAGAATCAAGAGGGTTGGATAATTAAAAAGGCATTCTGTAATTTTGAAGAAAAATGGGACAGTATAGTTAGATTTAGAACGGAACAATATTTAGTATAAAACTATTTATTATATATTAATTCTTTTACGTATGATTTAACTTGTTATATGTATAATTCCCCACATTATTTTATTGATTTAGTACAATAATTGAGAGGATTTTGTAAAATTCACCATTGACCTAGATGACTTATTGTATATAAAAAGTGAACTCTAAATTATTCAATTAGGTTAATTCATTAAATAATGACTCTGAGTATGACAAGTTTAAAAAGTCGGAAGAACATTTGATTAAGTTATGGACATACCAAGGAAGATTCGTTACTGTAAGAAGGGCGATTCCTGCATTACCTTTATTATTAAGCTATTTGATTGAACTGTTTAAATCGTTTTATATTTGCATAATACTGGCTTTAAGGGTGAGATTACTGGCTTTTATAGAAGATCGAGAGGAACAAAAGACATACTTTAACATATGGATATTTTCATATAACCAGATGAATTTTAAAAGGTTAATGCATTATTTAATTATTATTCTAATATACTTTTTTATAAGAAAGGTGTTTCAAAATATGGGAGGTTTAGATTTATGTCAATTAAAAAGAAAATTTACTTAGGGTTTGGTAGTATTATGTTATTTCTACTACTTAGTTCTACCATTGCATTTGTCCAATTAAAAAGTGTTAATAACAAGTATTCATTTACTATAGAAGACAGAGTCTATAAACTTTTACAAGTCGATGCAATATTAAACGCATCTTCTTTACAAGGTCTTTACATTCGTTCTTACATACTTGATCCAAGTGATGAAACAATTAAAAACCTGGAAAAACAGGAAGAACTAATCGAAGAAAAAACTGCAGAATTAGAAAAAATAATAAAAAATCCTGAAATGCAAAAACAACTTCAAAGTATAAAAGAAAACCAAGCAAAATTTAATCAAGGTGCGCAAGATATTATCAATACATATGACAAAGAAGATGTTCAAGCTTCAATTGAAAAAATACAAGTCTTGGTGCGTCCTGCAAACGAAGGTATTCAACTTGCGGTGAATAAAATTTCTGTTTATCAAAAGGAGTTGATGGAAAAGGCGAACACGGAAGCAACTAAAATTGCAAATAATAGTTCAATGATCATTTTAGGTATTGCTATCGTAACCACAATTCTTGCTCTTCTCATTTCAGTATTTATTACTCGTTTAATTACTGTACCTATTAATAAACTAAATGCTACTGCAAAAGTTATTGCTGAGGGTGATTTAAGCGGAGAAGATATAAATGTGAAAACAAACGATGAAATTGGAGTATTAGCTGATTCATTTAATGAAATGAAAAGGAGATTACATTCAATTATTAATAATGTTGCTGCAAATGTAGAGCAGACAACGGCCGCTGCTGAACAATTAGCAGCCAGTACAGATCAAGTAGCTATCTCATCCAATGAAGTAGCCAATCGAATAGAGGTAACATCAGAGGGTGCTAATCAATCAGCTATAACGGGACGAGAAAGTGCGACCGCGATGGATGAAACTGCCCATGGTGTACAACGAATTGCAGAAGCAACACAGCTACTTAATTCAAAAGCATTAGACACACAAGTGATTGCCAATGAAGGCGGAAAAACATTACAGACCGCAGAAAACCAAATGGCTGTTATTCAACAATCTTCTCATGAGACAAATGAGCGAATTAAACAGTTAAGTGCACAATCAACAGAGATAGAAAAAATTATAAAAGTTATTACGGATATTACGGAGCAAACAAATCTTCTTGCCCTTAATGCAGCTATCGAAGCGGCACGTGCTGGTGAGCATGGAAAAGGTTTTGCAGTCGTTGCCGATGAAGTTCGGAAGCTTGCAGAAGAATCAAAGGCTTCTGCTCATCAAATTGTTGATCTAACAACATCTATTCAACAAGAAACAAATGCAGTTGAAAAGGCAGTGAGTGTCACTGTGCAAAATGTCGAAGAAGGTGTTACCTTTATCCAAAATGCCCAAGTATCATTTGATACTATTATGAAGGCCATTCAAGAAATTACTTCTCAAATTGAAGATGTTTCAGCTTCTACTGAAGAAATTTCGGCAAGTACTGAAGAAGTTGCCGCTTCAGTAAATGAAATGGCTTCTGCTGCAACTACCGCCGCAGAACAATCCGAAATGATTGCTGCAGCCGTAGAAGAACAAACAGCAACGATTCAAGAAATCAATGCTGTAGCTAAATCGTTAAGTGAAGGTGCAATGACAGTGCAAGAAGAAATTAATAAATTTAAAATATAATTAAAGGATTAAATTGGTTAGTTGCTTTATGAAAAAAATCATCCTTTTCTATTAAAAAGAAGTCCTCATTTCCATTTAAAAAGGAGATGAGGATTTTCTGTCTGTTTAAAAAAGAGAATATACCTTAAATGAAATGGCTTAATGAACAATCCCGTAATGTTTATAATCATTTCATTTCGTCTTTTTAAGGGGATAAACTATTTCCTGAAAATAATAAATCGTTACTATGTTACGACTCCCTCCAGAGCCTTGATAATCAATGGTGAAGGAGTCAGGCAGTTGAAACACCGTCGTATCTAAAATCCGAATAGGTTCGAAAGCTGAAAGGATATCTGAAGAGAGGAATTGTGTCGCACAAAGTTTTTGTGTGAGAAGGAAAGTAAAGACTTCTTGGAGAAAGGCGACAGCTGCCGGATTAAAGCGTTGATTCAATCCTTCAAAATCTATATTCCTAAATGAAAGACGCGCACATTGATTCTTTGTGCTCTTTATTTTTCATAAAAGTAAGAATAAATATTGATTTTTAGTTATATATAACTATAATAGAGTAAAGTAGCTGAAGTGATGAACGGTTGAATGGATGTAAGCTAGTAGTGAAATACCTTTGTATCACTACTTACTATAGGGGATTTTATTAGATTTTTTGCCCTCCTTATTATTATACGAAAAGCCCTCGAAACTTCTAATTGTGTATAGTCTAAAATACCTAATTCTAGAATAGCTTCAAGTTACTAACCGAATAGAAATACGAAATGGAATGTATGTATTCAAATGAAAAATAATATTATGCAAAGTTGAGGGGAAAAGATGGTCTTTTTCATAAATAAATCTAACAAATGGGATCAATATATAAATGCTTCAAAAACAGACTTACCTAAAGTAGGGGAACGAGCGAAGGAGCGCTTATCGTTCTTAGGTGTTGACCAAGAAACGCTTAATAGGGTAAAACAATCAGCGAATATATTAGCTCCTTTTAAGAAGGAAATGATTGATAAATTTTACGGAAGAATACAATCTGAACATATATTTAATCAACTTATTGTGCAACACGCCACAGTCGATCGTCTAAGAGAGAAGATAGAACAATATATCGATCAATTTTTAGAAGCGGAAGTAGATCAGCATTATATCGTGACGCGAATAAAAATAGGGGAGTACAATAGTCGAATTAATTTGACAGCAGAAAATTTTGTTGCTGCACATGATTTGCTGATTCAGATAATGACCACAATTTTAATGGAAAAACTACATCGACATCCTAAGCGTATGATAGAAAGTGTGGTTGCTGTACAAAAGCTAGCAGCCTATGACAAACAATTAATCGTTGAAGTATATATGGAAAATACGTTTAAATACTTTTTAAACGAAGTATCCGACATGTTAAATGATATGATGAGTTTAGATACAATCAAACAACTGCTTTCGAATATGCAGAAAAAGATAGATGAGACCCATAGTGTAACTGCCGCAACGGAAGAAATGAGCGCTTCTATACATGGGGTAGCAAATTATGCAGTAGAAGTAGCAGAAGGAACAGATGAGGCGGTTCATTCAGCGGAAGAAAGCGGAAAAGTCGTAGATGAAACGATGGAAGATATAAAGCAAGTCGGTCATGTATATGGAAAAATTGTAAAGAATGTAGAACAACTGAATCAAGAAATTGACTATACACAGGATATTGTGAGAATCATTAAAGAAATCGCTGATCAAACCAACTTATTAGCACTTAACGCATCCATTGAAGCGGCTCGTGCAGGGGAGCATGGACGTGGTTTTTCGGTAGTTGCTTCAGAGGTGAGAAAGCTGTCAGAGCATACGAAGGAAGAAATCGTGAAGATTATTGCTAATATGGAGTCATTGCAAAATGTATCTTTGGAAGTCATTGAAGGGATTGACCAAACGGAAAAATTAGTTGAAAAGAGTGTTGTAGGGGCAGAAAGTGCAAGTGAAGCATTAATCAGTATCGTTGAAATGATGAAAGGGATTAATGAATCAACCTCCCAAATCGCAGCGATGAGTGAAGAGCAAACCGCTACGATTGTGGACATCGCTTCACGAAATGCCAGTATCTATGATAATAGTGTGGAATCACAAGAAATATCAAAACGAACAGCAAAAACATTTTTTGAAATTAGTAATAAAATGGATACGTATCGAAAAAAATTCTTAAATATCAATGTGAAACTAACATCAAAAGATATTTTAAAAGTGGCGAAAACGGACCATTTACTATGGAAATGGCGAGTGTATAACTTAATTTTAGGCATAGGGACGATTGACTCAAAAGAAATGATTTCACATAAAGAATGTAGGCTAGGCAATTGGTATTACGGAGATTTACCTAATCATGTGAAAAGCAAAAAAACATTTAAAGACTTGGAACAACCGCATATGAAAGTACATCAAAGTGCTCAACTGGCAGTGAAATGTTTTGAAATGAATGATCCTATAGGAATAGAGAAAGCCTTTGAAGAATTAGAGAAATATTCCGAAATTGTTTTGGGTTTATTAACGGATTTAGAGAAAGAACTTTAGTAATAAATAGAAGCGCAATAATCCTTGTATTGTAAGGATTATTGCGCT
Organism: Lysinibacillus sphaericus; assembly: GCF_002982115.1. Lineage (GTDB taxonomy): Bacteria > Bacillota > Bacilli > Bacillales_A > Planococcaceae > Lysinibacillus > Lysinibacillus sphaericus. The sequence goes on along the minus strand of NZ_CP019980.1, from coordinate 3,031,172 downwards.
TTTATAATGCTATTTTATTTGTATGTTTAAGGTAATGGCTATAGTTTATATTGTTTGACTAATGCATCTAGTTCTGTAGACAGGGTAGCTAGTTGCTCTGTTCCTTGAACGCCAGCTGATGCCTCTTTTGTAATAGCGGTAATTTCTTGAATGGAAGCATTGAATTCTTGTCCTTCTTCCGCCATACCTTGAACATTTTGCATCATACGCACTACATGATTCGCTACTTGTTGCATTGCTTCATTAATAGATTTAAATGTTTCTGTTGTTTGTTGTAATTGAGCGGATCCTTCTTGTACTTTCATAAATCCAGTAGCTAAGGATGTATTGACGTTTTGAAAATCTTGTTGAAACGTTTGAACAATCTTTGTAATTTCATCTACGGAACTTGCTATTTGTTCTGCTAAAATCCGTACTTCTTCTGCTACGATAGCGAAACCTTTCCCGTGTTAGCTTTTGTTATTAAAACGGATAGATAAAAAAGAAACTACTGCCTTTTATGGTAGCAAAGCTTTGATATTGAAGCCTTTTTTATAGTTGATAAATCTAGAACTAGAGCTACCAATGGTGCTGGACTTGGACTTACGATATGTGCTGAAATAGCAAAAATTCATGAGGCTGAATTAAAAATAGCAAGTGAAATAATAAAGGGACAACTATAAAAATATTATTTAATTAGACTTTACAACTAATTTACAACTAGTAGATAGTTTAGATAAATATCCACTATATACTTCAGTAATAGCAGGGAAATAAAATAAATACTTACAAATTCAGAAGGGAAGATATTATGAAATAAACAAAAATTTAGGATTAGCGTTAATTGGGATATTAAGTACTGGAGGTGTTACAGTTATTGCACATGCATCAACGGATTTAGTGCCAAAGAATACAGTAATGACTGAGCTGGTTGTAAACAAGACACGAACAAAGCAAGTAAACTCAAATAAATAGCACTTAATACTTTTCAAAAAAAGTTTTAAATCTGCATCACTTACAGTACACTTCTCCCTAAAATATAAATTTAATTTTGAGAAAAACCTCCATTACTTGTGGTAGGGTTCGCCACCGTTGATACTAAATTTGCTCCTCAAAGGTACGTTGTGGAATAAAAAATCCTGCATTTTAACACAGGGTGTTTAATGAAACTTTTTATAATCATACTTTTTAGTTTTAAATAAAATAATCAATCCTTTTTATAAAACTATAGCTACGAGAAAACCCCATTCCTATTGGGTATGTCGGGGGATTGAAGAAAGCAAAAACGTTCCGCTAAAGGAACATTTTTAGAAAGAATAAGGGGAAGTTAAGAATGAAAAAGTGGGGCTTTTTAATTTTTGTAATATGTTTAGGTGTGACAGTCTTTAAGATAGCACCGTTCTTTCAAGATGAAAAAGGTGAAAAAGCCTATAGCGAGAATGGTGTAGTGGAGGATAAGTTGGTTTCTGGAAATATAAAAAAAGTAGAAATTCCAGTAGAACAAATTTATCAAGGGAATTTACTTTTGGTCAACAGTAATTACCCAGTTCACAATAAAAGTATAAAATCAGATAGCATCAATTTATATGCTCGTGATGAATTGGTAAAAGGATACCGATTATTTAACAGCGAAATATATTTATCAGAAGATATAGCAAGTAAATTTTCGGATATGGTTCTGGATGCGGGAAAAGATGGAGTTTCTAGTTTTTTAATTACAAGTGGTTTTCGAGGATTTGATGAGCAAACTAAACTTTATGAAGAAATGGGTTCCAATCGTGCCTTGCCAGCAGGTTACAGCGAACACAATTTAGGATTATCGCTTGATGTTGGAAGTACCCAAGGGAAGATGGAGGTCGCACCTGAGGGAGAGTGGATTGCAGAGAACGCTTGGAAATATGGGTTTACTCTACGTTATCCAGAGGGCAAAACGGACATAACGGGAATTATGAATGAACCGTGGCATATCCGCTATGTCGGTTTACCACATAGTGTGATTATGAAAGAAAAGAATTTTGTTTTAGAGGAATACTTAGACTATCTAAAAGAAGAAAAATATATTTCTCCTACTATAAATGGTCAAAAATATGAGGTCTTTTATTATCCTGTTACTGAAAACACCACTATTAATGTGCCAGCAAATCTTCGGTATGAGGTATCTGGAAATAATATGGATGGTGTGATTGTGACAGTATATCCTGATAACGTATAGAAACTCAAGGATGTTGAGGGAGCGAAATAAACTGAACAAAATTGATGAGCGGTAATATGGTACAGGCGCTATTTGAAGCAATTAACACCTAGGAAATCCAACAAATTCCTCAGTTCTATGGATTAACTGGAAATTCTATTGGAAAGAGATATTACTACTAACGAGGAGTCATATTAATATGATAAAAAAAATAGTCACAATTGCAACACTCATGATAATTCTAATTGTTTCTGGCTGTTCCGGAAATAAACAAAACCAACAACAAAACCAACAGGAAGTACCCTCTGTCGATGATTCCCAACAGGAAGTACCCTCTGTCAATGATCCTGAAAGTATTATCGTACTTGTCAATAAAAAATATTCTTTTCCAGAAGGCTATGAACCGAAAGATCTCGTTTATCCAGATGTTGCATTTATATTTAAAGAAAAAATAGACAAAAGAATGATGAGAGAAGAAGCAGCAAAGTATCTCGAGAAAATGTTCAATGCGGCGAAAAAAATGAATATTCATCTAGCAGGTGTTTCAGCCTATCGTTCTTCTCAAACTCAAGCAACCCTATTTAATAATTATGTTGAAAAAGATGGAATCGAAAAAGCAAAAACATATAGTGCTGCTCCTGGAACAAGCGAACATCAATCAGGATTAGCAATTGACGTTAGTGGTACTAATGGATCTTGTGCAGCAGATGACTGTTTCGCGAATACAGAGGAGTCAGCATGGCTTGAAGATAACGCCCATAAATATGGATATATTATTCGCTTTCCGAAAGAAAAAGAACATATTACCGGGTATCAATATGAACCATGGCATATCCGTTATGTTGGGGTGAATTTAGCCACTGAGTTATATAATAAAGAGCTAACATTAGAAGAATATTATGATCTGCACCTGTGAGCAGAGAGAGAAAATAACAATTATTATATTTTCCAATGATATGTAGAGAAAATTAATTTAGTAGGCTCCTATTGAAGAATGGGGGCTCTTTTTTGAATTAATTGTAGTTATTGCTATATCAAGGTTTATGTTTTTTTTCTTAAAATGGATTATTAGTTTTAAAAATAATTAGTATAACTAGAAAAAATATTACATTTTACAATAAAGTTATGTATTATTGATTTTGTGTAATGGAAATATATATGAATTAAAGAAATTTTGGAGCATTATGGAACTTAAACTAATGAAAGCTTCATAACAACTTCGTTTCCTTCCATTTCTCCGGTTTCTGAAAAACCAACTTTTTGATAAAGTTTTTTTGCTACTAGATTTTCTTCAACATAATTTATTTGGATGTAGTCGAATAAGTTTTCTTGCTTCAAAAATTCAATGGCTTTAGTTAATGCTTCCTTACCATAGCCTTTTCCTTGATATGCATTTCCTAACATAAAACGCCAAATCTCTACTTTTCTATTTTCTATTCTATAGTCAAACATTATAAATCCTACAATTGTATCATCACTATAAATAGCATAGGGCTGGGCTCTATTGTAAAATACCCATGCTTGTGCCAATGATTTCATATTTGACGAAACAAAATTTTGTTGTTCTCCTACAAGTTCTAAACCAAAAACTTCTTGGTAGTTATCAGCGTTCACTTTCTCTAATCTAATCATTCTATATACCTCCAAACTTTGTTTGAAAACTTAAATATTGCTATAATTATAGCAATATTTAAAAGGATATTCATATCTTTTTTGATTGGGGTCTCTTTATATTTATTGTCATTAAAGGCATGAACCTCCTTGTTGGAGAATCATGCCCGCATAGGTTCTCATATCATACGTTATCACCAACTCATCTTTTTAAGGGCAAGCTGTAGTCTTGTATTCATTGAAATGATTAAAGACCAATAATCGTTTTAAATTTTTTAAGAGATAATGTGTAAATTAGGTACATAAAAATGCTAGTAGCCCCTGAAATGCCCCAATCGAATCGTTTCATGCTGTGTTAAAGTCTGAAACATTCTACTTAGACCATTTGAACAGTCTACCGGTCGTCGGTTCAATACCGACTACTGGTTAGGAATGCTTTTTTGATTACCGTCTTATATATCGGAGGCAGTCCCGTATAAGAGAATAGCTTTTTAATAATCTATTACTTCTTGCTTCATATAATATTCCATCACTTGATTAAGCCAATTTTGTTCATCTTCAGTGAAGGGGGATAGTGTCATATTTTCTATTTCATAAATATCCATATCCAGTTCTTCGATATTAGTGTTAGCTAGTTTTTGCATCATATTTTCACCAAGAAATGAAAACAAAGCTTCTAAATAGGTCTTAATCATCGCATGTACTTTTGGGTCTTCTACTGGTTTACCATATAATTTTCTCACTTCTTTCGTCAATTGAATAAACGTTTGATCTAAAAGGATTTTATCTTCTTCCGATTTCTTTGATAATTCTTCTGCGACATCCTTTAACATATGGCGATTCATCCATTCTTCATGTATATGTTCAGTACTCATACCGTGAATAAGACTAAATAATAAGGTGCTATCCAATTCTCCTTCTTCCTCGACTAATCTTATTACTCTTTTAATGGATTTTATGGATTGCTCGATTCGTTTTTCTTCTTTCTCTAAAGCGTGCAAATGGAGAGACAAGCTTTCATTTAAGTCAACAGAAAAGCTCGATTCATTTAACAAATTAGTGATTTTATCTAGACTATACCCTAGGAATTTTAGACTAAGAATTTTTTGTAAGTTTATCATGTCTTGATATTTGTAAATGCGATGCCCTGAAGATGGATTTTTTTCTGGTCGTAATAAACCAATCTCATCATAGTAATGTAAAGTAGGAATAGAGATTCCTGTTTTTTCTGAAAATTCCCCAATAGAAAATTTGTTATTCTTATTCATCAAAAATCCTCCCATCAAAAGTATAAGTTCATTATAAAACCTCAAGTAACTTTAGGTTCAAGACGGAATTTGAAGAATAATATTGTTCATATTCTATAATTGTATACTATTTTGCATGGGCAAATTGCATTGGGTAAAATAATATAAAAAGTAAATTTTATACTTTTAATGAAAATATAGTTATAATAAAAAGGTGATAATTATTCTTCACATTTAGGATTGTAACAGGTGATGGGGCACTGCCATTTGGTGCAGCTGTTACAGTTATGTATGTACTTCCTTAATTATATAGATTTAGCCACATCTAAATAGGTGTGGCTTTTTCTTTTGCTTTGAAAACTGCATCAAACAGTATAAAACAATCGCAGGTCACAGAGTTCACAAGGATTAGTTATTAATAGGGCGGTGTTTGTTTTTTAGCTCTTCTGGAATCTTTATAGGATTATCATAGATGCAACTAATAAAGCACAATGAAACTTTAGTTGTTTATCTTCTTTCATGTTAATATTAATATGCAAAAATATAAACAAGGTAAGAAAGAATTTCATGATTATAATCAAAGACGTGAGTAGAAAATAACATAGATGAAATTAAAGAAGGCTACTAAGTCGTATTAATCATAGGTGAAATAAACTATATCTACTTTTATCCCCAAATAGGGTACGTAAATGTTAAGGATCTTCTAATTAAAATTCAATATAGTAGCAATTTTTTCGTAATTTGCTGCTAACCCAGTTGAAGCTATACCATATACTGTGAGACTTTAAAGGTAAAAAGGCATGAGTGTTAGAATTTTTCTAACAACTTATCGAATGCAAGTTTATATTTAGGAGAGTGAATTGATAGAATGGAAAAAATATTAATCGTAGAAGACGATGTAACTATTTCAGATTTAATAAAATTAAATTTAAAAATGGTCGGTTATGAGACTTGGCAAGTTTACGATGGGATACAAGCTTTGGAAGTAATTGGAAAAGAAGGATTTGATTTAATACTTTTAGACGTTATGCTTCCTGAAATGGACGGTTTCAGCATAATAGGTAAAATAAAACATAAAGATATACCTGTAATTTTTTTAACTGCTAAAGCATCTATTGCAGATAAAGTTCAAGGTCTTAAAATGGGAGCAGATGATTATATCGTTAAACCTTTTGAATCCATAGAGCTTTTAGCGAGGGTTGAAGCGGTCTTAAGGCGTTATGGTAAAAAGAAGGATATATTGAGTTTTAAAGATTTAGAAATATATTTAGAACAAATGATTGTGAAAAAACAAGGTAATATTATAGATTTAACCTTAAAAGAATTTGAACTTATAAATCTTTTTATACGAAATAAAGGTATAGCTTTATCTAGAGAAAAAATTTTAGAAACAGTTTGGGGATATGATTATTTAGGTGAGACTAGAACTGTTGATATGCATATTCAAAAACTTAGAAAAAAACTTGATTTAGAGAAAGAAATTAAAACTGTATATAAGGTTGGTTACAGATTGGAGGATTAAATGAAGTTTTGGCAAAAAATCTTCATATATACATTATTGATATTTTTGGTCGCTTTTAATTTTGGTGCTGTTTTCATAATCCAAAACAGCTACAATTTAACCTTAAAAAGAGAAATAGATAGGTCTTTAGGTGAGCAGAGTAATATCTCAGCAGGAATGATTTATTATAATATGATTTCAGTAAAGAGTAGTAAAACTATAGATAAAGAAATTATTAAAAATTATTTGGGAAAATTCAACTCTAAAGATACGTACTTAGAGGTTTTAGATAAAAATAATAATGTAGTTTTTAGCAACATGTACTTTAACATTTCAGGAGAAAGGAAAGAACTAAAAGAGGTCTCTTCAGATGAAAGGAAATATATTATAAGGGATGTAGGAAATAAAACATTATTATTTGTAACTAGTTTGGTAAATGTACAAGGAGAAGATTTAAAGGTTTCATACATTCATGATATAACATATATTTACCAAGATAAACAAGAACAATATAGCTTTTTTATTCGATTATCCATGGGGGTATCTATAATTTTAGCTATTTGTATATATATGTTAAGTAAGCTTATTACAAGCCCTATAGATAAGCTAATAAACACTACAAGAATAATATCAAAGGGGAATTATTCAGAGAGAGTAGAAATTAATTCTAAGGACGAAATAGGGGTTTTAGCAGAAAACTTTAATGAAATGGCAGATGCTGTTGAGGAAAAAATACATCAGTTAGAAATTAATGCTGAGGAAAAACAAAGATTTATAGATAATTTAACTCATGAATTTAAAACACCCTTAACTTCTATAATTGGATATGCAGATTTTCTTCGTTCAACTGCATATAATGAAGAAATATTTATAGAAGGGTTAAACCATATATTTGAAGAGGGAAAAAGACTAGAAGAACTATCATGGAAAATGATGAGCTTAATAATGCTTAAAAAAGAAAATTTTATGATGGAAATAGAAAACATAAACAAAATACTGGTAGATATCAGATATGCTTTAAAGCCCAAATTACAGGATAAAAATATAAATTTAATTATAAGTAGTGATGAGTATCAAATTAGTGTAGAAAAAGATTTAATTAGAAATTTAATTAGAAATTTTATTGATAACTCTATTAAAGCATCAAAAGAGAATAGTAATATATATTTAAATGTTTATAAAAATAAAGAAAGTAAAGTTGTACTTGAAATAAAAGATGAAGGGATAGGGATTTCAGAAGAAGATCTACCCAAAGTTTTTGAAGCCTTTTATATGGTTGATAAATCTAGAACTAGAGCTAACAATGGTGCTGGACTTGGACTTACGATATGTGCTGAAATAGCCAAAATTCATGAGGCTGAATTAAAAATAGAAAGTGAAATAAATAAAGGGACAACTATAAAAATATTATTTAATTAGATTTTACAACTAATTTACAACTAGTAGATAGTTTAGATAAATATCCACTATATACTTCAGTAATAGCAGGGAAGTAAAATAAATACTTGCAAATACAGGAGGGAAAATATTATGAAATCACCAAAAATATTGGGATTAGCGTTAATTGGGATATTAAGTACTGGAGGTGTTACAGCTATTGCACATGCCTCAACTGATTTAGTGCCAAAGAATACAGTAATGACTGAGCAGGTTGTTGAACAAGACAATTACAAAGCAAATAAACTTAAAGAAATGGCACTTAATGCTTTTCAAAAGAATTTTAATGAAACAATAGATACGAAAAACTTTTATGAAAGAAACAATGATTTTTTTGAGATAGACGGACATAAATTTTATCTAATAGGATGGTCTAATAAAAATAGTGAATTTGTAAATGGAAATACAGCCAGTTCTTATATTGCTGTAATAGACGCTGAAACTAATGAGATAGTAAGTCTAGATTACCATCCAGGAGAACCTAAAAATCAAAATTATAAGGATTTCTCTTATGATGAAGCTAAAGATTTAGCAACTAACTTTATCAAAGAGAATAACATATTAGATGGTAAAAGCTATGAATTTTTAGAAGCACAAAGTAAGGAAGTAAATACTGCTAAAGATGCAAAAGAGGTTTGGTCCTATTATTTTTATTTTAAGTATGATGACGGAAAAACATGTTTAGTTCATGTAAATAAAGACCTTAAGAAAGTAACTTATTTTATGTTAGATGAAGGTCAAGCGCACGGATAATGTTGTTTTACGAAAACCCTTGATTAACATCATAAAATTCTTAAATTGTGACGAGATATAAGATACAAAAAGAGGCTAGATCATAACTAGCTTCGATTAGTAAGAAATCCGAATTTGAATAAATTTAAATTCGGATTTCTCTGTTTATGTTATCTCCAGATAGTTTTTGCTAATGGCTGTGAATTTTCTTATATTCACAGCCATTAATGTGAGACCCAGCGATTATTACCAGCGATTTTCCTCGTACAGAAAATTGAGTGAAACGCAAATTAGCCTTCAAGAATCCAAAAACGGATTCCACGTTAATTTTGTGTTAACGATAAATGGTCCTCGTTTTTTCTTCTGAAAGCTTTGCTCTCACCTGTTCCTTTTGCTGTTCCCACAACTCACTCACGATTAACTTACGATTTTCTTCTTTTGCTTTTGTACAGAATGAACGAAGGAGGTATTTGGAACAGTTTTCACACCTTACACTCTCGCGTGTAATCGTACTTATCCGTTTTTGTGGTACTTATTTAAATTCAAGCTAATTCCCCCGATTGCTACACTTCTACTAAACACTTCCATTGCCTGCTCTCTAATTCAGTGGATAAAGAAACAGCAGGAAAGCGTATTGAAGAACGCTCGGCTGCTGCTTGGGACATATAACGGTTTTGGCATTCTTATAATAATCACTTTTTAAATAAATTGAAAATAGCTAACTATTTGCTTCAATTTCTGCCCCTGTAAAAACAGTTTTTTCTACAAAAGCCCCTGTAGCTTGGGGATCTGTAGATAATATTTGTCCAGTAAGATGGTAAGTATTCACACCAGTAGGCGGTGAGAGGTCTACAAAGGTAAAGGTAGTAGCATTGCCATTTACAAACCCGCTATTCACTACTACATCTTCAATCAGGAAAATTGATGAAGTGAACGTAGGGTCATTTCTAAATATTTGGAGAGCAATTTGTACAAAACCTGGTGCAGGCGCACCTGTAGATACCCTTGTCTGAACTGTTCCAGTAAACCATACTCGGTCACCTAAGTCATCAATATTTAATGTGACAGTAGCTAACAGTGTTGGTAACAACGTAAGCTCAATAAAAGTAGGTATAACGATATTTTGATCAAATTCCGTCAATAGCCCGCTGCTTGCCGGAGGTTCTTTTTCTCTCTGTGGCTCTGGTGGACAAACTGCTTTTATCTTAGTATATTTTTTACATTCTTGTTCTGAACAGCATCTTTGAACGATTTTATAGGTCTTATTTCTATGCATAAACTCACCTCAAAAAGTTTCAACTTATTATCTCCATAATATGTTTTATAGGGAATTACGCTAGGGCTAATGGAGAAATTCCTTTATGAAATTTGTTAACTGCATGAAGAAGTGGATTGATTCATAGAAGGGATGTTAGCGGCTTTGATATACAGACTTACAAATGGTTCTAAATGGCAGTCGACTTTTCTTTACTTCTACTTATCTTAGAGTGTTTTAATATCCATTTCTTTCGTTTGAAGCAACCATACCAAAATGGACAAAGTGAGAAATAAATAAGCATAATCCTTAATTTATAATTTAAGTTCTTTTTAGTAATATCAAACATAAAATTTTTATAGAAGTTTGAAGAAAGGCGCCTATTAGATGCATGAAATGTCATTAATGTATGAAATCATTCAGCTTGTTTCAGAGGATGCGAAATTAAGAGGTTTTCAAAAAGTAAAACAAATCCAAGTGATTGTAGGAGATTTATCAAACGTGTTGCCAGATGCGTTAGAATGGGCATTTTTGTATTTTTGTAGAGAGAGAGCCTGTCTTCTGAATGAAGAATCACAACTAACAATTATCCGTGAAAAGGCAATATCACAATGCCAAAACTGTTTATTTCAGTTTGAACCGGACTATCGCATCGCCCTTTGTCCAAAATGCAATTTACTAGATGGCCTGATTATATCAGGAGAAACATTTCAAGTTGAATTTTATGAAGGAAGTGATTAGTTTGAAAATAAAACTTAAAGAAGAAGTATTAACCGATCTGAATGCCGCGGCAACATTTAATCGGAATTTGTTTAAAGAGAATAAAACACTAGTAATTAATTTAATGAGTTCACCTGGTGCAGGTAAGACAACCCTATTAGAAGAAACAGTTAAAAGACTAGCGGACAAGTTCAATATTGCTGTGATTGAAGGAGATTTAGCGACAGAACGAGATGCAGAAAGATTACGCTCTCTTGGAATCAAAACAGTTCAAATTAATACTGTGGGTGGTTGTCATCTAGATGCAAGAATGATTGCCAAGACTATTCCAGAATTCAACTTTGAATCTATTGATATACTCTTTATAGAAAACATTGGTAATTTAGTTTGTCCTTCTGGTTATGATTTAGGCCAAGATTATAAAGTTGTCGTTTTAAGTGTTCCAGAAGGTAATGATAAAATACCGAAATATCCTGTCATGTTTCGAAGAACCGATTTAACGATTATTAATAAAATAGATCTTTTGCCATATGTAGCTTTCAACATCGAAGAGGCGAAACAAGATTTAGCACAAATTAATCCCACCGCACAATTCAAATTAGTATCTGCAACGACAGGGGAAGGTATAGATGATTGGATTAATTGGATTAAGGATGTTTATCGTACATGTATCAAGCATTAAATGTCGTTGTGCAGGGAAAAATACAAGGTGTAGGTTTTCGTCCTTTTGTGTATGATTTATCAAAAAAGTACGACTTAAAAGGAACTGTACAAAATACCGTAGGCAGTGTATCGATTATTATAGAGGGTGAAGAAGAAAGACTACACGAGATGATACACGAATTAAAAAGTAATCCACCAAAAATATGCAACATCACGGATTTGGAAATACAAAAAATACCGCCTCATTATTACAAAGATTTCTCTATTCTTCAAAGTAAAGAAAGCAAACATCCTACGACTCTTGCTATTACTCCAGATGCTGCAATTTGTGAATTATGCTTAGAAGAAATGATGAATCCACAAAATCGCCGTTTTCAACATCCATTTATTAATTGTACTCAATGCGGTCCACGTTATACGATAATACATCGTTTTCCATATGATCGTCCTCAGACGACTATGAGTAAATTTCCGATGTGTTCAGACTGTCAAAATGAATATCATAACCCAAATAATCGACGGCACCATGCACAACCAATTTGTTGCCCTAATTGTGGACCAACATTGAATTTACTAAATACAAAAGGTGAGTTAATAGCGCATAACCTTTTCGCAATCGCCAAAACCACAGAGTTATTGAAACTCGGGAAAATCATTTCCGTTAAAGGAATAGGCGGTTATCATCTTGTTTGTGATGCCACCCAAGAAAAAGGAATAGATTTACTACGGAATCGAAAAAAACGTCCTCAAAAGCCATTCGCCATAATGGTAAAATCACTAGAAGTCGCGCGGAAATTTTGTTATGTAACATCTGATGAAGCCGCATTATTAACAAGTTCAGCAAATCCTATCGTTTTATTGGAAATGAAGAAAGAAAATTTATTACCACTTAATATTGCTCCTGGATTAACCAAGCTTGGAGTTATGTTACCCTATACACCTATTCATCATCTGTTATTTGATACGCCAGAACTGGAATGTCTAATTATGACAAGTGCCAACAGAAGTGGCTCTCCCATTTATTACAAAGATTCAGATTATGACGGGTTGAGTGAACTTAGTGATTATATCTTAACGCATAATCGTGAAATTGCACATCCAATTGATGATTCAGTAATACAACATAATGGAGAGAATACGGTCATTATTAGAAGTGCTAGAGGTTTCGCACCTGAAGTAATTGAATCCAATATGAATGTTTCAAATATTATTGCTCTTGGTGGAAATCAAAGAAACGCATTTGCTATAGGGGGTCAAAAAGGTCTAATACTTAGTCCGCAAATTGGAGATTTAGAAAATGAGGAAATGATGAATAGCTTGAACAAACAGCTTCAATCTTTTAAAGAATGGTACACTGTTGACGAAAAATATATCGCCGTTGATATGCATCCTTTATATGCAACTACTACACTGGCAAAACAATCGAAAAGTGAAGTAATACCGATTCAACATCATCACGCTCATCACGTATCTTGTATGGCAGAACATAATCTCAAAGAACCATGTTTGGGTATTATTTTAGATGGTACTGGTTACGGTAATGACGGTCATATTTGGGGATTTGAATTTTTATATGGAGATGCAAAAAGAATCAGAAGATTAGGCCATTTAAAGTACACACCTTTACCTGGAAGTGAAAAGGCAGTTAAAGAACCGTGGCGAAATGCAGTTGGGATGATTGTTTCATCTTTGAAAGAAGAAGGAAATAGATTTGCTACACAACTTTTCCCTGAAAAATCAAACGAAATTCTTGTCATAGAACAAATGATTATAAAACAATTAAATACAGCAATGGCAGGAACTTGTGGACGCTTATTTGATGCGGTTAGTGCAATATTGGGCATCTGTACAAGTTCTACTTATGAGGGAGAAGCAGCAATCAAGTTATCTGATTACTTAACTCGTGACACAATGAATAAATCAACGAAGGATATGTATTCCTTCGAAATTATAGAAAATCCTCAAGAATTTGTACTTGATATGAGTGCTATGATACGTCAAATAGTCATTGATAAATTAGAACAAAAACCTATTGTCCTAATCATCCAAAAGTTCCATCAAACGATTGTTGAAAGTTGCGTTAAAATGATTGTATTAATTGTGAAAAAATCCCCTGTTTTAAATAGAAATGTCGTTCTTTCGGGTGGCTCGTTCCAAAATAACTATTTGTCAATTGAAATAACGAATAAGCTTCGTGAGGAAGGGTTTCAAGTATATACACATCAAAAGATTCCATGTCATGATGGTGGCTTAGCTATAGGACAACTTTTAATTGCTGCACATAAAATTATAGATAAAAATAGTTAGGAGAGACTTGAAACAATGTGTATAGGGGTTCCTGCTAAAGTAATAAAAATAAAAGCGGAGAAAGCATTAGTGGATGTAATGGGATCAAAGATGTTTGTTGGAATCGTTTTTGTACCAGAAGTTCAATTAAACGATTTTGTTTTGTTACATGCTGGGCAAGCCATGACTATAGTTGATGAGAAATTTGCAAAAGAGAGTATGGAAGAATGGAGGAATATAATGAATGGAACATCTGATACATTTATCTAATCCTATTATTCTACGAAAATCTTTGGAAGCAGTCATTCAACTTGCTGAGCAATATAAGAAAGAAAAAGGTAGAATCCCTGTACTGATGGAAGTATGTGGTTCACATACAATGGCTTTTGCAAAAACTGGTATTAAAACAAGACTGAAAGATCATGTTCGTTTAATTGCAGGACCAGGATGTCCAGTTTGTGTAACAGATCAAAAATCCATAGATACCATGATAGAATTATCACGAGATACCAATCGCATTCTTTGTACATTTGGTGATATGGTGCGTGTCCCAGGATCAAAGTTTTCTTTAATGGAGGCAAAAACAGAAGGCAAGGATATACGAGTTGTGTACTCCCCGTTAGACAGTATTAAAATTGCAGAAGAGAATCCAGAAAAAGAAGTCATTTTTTTAGGTATTGGTTTTGAAACGACTATACCTATTCTTGTGGCAACTATTCAGGAGGCAGAAAAAAAGGGATTAACAAATTACACTATTTGGATGACAACGAAATTAGTGGAGCCTATACTAAGGACGCTACTTAATGGCAAAGAGATTAATATAGATGGTTTTTTATTACCTGGTCATGTTTCTGTGGTGACAGGAAAGAATAGTTTTGATTTTTTAGTAAAAGAGTACGGTATTTCTGGTGTAATAACAGGGTTTGAACCAGTTGAATTGTTAAGAGCGATTTATAAACTATTACAGCAATTATTAAGCGGAAAAAATGAAATTATTAATGATTATAAATATATGGTCAAAAATGACGGAAATATAGTCGCGAAAAAGTTGATGGAAAAATATTTAGATTACCACGATGAAGCATGGCGCGGTATAGGCGTAATTCAAAACAGTGGCTTCATTTTAAAACCTGAATATGCGATATTCGATGCAAAGAAAAAGTTTCATGTGTCTGTTGAAGAGCCGCGAAAAACAAAATGCCGCTGCGGTGAAATTATTCAAGGGATAATAACACCTGAGGAATGTATCCTATTTAGTAAAGGGTGTACACCATTATTTCCAATTGGTCCTTGTATGGTTTCGGCAGAAGGTACTTGTGCAGCACATTACCAATATATGAAGGAGGGATAATTTGGTGCAGCGTATTAGTTTAACACATGGAGAAGGTGGCGAGTTAACTCATCGGTTAATTAAAGATGTTTTTATCGAATCTTTTGGTAATCTTCAGCACACACAACTTGATGCAGCAATCATTAAATTAAACGCTTCAAAATTAGCAGTTACAACAGATTGTTACGTTGTAAAACCCTTATTTTTCCCAGGTGGAGATATTGGTAAGCTTGCTATTACGGGAACAGTCAATGACTTAGCAGTAAGTGGTGCAACACCTCAAGCTATTACTGCAGGTTTTATTCTTGAAGAAGGATTTCCAATAAGGCAATTAAAACTTATCGTTAAAAGTATGGCGGAAGAAGCCAAAAATGCAGGTGTGTCAATTATAGCTGGTGACACGAAAGTAGTAGAAAAGGGAAGTGTTGATGGATTATTTATTAACACAACCGGAATTGGTTTTATAAAAGAAACACATCAATTGTATCCAGAAAATATAAGCGTGGGCGATATGGTAATTGTAAGTGGAACAGTTGGAGACCATGGTATTGCTATCGTATCTGCACGCGAGGAATTGGGTTTGATGACAGATGTACAAAGTGACTGTGCTTCATTAAATCATTTACTACAAGAGCTTTTAGAGCAAGTGGATGGGATTCGTGTAATGCGTGATCCTACACGTGGTGGTGTATCAACGGCACTTGTCGAACTATGTGAAGAATTGCATTGTACAATTGAAATAGAAGACCGTTCAATTCCTATTCGGCAAGAGGTAGAAGGAGCATGCGATATTTTAGGTTTTGACCCACTCTATCTTGCTAATGAAGGTAAAGTATTGCTGATTGTTGACAAAAATCAAATAGATTGTGTTTTAGATATCCTACAAAATCACGAACTAGGCAAAGATGCAAAAGTAATTGGCCAAATTACTGAATGTCAAAAAGAAGAGGGGAAGGTGTTATTAAAAACACCTATAGGTTCTACAAGACGTCTTTTCCGTCTTTCAGGCCTGCTATTACCTAGAATTTGTTAATGAAAATAAACATGAAGCATAAAATGTGTGGAGTCTCTCTAATTAGGAGGAAAACATGCAAAATATCGAGATGCTTCGATGGCAGTTGAACAGCCTTGTTTCACAAGTACAACAAGATATTTATACACTTTCTACAACTAATCAATCATCAATAACCCCTGTAATTCTTCAAAGGTTATGGGATACAACTTCTAGTATCCATTTCATTGGTGAATTACTTGTCAATCAAGCTTTAAATTGTTACCAGCCAATATCTGATAATTCACAAATAATTTCTGTAAACAGTACCCCTAAAAACACTCAAGTGCCACCTACTACACCTCAATCGCCAAATCAATCCATTCCACATTTAAACGGACGTAATTTTACAATAGGAGAATTAGCAAATTTCAATGGTAAAAATGGAAATCCTGCTTATGTTGCTGTCAACGGCACTGTTTATGATATCACCAATAATCGAGCATGGGCAGCAGCGACCCACTTTGGTTTACTAGCTGGTAAAGAATATTCACAAGAATTTGCTTCATGTCATGCTGGACAACAATCTATTTTAACAACTCTACCTGTTGTGGGGAGGTTATATCTTGAATAAGCTTATTTTACCGCCGGAAGATTTAAGTAATGAAGCTATTTCAAAAAGGTTAACGACAAATGCGTTAAATTATGTGAACAATGGACTGATTAACAAAAAGAATCTTGTGTATTTAGAACTGAATGGTTGTTCAGGAAATATTATATCTTTGTTAAACGGGCAAAATCCAGACTTTGAATACGCTTTTACATCAATGGTTAATATTCTTTACAGTAATTCGTTAATGGTTTCGGAGGGTGAAAAAGCTATTGCAAAATTAATGAACGCACTAGAAGGAGATTATATTTTAGCCGTTGAAGGGGCAGTAGCCTTAAAAAATAATGGTCTTTACAACATCATTGGTAGTTGGAAAGGAAAACCGTTAACAGGACTAGAAGCAATCAAGTTGTTAGGAGAAAAAGCATCACACATATTGGCAGTCGGTGCATGTGCTACACATGGTGGAGTGTCAGCAGCAAAACCAAACCCATCTGAATCAGTAGGTATAAACAAAGTTCTAACAAATAAAAAAATGATAATGTTACCTGGTTGTCCTGTACACCCAGATTGGTTTTTAGGAACCTTAGCCCATCTTTTATTATATGGGGAGCCAGATACAGATAGCTTAAACCGCCCATTGATGTTTTATAGTACGCTTATTCATGACCGTTGCCCAAGAAGACCGTTTTTTGATCGGGGAATTTTTGCGGAGAAATTAAGTGATAAAACTTGCTTATTCAAACTTGGATGTCGTGGCCCAGTAACGAGAACGGATTGTCCGACAAGGCAATGGAACGGGCACGTAAATTGGCCAATTGGGGATGATACACCTTGTATTGGGTGTGCGCAATTTGGTTTTCCAGATGCGATGGCTCCTTTTATTAGCTTTGACACAACGAGAGTGGTAAAAGATGAATAAAAGAATTATCATAAATCCTTTGACACGTATTAGTGGTTTTTTAGAAATTGACGTTCGGATTGAAAACAATGTAGTTGTGGATGCAAAAACAAAAGGAAACTTATTTCGAGGATTTGAACAAATGTTAGTAGGTAGGAGTCCTTTTGATGCGGTTTACTTTACACAACGAATATGTGGAATTTGTTCAGCGGCTCATTCTATGGCTTCCTCACTGGCTTTAGAAGATGCACTAAAAATTGAGCCTATGGAACAAGGACGCTATTTACGAGACATCATTCATTGCTGTGAGTTTTTACAAAATCACATTCGTCATTTTTATCAATATACTGTTCCGGATTTTGTTAAATTAGGTCAAAATACACTCTTAGAAACGGATCATCATGATTTTCGATTAGCTAAAGAAATGAATAATCGGATTGCACAGCATTATTTAGATTCACTCGCTATCAGTCGTTCAGCACACCAAATGTTAGCGGTATTAGGAGGGAAAGCACCACATAATCATGGGGTGTTTATCGGTGGTATTACAACAAAAGCAACATCTGAGAAGGTAGTATTGATTGATTCACTATTACAAAAAATTGTAGAATTTATAGACGAAAAAATGATTCCTGACGTTTATGATATTGCTCATTATTACCCCGAATATTTTAAACTAGGTGGAGGGTACGGTAACTTACTATCTTATGGTTCATTTCATAATTATAAAGAGTTAGGAACACTGTATACGAATCCACTTGTTCTATCAAATAAAGGACTAGAAGTGTTTAACGAAAATAATATAGAAGAAAAAATAGATTATTCTTATTACAAGTTGTCAGAGAAAACTGATAAACAAAATCAATTGGCTCTAGAACCAGACATGGATAAAAAAGGGGCATATTCTTGGGTGAAGGCACCACGATATAATGGACTTCCTTTTGAAGTAGGACCACTAGCAAGACTAATTTTAAGTGGAAATTATATAAATCGTATTTCAGCAATGGACCGTACAATTGCCAGAGCATTAGAAACAAAGAAAATTGCAGAAATTATGAAAATATTACTGAAACAAATTATACCGGATGTGGAAATGCAGCAAAAATACGACCTCCCTTTATCAGCATCTGGTAGGGGACTAGTAGATACTACAAGAGGAGCATTAGGGCATTGGCTAGAGATTAAAAATCAGAAAATTTCCTTCTATCAAATTATAACACCATCAACATGGGATTTTTCAACCCGAGATGAGAATGGTTATAGAGGAGTAGCTGAAGAAGCGCTAATTGGTACACCGATAGCCAATCCCGATGAACCAGTTGAGATTGGCAGAATACTACGTTCTTTCGACCCGTGCATGTCATGTGCAACACATGTATACAGCCCCGGAAAAAAAGTGAAAACTATACAGGTGTTCTAATGGAAAAAGTTATCGTACTTGGTATTGGAAATCGGTTAATGATGGATGATGGGATTGGCATTTATTTAGTAGAAGAAATGATGCGAGATGCAAGTGCACAAAATATCCAGTATATTATCGGAGAGTCAGACATCGACTATTGTATTCAACAAATCGAAAATGCAACGTTTGTTATTATAATAGATTGTACCATTACAGGTGGGCAACCAGGAGAGATAACAATTCATTCATTAGATTATCTTGTTGTATCTCGTTCATTCGACTTTTCAGTTCATAATCTTCATTTATTCCAAGTATTGTATCAATTGAGAAATCAAATTAAAGGTTATCTAATTGGAATTGAGCCATATAAAATATCATTTAATTTTGGATTAAGCAAAGTCATAGAAAATAAAAGAAATGAAATCGAAAAAAATGTAAAAGAAGTGATTCAACAGTTAATCAACATAGCATAGAGACCACTCTATTAATGGTGGTCTCTATGCTATTTAGTAAGCGGAAAAGGAGACTTTGGACGACCCAAAAAAGGAACCAACAGAGTAAATTTTTTAACAATCCCCCTATTTAAATGATAAAAGCATTGCGCATTTGAAGCCTTTCAATCTCATCATTAGTGAATAAGAATTTGCCTATTTTTAACGTTGATAATCCGCATTTTTTTCAAGCAGTGTTTGGGACGCTTTCTATATGTATTATTGATAGCGTTTCGTTAATTTATCTTTATGACTTTCCATAATTTCTGTCAAATCAATTTCGTATTTGTCTGCTAAAATAAATAAATTATCCAATACATCACCCAGTTCTTCTTTCAAGTTTTCGATTTGTTGTTCTTTAGATTGTGTAATTTCATCTGGACGGTCGCGACCAATCTCAAGTGTACGAATGGCTTTTGATACTTCACCTACTTCTTCTGTTAAAAAATTCACACGAATAAATGGATTTAAGTCATACCAACCTCGTTTTTTATAAAATTCTGTAATCCATTTTTGATATTCTACAATATTCAATGCAATCTACTCCTTATTTTTCTATAATGATAATAATAGCATGAAGGAGGCGTTAAATTTGAATATTGCAGTTTATTGTGGCGCGAGTTTAGGAAACAATGAAGATTATATTGAAGCAGCAAAAGCGTTAGGTAAGTGGATTGCCGATCATGGTCATACGCTAGTGTATGGTGGGGGAAAAGCAGGATTAATGGGCGTCATTGCTGATGAAGTTTTATACCATAATGGTGAAGTAATCGGAATTATTCCGACATTTTTAGTAGACCGAGAGCTAAGTCATCCAAATTTAACTCGTTTAGAAATTGTAAATTCAATGTCTGAAAGAAAAAATAAAATGATTGAATTAGGAGACTGCTATATTGCATTACCAGGTGGACCAGGGACATTAGAAGAAATATCAGAAGTTATTTCATGGGCAAGAATTGGGCAACACAAAAATCCATGTATCCTGTTCAACGTAGCAGGTTATTACGATAAGTTAAAGGATTTTTACAATGGTATGGTAACAAGTGGATTTTTAACAATGGCTGACCAAAAAGCGATGTTATTTACGGATTCCATTACAAAAATGGAACAATATATAAAAGAATTTACACCGGTCTCCGTAAGAACATATTAATGATACATAATAAGCGCATCTTTTCCGTTTGAAACCTTTCACAAAAGCATGTTAATCAACAAAATGGCTCTTTAAAAGAGGAAGGCGCATTCCTTATTAAAGAAATGCGCCCAATTGTTGATTAACTTTATCTACTATATGACGTCCAAACCCTATACACATATTTACCATCTACCTCTATCACATCTCTATGTAATATAACAACCACATTAATGTATCCCGCCCATTGTGGTATTAGTTCAGTTAAACAATCAATAACCTTTACATCAGGACTGGCATAACCGACATTTTCTTCTCTCAAAAAGTGATTTGAAAAATCTTGATACAAAGAGTCCGTCCATTCATATACTTCAAACGGAGAATCAAAAATTCTATTATCTTCTCTATATTGTCCATTTACCCAATGTATTTCCATAACAATGCCCCCTAACATGTTTTTTTGCTATGAATGAATTATAAAAAAATGAGCGTTCCTCAACAATATAATCTTTAACAAGATGAACACTTTCATAGCTTCTCACAAAAAACGCACGATTGTGGAAGATGGAGACCATAAAGTACTAAAGAATGAGCAATGTATAGTTATTTATACGCGATTGCTTTTAGATGACATCTCACAAGAGTGTTACAACTTTAAAAGGCTATTGGCAGTGGAAAAAGACAAATGATTAAAAAAGAATTTGCTTCTAGCTGTTCGTAGATCCATTCTCCTAATATAAAAAATAATTTCGATACTATTGAATTATGTAGATTATTGTCGAAATATACCTATATATAGTTGTGGGAGGAAGCAAATGAAGAAGAAAAATTTACAGTTACGAAGTATCTCAGGGAAGTTAATGCTACTTATCACAACTATTATACTTGTCACAGTTGTGATTATCGGCTCAACAAGTTATTTGGTTGCCAAAAATCAGCTCTTAGAATCAGGTGAAAGAGAACTACAAAGCATTGTTAAGGGGGCCTATACTTCATTAGAATTGATTAATGAAGAAGTAGAAAGTGGCAAAATAACACTAGCGGAAGGGAAAGAAAAAGCGAGAATTATTCTAAATGGACCAGTAAATGAAAATGGAATCTACGATTATAAAAAATCCCATTTTACTTACAAAGAAAATGGTTATATATTAGCTTTTGACGAAGATTTAGTGTTGCAACTGCACCCTTCTAAAATAGGTGGAGCTCCTACCGATGAACTTAACAGAAGCAATCGAGAAAAGATAGTTGCAGGTGGTAAGTCCAAAAATGAATCAGATCGTTATGTCGTTTATTCCGACAAACAGCCTGATGGTTCTTTTAAAGATAAAACAGCCTATACAGAATATTTTGAGCCTTGGGACTGGACTATTGGAATTGCTGTTTTTCAAGATGAATTTTATGAAGGATTAAACATTTTACAATATATTATCTTTGGTACAACAGTTGTACTCATTATTTTAAGCTCACTTGTGTTTTATTTAGGTATTCGCAGGAAAATAAATACACTAAAAGATGTAGCTGAAACATCATCAAAAATTGCTGATGGTCATATAATGGTTACCAATTTGCCTGAATCAAGTGATGAAATTGGACAACTTGCGATTGCTTTTAATAAAATGTCACAGCAATTACGTACGCTTGTCGAAAATACTAAAAATACTAGTGAACAATTATTGGATTCAGCGACAAACTTATCAGCAATTTCAGAAGAAACATCAGCTAGTAGTGATGAAGTTGGTAGAGCAATTACCGAAATTGCTACTGGTACACAAGAACAAGCCCATGATTTGGACAAGATAAACCAAACAGTAGAGCTATTATCTTGTTCAATAGATACTACGGAAAAACAAAGTAAAGTTATGTACGACATTACAAAACATGCAGAAAAACTATCATCCGAGGGAATTGAAATCGTTCACCAATTACAAAAATCAAATACGGATTCTTTAGCAGCATCACAAGAAGTCAGTCATGAAATAAAAAATTTAAATAGTAAAATAAATCAAATCACACAGGTAATGGAAACAATTGAAACAATCGCAGAACAGACAAATTTACTAGCTTTAAATGCGAGTATTGAAGCAGCAAGAGCAGGTGAGTATGGTAGAGGATTTTCAGTTGTTGCCGATGAAATAAGGAAACTAGCGGAACAATCAAAAAATGCTACTCATCAAGTACAAGGAGTCGTTTTATCCATTGTTTCAGAAACTACTAAAACAGTTGAAACTGTAGAAGTAACAATGGAGACTGCTAAAAAGTTAAATGATGATGTTGTTCTAACACAAAGCAAATTCAATCAGATGTCTGATTCTGTTAAACAAATAGTAGAATCGATATTAGCAGTAAATAAAGAAATGGACGTTATGACATCCTATAATAAGTTGATGAGTGAAGGAATCGAAAATGCGTCCAGTGTATCAGAACAGACGGCGGCTTCAGTACAGGAAATTGCATCGTCCATAGATGAACACATTAAAGCAATTGCTGATGTTGCAAGTGCTGCTGAAACACTAACGGAATTAAATCGAGATTTAAATGCTTTAATGGACAAATATACTTTATAACAGGATAGTGATGGTAGGACATGCTCTAAAACTACTTCAAAAGATAACCAGTTTACAAATTAGATATAAAAAAATGCATCGAATCAAATGTTTCGATGCATTTATTCTAGTTAGTAAGTCGACTCTTCATTTTGCCCCTTAAATTTCAAAAATGATATTCGGAATGACTACAATATAGCCTTTAAATACGCATCTCTTTATTAAAGAAATGCGCACATTTGCGGTGTAGTTAGGCGTATATTCACCAAAACGTTAAGTAATGTACTAACGTATTAATTCCTGCAAACTTAACAGACATAATTATAAGTATAACGATAATACTTAATACTACACCAATAGCCTTTTTACCGGAATTAGCCATGTTATCACCATCTCTCAAATTATATTTCTTCGTCAAACGATAAATTTACTGGCTCGTCCAGCAGTTCACCATGCACATCTAAATTAGTTGTTGGAATATTTTTATTTACTTCTTCAAAAGTGAATTGATCTGCCCATACAGTTCCTTGTCCACACAGCATGATACCAAACGAAATAACAGCACTTTGGGTGGGAACATCTAAAATAATAGAGTAGTGGTTCCACTTTGTTGTACCTTTAATGGGGCGATTACTCATATTATCAAATTGAAGAACATCTTCCGTTGTGTTGTCTACTCGCATCCACATCCCAGCGTACGTATTTACCTCTTCCGTACGGATGAAACAAGAGAGTCGAATACGCTTTCCAACAAACTGATTAGCCTTAAATGTTTGCATCATAGTAGCGAATTCAGTTGAATCTAACACTGTTTTGGATTTTAAATAACCTGATGCTTTCCCCTGATGAACAACTTCATGATCAATTCCCATTTCGTAATTAAATGGATTTGATCCACTTAAAAACCAACCTTTCACCTTTGTATCCATATTTGTTTCCTCCTTCATTTTCATCACGTCTGACATTATTCTGCGATATTTACCAGGTGGTAGCTTATAAATCTCTTTAAATGCTCTCGTAAATGATTCTTGTGATTCAAACTGATAATATAAAGCAATATCCAGAATGCGTTTACTTGTGTAAAGCAAGGCGGAAGAAGCATTAGCCAATCTTCTTAACCGAATATATTCAGTTACCGTCATGCCAACCGTGGCTTGAAATATTCGATGAAAGTGATACATTGAAAAATTTGATTGTGCTGCAATATTTTTTAATGTAAGTGGTTCATGTAGATTTTCTTCCACATATAAAATAATTTTTTTAATTATAATTTCATGGTTATACAACGAAGACACCTCCTTTAAATATAGAATATCAAGGTTCTTCCTTCGTTTTTTGATATATCTTGCGAAGTAATCGCTGCATCCTAAAAACCATTAAGAACAGGTTGATGTAATAATACTCTTTTTATAGCTACAACAATAGAACCTGTACAATATAACAAACCAACTTGCTCGAGAAATTTAGTTTATCGTTACACTGGAAAGGCGCTCTATAATGGAATAACTGAATAGTTTTGAATGGCTACGTTCGTAATAGAGACAGCCAAACAGGTTCTAGTACAACAAGAAAAAACAATCGTACCATGAAATCAAGTTTGGTTAGCAACGCCGTACGAAAGGAAAGCACACGACCAGGATTATAAGTATCACATCGCCCTTGGCAAATAATAGATGATTCTTCGATAGTGATGTGAAAGAAATAGAGTAGAAAATAGTGAAGTAACAAATTGTCCTGATTGTATTCACATGTTGGTGAGTATACTACCAAAATTACGTGTTTCATCGTTTGTAGGTTATTTGAAAGAAAAGAATCGTTCCACACCCTACCACCAGACCATAAAAATCCATGTTAAGTGGACCTTTTGGAATCGGTGCAGAAATGTAAAAATGTAAATAAGGAGATGAATTCAGTGTTTAAGGATTTTAAGATAACGGAAGGCAGGCCTTTGTATATTCAGCTTAAGGAATATTTAATAAGAATGATGACGAACGGGCATTTACTTGAACATCAAAAGCTTCCATCCACTCGTGAACTCAGCTCATTATTAGCTATCAGTCGAAATACCGTTCTTACGGCTTATGCAGATTTAGAGCAAGAAGGCATGATTTATGCAGTAAAAGGAAAAGGACACTTTGTAAGTCATGTAGAGACCTTTCAAGCTCCAACTATCGAGTTAAATTGGACTGAAAAAATCAATGAGCAAACCTTTTTATCTGAAAAATTAGATCTCATGAAACACGGAGTACGTTGGAATAAAGAAATGATTTCATTTACAAGTATCGCGCCCGATGAAAAGCTATTTGATGTAGAAAATTTTAAAAAGGCATTTTTAAATCGTATGTCCATTGAAGGAGACATTGTTCTTAACTATGGTTATGCAAAGGGCTATAAACCGCTTATCGATTACCTCCTTAACTACATGGAGATTAAGGGAGTAGACATTCGAAACAAAGATATTTTAATTACCAATGGCTTTACAGAAGGACTGGATATTCTTTTATCCACCTTAAATAAAAAGAACGGCCGTGTGATTTGTGAAAATCCAACCCATCATGCAGCCCTCAAGCTCTTTCGATTACATGGCTATGAGATTGATGGCATTGAAATGGAGGATGACGGTGTCAATGTTAGTGAGCTAGAAAAATGCTTATCTAAACAGGAATATGATTTTGCCTATTTCATTCCGTCTTATCATAATCCAACTGGAATCGTAACATCCTCTCAAAAAAGAAAGAAAATCATGGACCTGTTTTCGGCCTATCAGCTTCCTATTATAGAAGATGGATTTAATGAAGAATTACGTTACTCAGGATCCCATCAGGCTCCATTAGCTGCTTTTGCTGGAAACGGCAATAATGTGATTTATATTGGTAGCTTCTCTAAAATTCTTTTTCCTGGCTTGCGAGTTGGCTGGATTTTAGCAGACAAAGAGTTGATTTATTATTTGGAAAGTATGAAAAGAGCTCGAACGGTGCATACGTCAACTTTAGATCAAGCCGTGCTATATCAATATTTAAATGATGGCTACTTTGAGAAGTATATAAAAAAAGCAAAAGCAGTCTATAAGAAAAAATATGAACTAGCTGTCCATTATTGTAAGCAATATATTCCATGTAAGCGAATCACAAGTGACGGTGGGCTCCACCTTTTTATAGAACTAGATCACAACATTGACTCACAAAAGCTTTTAGAAAAGTGTTACCAAAAGGGAGTTGTCTTTTCGACAGGCAATGTATTTTACACAGACAGTAGTGGACAACATACGTTGCGGTTAGGATTTTCTAGGTTACATGAGAAAGAAATTATTCAAGGAATTAAAATCATAGGAGACACTTTAAAAAATAATTATGGAGGTTAAAAAAATGAGAGTTGGCGTCATTATGGGCGGGGTTTCTTCCGAGAAGCAAGTTTCGATTATGACAGGTGAAGAAATGATAGCTAATTTAGATAAAAATAAGTATACAATTGTACCAATCCACATAGAGAAAAAAGAAGATTTAGTGGAAAATGCACGGAATCTTGACGTTGCGTTACTGGCGTTACATGGCAAGTATGGTGAGGACGGCACCGTTCAAGGTACCCTTGAAACTATGGGAGTTCCCTATACAGGAAGCGGTGTCCTGTCCAGTAGCTTATGTATGGATAAGAATATTTCGAAAAAAATCATGAGGTATGAAGGTGTGCAAACACCAGATTGGATTCATCTTATGAGTATGGAAGAGCTTAATATGGAAGAGCTAGATAACATGGGGTACCCAGTAGTAGTGAAACCTAATGCAGGTGGCTCAAGTGTAGGCGTAAAAATTGTGTATGACAAAGAAGCGGTAAAATCTACGATTGCGGAAGTATTCAAATGGGATTCCGAAGTGATAATCGAAAAGCTGGTAACGGGCGAGGAAATCACTTGTTCGATATTGGATGGCAAAATTTTGCCGGTAATTTCTATTCGTCATCAGAACGAGTTTTTTGACTATACCTCTAAATATAATGATGTGACTACAATTGAAGAGGTGATTCAGCTACCGCCTGAAAAATATCATCGTGTTGTTGCTTCAGCGATTTCTTGCTATAAATCATTGAAATGTAGCGTTTATGCCCGTATTGATATGATCATCAATAACGGCGTTCCGTATGTATTGGAAGTTAATACATTACCTGGAATGACGAAAAACAGCCTGTTACCTAAAAGTGCACAATCAGCAGGTATTCCGTATCCTCAGCTACTTGACTTAATCATTGAAAAATCACTTAAAGTAAAGAGAAATGATGGATAGAGCAATAATAAGCAGATATTAGCCTTAGCAATATTTTTACATATTATTGAAATAGAATACGAACAAAAGATAAAGATAAAAGAATCGTGGTGTCCCATAATGATCGAAACAAAATCTTATTTAGCAAACGCTGTAGAACAATTAAAGCCTTCTGGTATACGCCACTTTTTTGACTTGGCTACAAAAATGGAAGGTGTTATTTCTCTTGGCGTAGGAGAACCAGACTTTGTCACACCTTGGCATGTCAGAGAAGCTGCAATTTCATCGTTAGAACAAGGCTATACTTCTTATACAGCAAATGCTGGACTACTTGAACTAAGAGAAGAGATTGCTTTATATATGAAAAAATACTTTTCAGTTACTTATGCTCCGCAATCAGAAATTATTGTGACTGTGGGTGCTAGCCAAGCAATAGATATAGCTTTAAGAGCAATACTAGATCCAGGTGATGAAGTCATTGTTGTGGAGCCTTGTTTTGTCTCGTATGCTCCACTCGTAACGATGGCTGGAGGCGTACCTGTTACTGTACAAGCATTAAAAGAAAATGAATTTAAAATTCTTCCGCATCAATTAGAAGCTGCTATTACAAAAAAGACCAAAGCGATTATGATTTGTTCTCCTAATAATCCTACTGGTTCTTTGCTTAATAAAACAGAATTAGAGAAGATTGCTGAACTTTGTGAACAACATGATTTGCTTGTACTTTCCGATGAAATTTACGCAGAACTTGTTTATGATGAAAACTATACAAGCATTGCCTCTATAGAAGGAATGCACAAGCGAACAATCTTATTTAACGGTTTTTCAAAGGCATTTGCGATGACAGGATGGCGCTTAGGGTTTGTTTGTGCTCCTGAAGAAATATCCCAGGGCATGTTAAAAATTCATCAATACACTATTATGTGTGCTCCAACGATGGCCCAATATGCAGCGCTAGAAGGACTAAAACATGGCAGATCCAATATAGAGGATATGAGAAACATTTATCGCCAACGTCGTAATTTTATCGTTAAATCTTTTAATGATATGGGGTTAAGTTGTCATTATCCGGGCGGAGCATTCTATGCATTTCCATCCATTGCGTCAACAGGACTAAGTTCTCAAGCATTCGCAGAGCAGTTGTTATTAACTGAAAAAGTTGCTGTTGTTCCAGGAGATGTTTTCGGTGAAAGCGGTGAAGGAAATATTCGTTGCTCCTACGCTGCCTCTATGGAACAACTACAAGAAGCGATGAAACGTATTCAGCGATTTGTTAATAATCTTGAAAACCACAATCCCCAGATTTAATATTAATAAAATAAATGATGCTACACACTTCTATTGATTGCTTCTCTAACGCTCTCATTACAAGTCCGTAAAATTAAACAACATTGCTGAGCTATACCTAATCGTTCAGCAATGTTGTTTACGTTTTGCCCATTATTTATTAGAATCATTGCAAAAGTGTGAGGACATCCATTAATGGATGTAACTCTCTTTGACGGTGTCGTTGATAACTGTTCCATAGCCTAACGACGTATAGCAAGTTTTGTTATATTATGAACAACACGAAACAGCTTTATTGATATCTTTTTCACTTACATACACGGAACCTTCAGTATCTATTATATATTCTATATCATTTTCTTTTAATTGTTCGAATAACGATTTTCGTAACGCGTCTGATAAATTTTCTTTTCTAGCAAAAGAAACGTATGTCCCGTTAGAACGATTCTCATTACTACATCCACTCAATATACTCAAACATAAGACGATAGATAGCAAACACTTGCATTTCAATTTCACGAATTTACCCCCTAATGTGGAAAATCAGTATATACCTTTAAGTAATAAAAGTAGAAGGTGAACCTTACTAATAAAGGTCATTTCACAAAAAGCTAGGATAGTCACAGTGATCTGACTTTTTTATGATTTTAGAGAACAAGCTTCTAGGCTTAACAGTAAGCTTACTTCAACAGCACCCCTATATAAAGAGCTACCTCGTGACCTCTCCCTAACAGCAAATACTTAAAATTAGTAGTTGTAATTTTTATTTTACCTCAACCTTAAAAACAAAAGTCTTTTATTCATATTAACACCCCTTTTATTATAGATTCCATTTAGAGAAAATGAATGTTGCAAGTTGTAATTTACAAAAATACTAATGTATGTATATATAAAGTGAAAAGAGAAATATCGTTGTTGACTGTGAGCTGACTTACGAATAAGACAGTAATCCAATCCTATTAGTCATTTTGCGAAACTGTTTGAGAAGAAAAAGGGAGGTATTATCAATGAACGTAATAGAAATTAAAAATCTAACGAAGACTTACGGCAAAGCAAGGGGAATAGCTGATGTTAGTTTTAACGTTGAACAGGGTGAAATTTTCGGATTTATTGGACCTAATGGTGCTGGAAAGTCGACAACAATTCGCACATTATTATCGCTTATTTACCCAACGAGCGGCAGCGCCACGATTTTTGGCAAGGACTGCATTCAATTTGCACCCGAAATAAAAAAGGAGATCGGCTATTTACCATCAGAAATCTTTTACTATGACAATATGAAAGTAAAGGACCTATTAAAATACTCAGCTAGCTTTTATAAAAAAGATTGCAGTAAGAGAATGAAAGAGTTAGCAAAAATGATGGACTTGGATCTGAATAAAAAAATTGATGACCTATCTTTAGGAAATAAGAAGAAGGTCGGGATTGTTCAAGGGCTCCTCCATGAGCCGAAACTCATTATTTTAGATGAACCAACAAGCGGGCTTGACCCATTAATGCAACAAAAATTCTTTGAACTATTAGAGGAAGAGAATAAAAAAGGTGCTACGATCTTATTTTCGTCCCACATCCTCAGTGAGGTTCAAAGATTATGTAATCGTGTTGCCATCATTAAAGAAGGTAAAATTGTAACGGTAGAAAAGATTAGTACGTTACAAGAGAATAACTATAAAAAGTTTAAAGTTGAGACGGATGCACCCCTAGACAAAAATTACTTCCAAATCGATGGGGTCAATAAATTAGATATTCACAATAACGTAACTAGCTTTTTATTTAAAGGTAATATTAATACTGTGATGAAAAAAATCGCTGACATTGAAATTACGAATTTGTGGATTGAAGAACCAGACCTTGAGGAGATCTTTTTACATTATTATGAGAAGGAGGTCTAAGCATTAATGAATATTTTTATACATGAATTGAAAACGTATCGAAAGTCTACAATTATTTGGTCGCTATCGTTAATTGCCATTATGATTATTTTTATGTCAATGTATTCTACATTTGCTGAAGATGCAAAGGGTTTTATGAAAATCGTTGAAAACTATCCAGAGGCGATCAGAAATGCAATGGGGTTTAATCAAGAAAATTTTTTTACTATTTTAGGATTCTATAGTTTCCCGTTATCGTTTATTACTCTTTGCGCAGCAATCCAGGCGATGAATCTCGGCACGTCCATTATCAATAAGGAAGTCCGTGAAAAAACAGCGGACTTTTTGCTAACGAAGCCTGTTACCCGTACAAAAATCTTGACAGCTAAATTATTAGCAGCCTTCGTTTCGATTGTCGTGACGAATATCTTTTATTTCGCTGCCGCTAGCTTTGTGGCATTACAAGTTCAGACTGATGATTTTAGCTTAAAAATTTTCTTGCTGCTTTCACTTACAATATTCTTTATTCAGCTGATATTCCTATCCTTAGGAATAATCATTTCCGTTATTGTCCAAAAGATTAAATCTGTGCTGACCGTCTCACTTGCTACCGTCTTTGCTTTTTACTTTGTCGGAATGTTCAGCGATACGACTGGTGATGAAGTGAAACGTTATTTTTCGCCGTTTAAATACTTCGACACCGCTTATATCATAAAGCATTCCAGCTATGAAACAACATTTTTAATTGCTGGTGCAGTGATTATTATTCTTGCAATTGCAACTAGTTATGTTGTCTATAGTAAGAAGGATATCCATGCGGTTTAAAAATGTTAACTTTACTTGTAGAAAGCGAAATGGAGGGGGTTCGGTAATGAATATATTTTTAAAAGAATTGAAGTCTCATCGAAAATCACTCATATTTTGGAGCATCGGTGTTTTCCTGATGGTGGCATCAGGAATGACTAAATATGAAGCGTATTCGTCATCGGGCCAATCGATAAATAAATTGATGGCAGATATGCCAAAATCGCTACGGGCTGTATTAGGTTTCAATGATTTGGATTTAACGAAAGCTAGCGGCTACTATGGTATGCTTTTTCTCTATTTAGTGTTAATGGCAACTATTCATGCAGTCATGCTCGGAGCGACCATTATTGCCAAAGAAGAGCGAGATAAAACATCTGAGTTTTTATTCGTTAAACCAGTATCTAGAAGTAAAGTTATTACAGCCAAGCTATTGGCTGCGTTGATAAATATTGTGATCTTCAATCTCGCAACATTCGTTTCGTCTATTATTCTTTTAGGGAAATACAGCGATGGCGAAGCGGTGAATAGTGAAATTGCAATCTTAATGGTAGCAATGTTCATTTTGCAGGTGTTGTTTATGGTTATTGGCAGTGCCACTGCTGCTGTAAAGAAGAAACCAAAAACGGCTGCATCAGTGGCTACTGGAATTCTCTTACTTATGTATATGTTATCAATGATTATTGATCTGAATGAGAGTATAAAAGGAATAAGATATTTTACACCATTTAAATATTTTGAAGCGAAAAATGTAATGTATGGCGGTGGGCTAGATGTAAGCTTTGTCGTAATCTCCCTAATATTGATTCTATCATTTTTGGTCATAACCTATGTTTATTATAAAAAAAGAGATTTGAATGTTTAGTTAAAAGACCATCATTTGCGGTCTTTTTTTCATGGGAAAAATCACAAAGATAGTTAACATTGCAAAAAAAACTATACTAGTGAATTTTCCGATGATTGCAGTTTCACTTTTTTTCCAAGATTTATACGATGTTAAATTTTTTGAATCTTTTCTCGTTCTTCTTTCGTACGTTAAAGTAGGAAAGGAAATGGAGGCTCATAGAAATGGAGAAAACGAAAAAAATGATGGTTGGTATATCAGCAACAGCCTTAACGTTAAGCTTAGCTGGTTGTGACACATCAACAAGTAGCTTACCATCAAAGCCAACAGATGAAAGCTGTAATGACTGGGATTGGTCAGAGGAAGAGGGCGTATGGCAATGTGATGAAAGTCGTTCAGGGCATTATGGAGCCTACTATTACGGGGGAAGCTATTATAATACCAAGTCAGCGTTAAAGAGTAGCAGCGACTACAAAAATTATAAAAGCAGTACCAGCTCTAAAGCAGGGCGATCCAGCTCAGGGTTTGGCAGTGGATTAAAAAGTTTCGGAGGATAAGAGAGGGCGAAAAATATGAATGTGTATTTAAATTTTTTATCATATCTAGGTGTATCTATTAGTTTATTAGTAATCGGTATGTTGCTATTTACGCTAAGTACACCAAAAATTAAAGAGTTCCAATTAATCGCGCAAAAAAATGTAAGTGCTGCGATGCTATTAGGTGGTAAAGTAATCGGCTTAGCCATCGTATTAGGGGCGGCTGTAGAGTATTCGATTTCATTAATAGATATGGTTATTTGGGGTGCAATCGGCATTGTAGCGCAAGTCGTTGTGTTTTTCATAGCAGAACTAATAACGATTCGTTTTAGCATTCAAAAAGCGATTAAAGAAGACAATCGAGCAGTTGGAACAATTTTATTATCGTTATCATTAGCAGTTGGTTGGATTGTTGCGAAATGTTTATCATATTAGTTTGAGGAGGGGTAGCTCTGAAGGAGTTAATTTATTATATTGATAAAGGAAATGGATATTTTGAGCCGTTTTTTGAATATATGGAACCCAATGTTGGCCTAGATGAATTTTATGCGCGACAGCTTTGTACATATTTTATCATGCAAGGTATACAATATGAGCTTATATCGAATGAGATGGAAGGGAATGTGGAAGTACTTGTATTAAGAGAGATGGGCCGTAATTTATCAGGTGAGGATGAGCGAAGCTTTCGTGAACGAGGCATACATATCGAATTTAGAATTCCAAATGAACGTGAAAATTATCCATTGCTCTTACGTATCCCTTGTGAGACACATACTGAAGTTATTCGCTATTTATTAAAGAATGTTGTAGATATTCCTAATATCGGACAAATGCTTGTTACTTCTACTGAAATTGACGAGGACCGTGGCGTTTATGTGATTTATGTAACGGAATTGAAAGTGAGCTGAATGGTTTCATGTATAAAAGCGAGCGCCAACAGTTTTATACGCAAATTGAACAGTTTTGGGCCGATTTATATGACGAGGAATATGCCCTTTATGATATGTATGAAATAACAGAGGAAGAAGTTGAAAAGATTCGGTTAGCAACGGAACGAACGGGTAAAATTTTTTTTAAAACGGCTCATTTATTACGCAACGTATCCAATGAGACATTACTTGAAATGGGTTATCCGGAAGAAACGCTCCATTTTCTTCGTTTAAAAACGATGGAGGTTGAAAGCGTAATTGCGCGCTTTGACTTTATTCCACATAACGGTAGCTATAAATGTATTGAAATGAATGCAGATACACCGACGTTTATTAAGGAATTATTTTTTGTCAACGAACGCATTTGTCATGCGTTCGCAATGGAAAATCCGAATGCTGATGCGGAGCAGGTTTTAAAAGATTTGATTCAGGAAAGCGTTAAACAAAATAAATGTTCTCAAAAAACACATATCGTCTTTACTGCGCATGAACAAAATATAGAAGACTACTATACAACGCTTTACTTAATGCAATTTATATCTGGAGCCAAATTTACGCCGTTGCATCAATTACAAATTCAAAGAGGTGTCGGGTTATTTGATGAGGAAGGGAAGCAAATCGATGTCCTGTATCGTCAAACGTTTCCGATTGAAAATTTAATTCTAGACGAGGATGAAGCACAAAATAAAATCGGCTTGTGGCTATTAGAGTTAGTTGAACAAAATTTGTTAACGATTATCAACCCACCCTCTGCTTTTTTACTACAAAACAAAGCGGTACAAGCTGTCATTTGGGGCTTGCACGAGGAAGGAAATGAATTTTTTTCTGCTGAAGAGCATGAGTGGATTGCCGATTATTTGTTACCTACCTATTTAGAAGAAAGCCCATTTATGGACAAAGGGCTGCGCTATGTAAAAAAACCTGTATTCGGTCGTGAAGGGGATACGATAGAGATTTATGAAGCAGATGGACATTTACTAAAGGCGGATGCACAAAAATCTTATCATCACTATACAAAGGTGTATCAGCAATATATCGAGCAACCAAAAACAACATTTCACAGTGAAAAAGGCAAACAAACAGGAGACATATTGGTTGGTAGCTTTTTAATTAGCGGAAAGCCAAGCGCAATTGGTTTACGCATCGGTGGAATGATTACAAACAATTTATCGTATTACTTGCCAATTGGAATAAAAAGTGAGAAGTTTGGGTTCTGAACGATTTTAAAAGAAGAGGAAGCAATGCACTTAAAGTAGTGTGAGTTGAATTCAACGGAAGTTCTCCTAAGCTAGCGAGAATAGAGAGTATCAAAGTCATGACGGCTCTGCCAGCCGGTCATGCGCACGTCTATTATGAATGAACTGAAAATCCACTCTTGAACGCAAATCGTCTTTAGTTTTATTCCATTTCGAAAGATATAAATAAGTAACTCCTAAAACCATTTTATATTCATTATAAACCTACTAACGTAACAGTATTTGGGAACGTTAGTAGGTTTATTTATGTAAATGTTATAAATCCTTAAAATTTAAGTACACGTTAGCCGAATCAGGAAAGAGGATATACAACAATCACGCCATTTTCTTGACGTTTATTTTTTATGGTTCACTAATTCCTACTGCAAGCAACAGAAAATAAACAAATACTAACACGGCACCATTTAACAAGATTCCTGTAATAATAAACGATAGTTTTTTAGATAAGATAGCAAAGATAATGCCTAGTACAGAAAGCACTGTAAACACATTTATACCCAAAGTTAAGTTTGCGTTAGGTCCTCTGATTATAAAGAAAAAAATGATACTTATTGCTACTGTCAAAACTGATAAAACGCCTAATATATTTTTGTTCAAAAATGTAACCCCCTTTAAATCAATAAGTTTATTAATTAAGCAGGCTTGTGTGAGGAGCACCTTCATGCATAGTATTCAATTACTTTATGAATTAAATATAACATTATTTACTTAATATAACGAATATTGGTTTTTATATTTACGTTGGGAACTACCCCAAACATCTAATATTTACAAGACGTGAGGAAGTCCAAAACCGCTATTAAAATCGTTAGTTAAACATGCTAGACGAGTGAAGGTATAGATTATTCATATTTATATTCGCAACGTTTTTTCGAAAATTATATTCACCATTGTGAAATGCCATAATTTTATTTAATCAATGTTGCGACATCGTTTTCTATTTCAAAAACTAAAAAATCATTATCTTCTTCTACAACTTCTTTTTCATATCTAAGTTCTTTATCAATCAGCATTTCAAAATAATTTGTTTCAACATTAAGTTCAAACACTGGACATTGGTCAAATCTGACATCGCCAATAAATATTGCTCTAATTTTTTTCATTTATAACTCTCCCTCAATACAATTTCAGTATCTGATTCTACTATTCATGTATTCGATAAACAGATGCACCAACAACTAACTATAATTTAGAACCACACCATGGACAGAATTCAATTGCTATACTTGAAGAACCGCCATCATGAATAATCAAACCGTATGTATTATCTTTATCCGAAAAAATGATTATTTTGTCAGGACAATCAAATGGATCGATATGCATGTCACATTTGAAATTTGCATGGTAATCCATATACTCACAACAATGTTGTTTCGTCATATTCAACCTCTTTTCCTAAAGTAAACGGACCCGATTTCGGCACACTTGGCGCCTTTATTGGATAGGTTCGTTTCAACACTGCAGAGTTCCAATCATTGTCTATTTTAATCGAAACGTTGCATAAGTGCGACGTAATCCATGAAAAGTGTGTGACAGGTACCATAGCTTAATTGAATGCAAAAACTTTATAGTCTGTACGGATTCATTTAGATACATGGTATGATTTCTCTTGAAATCAATTTCAGAGGTGTTGAAGTATGGATTATGGTCCGATTGAAACAGAAAATCTATATATTAAAAATACAAAATATGCTAATAAAGGTTGGTGATAATAAATGAAACATATATTTTTAGTTGAAGACGATTTGGAAATTGCGAAAAACCTCGCTCTTTTACTCCGCTCTGAAGGATTTACCATCACCCATGCTGCGACGCAAAAAGAAGCCATACTCATGCTTGCTGCGCAGAAATATGACTTGGCATTGCTTGATATTTCACTTCCTGATGGCAACGGCTTTGCAGTCTGTACGGATATCAAGCAAACTCAGAACATTCCAGTAATCTTTCTAACAGCTTCTGGCGATGAAGGCAGTGTTGTAACGGGGCTGAACATAGGGGCTGATGACTATGTTACTAAACCTTTTCGTCCACGTGAATTGATTGCTCGAATTGGAACAGCATTACGAAAAAACGGCCATTCTCCAGTTGTCTTTGAAATGCGGGACCTTCATGTTGATCCAACGAGTGGCGTTGTCAAAAAGGATGGGCAAGAAGTTTTTCTTTCTGCGCTTGAGTACCGATTACTATTAGTGTTTATAAATAACCCTAAAAGTATTATCACGCGCGACAGGCTATTGGACGAATTATGGGATGCATCCGGCGAGTTTGTAACGAACAATACCCTAACCGTCTATATAAAACGCCTAAGAGAAAAAATTGAGACAGAACCTGGCAACCCGCGATACATTTTAACTGTTCGTGGTACAGGTTATCGCCTAGGAGCTAGCCATGTTGCGGAATAGGGAGATTCGACAATTTACACTTTTATTTACCGGCATCACAATCATTACCGCCATTTTAGGCTTTACTATTCAGCCCGTAGCTGGCCTATTAATACTTTTTACTTGTGCTACATTTGGTACCTTATTTTTCCTATTTACAAAAGCGCATTATCAAAGGATTACACAAATTTCGGAGCAAATAAATTTAGTGCTGCATAATACAGATCATTTGTTTATTAGTAATGCAGAAGAAGGCGAACTGTCTATTTTACAAAATGAAATTACTAAAATGACGCTTCGCATACGAGAACAAAATGAAGCACTGAAAAAAGAGAAAATATATCTAGCTGATTCACTAGCCGATATTGCACACCAACTACGTACACCACTAACTTCAGCGAATTTGATTGTATCTTTACTGAAAAACAATCCAGAGGAACATGAGCGTAAAACGTTGCTATGGGATATTCAAAAATTATTTGTACAAATGGATTGGCTATTAACCTCTCTGTTAAAATTATCACGTTTAGATGCAGATATTGTAAATTTCAAAATGAAACCATTGGATGTCACAACCTTAATAAAGGATTCGCTTCATCCATTTCTTATGTCGATGGATTTACATAATATTACACCTCAAGTGAATACAGCGGACAGACTAGTTATTCATGGAGATTTCGGTTGGCTTTCAGAGGCCATTCAAAACATTTTAAAAAATTGCATAGAGAGTATAGGCAATAACGGGACGATTCAAATTGTTTGTCAGGAAAATATACTGTATACAGAAATCACCTTGCATGATAGTGGACCAGGTTTTAAAAAAGAAGATGTGCCCTACTTATTTGAACGATTTTACCGTGGGAAAAATACGAGCACGACAGGATATGGCATTGGCCTAGCGCTTTGCAAAACCATTATTACGCGCCAAGGGGGAACTATTAGTGCCAAAAATCATCCGCAAGGTGGCGCAATTTTTTCTATTCGTTTCCCAAAGTGACGAATCTCTCACTTTAGAGTCACGAGGATGTAAGTTAAAAATTCTATTATAAGGGTACAGCACAAAAGGAGGCTCACATAATGGAGTTTTTAAAAATTGAAAACTTATACAAAACATATGGGCAAGGTGAAAATCAAGTGACAGCATTGGACAATGTTTCACTTACGATAGAAAAAGGGGAATTTACTGCCATTATCGGTTCATCTGGCTCAGGTAAATCGACATTACTACATGCAATAGCTGGCGTAGATGTACCGACAAGCGGAAAAATTTACTTGAACGGACAAGATGTGTATGCTCAAAATCATGAAAAACTGGCAATTTTCCGTCGTCGAGAAGTTGGTCTGATTTATCAATTTCATAACCTTATTCCTACGTTAAATGTCGTAGAAAATATTACATTACCGATTTTGATGGATCGACGTAAAGTGAATGAAGAACGATTAATGGACTTATTAAACTTACTTGGCCTCGAAGACCGAAAAACCCATTTACCAAATCAACTATCAGGTGGTCAGCAGCAACGCGTTGCGATTGGACGTGCACTGATGAACGCGCCAGCCGTAATGTTAGCTGACGAACCTACAGGTAGTTTAGATAGCAAAAATGGGCATGAAATTATGCGTTTGTTAAAATCCAGCCACGAAAAATATCAGCAAACGCTGATTGTAGTCACGCACGATGAAAATATCGCCTTACAAGCGGATCGGATTATTTCCATGTCTGATGGCAAAGTTATTCGAGATGAGAAACGGGTGGCAAGATAATGAATATTTTCAATAAAGTCGCCTTGCAAAGTTTACTAAAAAACCGCACGCGAACGATTGTGACCATTATTGGCGTTATTTTATCTGCAGCGATGATTACAGGCGTTACGACCTTTGCGACATCCCTACAAAACTACATGATTAATGGCTCGATAATAAAATATGGCGATTGGCACGTTGGATTTTCTGATGTTGACGCTACATTTATCGAACAACAAAATGAAGATAATCGAATAGCCAATACCATTACCTTTGAAAACATTGGTTATGCCAAACTGGAGGGAGGTAAAAACGTCAACAAGCCGTATCTCTTTATTGCTGGCTTTGACCAAGACACGTATGCCCATTTACCAATAACACTTACTGCTGGTCGATACCCTAAAAATAACACGGAAATTCTCATTCCTTCGCACCTTAAGGAAAATGGGGGCGTGACGATTTCTGTAGGTAATACCCTTGCATTGAATGTTGGAAGACGTATAAGCGAGGATAAACAGCTCTCACAATATGACCCTTATCTTTCAACTAATCCAGAAAGCTTTGTAGCTGAGCGTAAGAAACACTATACAGTCGTTGGGACATTCAAACGACCTGGATTCGAAGAGGTAAAGGCACCTGGTTATACATTAATTACAACAACTAATGCTATGAAAAAAGCGAGTAGCTTTAGTACCTTTATTAAAATGAAAAGTCCTCGTAAAGTACATGATTATGCAGATGAATTCGCAACTGAACATCAATTTGTTACAAATGACAACGTGTTACGATTTATGGGTCTGTCAAATGATAAAATATTTAATCGTCTACTCTACTCAATTGGTGGCATGTTAGTTGCCTTAATTATGCTCGGTTCAGTTTTCCTTATATACAATGCCTTTTCCATTTCGTTAAACGAACGTATGCGACAATATGGAATTTTGATGTCAGTAGGTGCAACGGCAAAACAATTGCGAAATTCTGTATTATTTGAAGGACTATGTATTGGTGCTGTTGGTATACCAATCGGTGTGCTAGTTGGCATCCCAAGTATCAAAGGTGTTCTTTCTCTTGTGTCGAAAAATTTTGAAAATATTGCCTATGATAATGTACCATTAACTTTGACCGTTTCGATACCTATCATAATCGCCACAGTCGTTATTAGTTTGATGACCATTTTAATTTCAGCTTATATCCCAGCACGCAAAGCTGCTAATACTCCAGTTATGGCTTGTATTCGTCAAACAAATGAAATTAAAGTGGAATCAAAAGCCATTAATACGTCTAAATGGATGGAGCGTATTTACGGCTTAGAACGCACACTTGCGCTTAAAAACTTTAAACGAAACAAAAGACGATATCGCAGTATCGTCCTATCACTTATATTAAGTGTAGTGATGTTTGTATCGTCTAGCGCATTTAAAACAACGCTCCAGCAGGCTGCAGAGTCATCCGTTGTCAATACGGATTACGATATTATGTTCTTTAGTGAGAACATGAAAGAAAACGATTCATTTCAGCTATTTGACAAACTACAAAATGTAGATGGGGTTTATAAAGGCTCTTATCAATCCATGATGGAATATGCAAGTAAAATTAACTTACATGATTTCTCAGCAGACTACCGTCAAGCAGCAGGTTATGTTGAGCTCGATAAGACGATTGATGTACCGCTAGACATGCAGTTTTTAGAGGATAGTGTTTACCTAGATTTTATTAAAAGCTTAGGTTTAGATATAGCTGAATATACAGGGGAAAATGCGAAAGTCATTGCCGTTGCCAAAGTGAAAAATAAAACGGCTACTGCATCGGAAAAAGACAACATAATAGATATGTTTACAAAACAGTCGATGAATTTAGATATTACACCAAACGTAAATACTAGCGCAATCTTAAATGAAGAGCGAAATGTAACGATTACATTTGTCGATACGTATCCTGTCGATCCATTACCAAAGTTACCGTCTGAAGTAAGACCGTACACGTTTATGATTGTTGCACCATATCAATTAATCGATACATGGGCACTAGCTGATGTTCCGATGGATTGGGGCTTAACGTTCCTATCAAAGGATGCATCGCAGTCAGTTGATGAAATGAAAAAAATAATCGAATCGGAAGAAACCTCATACGAATATTCGATATACAATGCCAATGAAATATTTGACCAGAACCGCAATATTATCTTCATCATTGATTTGTTCACCATTGTTTTCGTCATAATGATGTCACTTATTGCAATCGCCAATGTGTTTAACACCATTTCTACGAATATTCGATTACGTAGACGAGAGCTTGCAATGCTTCGCTCAGTTGGTATGTCCAATCGTGATTTCAATAAGATGATGCGCTTTGAATGTGTTCTTTATGGGTTCCAAACATTACTATTTGGACTCCCTATTTCAGGTATTTTAGCTTGGCTAATCTATAAAGGGATGTTTATCGGTGGAGCGGAAGTTGCATTCACATTCCCTTGGAGCAGTATGGGCATTAGTGTACTGGGGGTATTCCTTGTCATATTTATTACAACAATGTACGCACTTCGCATAATTAAAAAAGAAAATATCGTCGATGCACTGCGTGATGATATGAATTAATTTTAAAACGTAGCGAATAGCTATAGACCTAAACGGCAGTTTTGAATCTTTCAGAACCGCCGTTTTTACTTTGGAAATCCGACTCTGTAACAATTTGTTG
Source organism: Lysinibacillus sphaericus (assembly GCF_002982115.1). Taxonomy (GTDB): domain Bacteria; phylum Bacillota; class Bacilli; order Bacillales_A; family Planococcaceae; genus Lysinibacillus; species Lysinibacillus sphaericus. The sequence goes on along the minus strand of NZ_CP019980.1, from coordinate 2,989,549 downwards.
TCTAATAGTAGGGGAGAGACTATGGTGAAAATGACAATTGGCAACGATAAATGGTTGCACATAAACAATGGCATATCTTCCTATACTGCACAAAATTATGGCTATTCGTTCAAATATTCTACTGACATGGTCTCACACCCGTTGAAGTGAGCAAATTTTTTGAGACAATTGTTCAAAGCTGTACGCAATTGAGTTGTTTGCTTCACACCGTTCTCATACCAGATGTTTTTAACAACGAGTGTGCCAGTTTTTCTCTCCGCGATAATCTCAGCTCGTCCAATGAAGCGTTCGCCATATACGAGGGGGAGCACATAGTAGCCGAATTTTCGTTTGCTTACAGGTGTGTATATCTCCCACGTATAATCAAAGTTAAACAATGCGGTAATTAGTTTTCTGTCCCAAAGGAAATTATCGAGCGGCGCAATCAGCTCGCAACGCCATTTTGGTTCTGGATTTTGCAAAACCACTTCAATAAGCGGTAAATCCTCCGCAAGGCAATACAGCATATCCTTCATTTGATCCACAGTAATGGCAACAATACGATCTTCCTGCAATAGCTGGCTAAAAACCTCTTTGCGTTGTGCTGCTTTCAACCCCCAAATATTCAACCATGCATCTGACGCACGATTCCATAAGAGACCGACCGAGCCGATTCGACGTAGTACCCGCCACTTATAATGCGCAAGTTCATCAACTAGGGGCTCTGATGCAGTCAGCAGATTCGGCTGTATGTACTTCTTGGCTAAATCGTAATATTTACGGCTGCCCTTTTTATGATGGATAATCAACTCCCCCGTTGAATACATCTGTTCCAGTACTGAGCGAGATGGATTGTTTCCGCTACTCCAGTGAATGGCTGATTGCCAAGAGAAATCTCCATCCAATTTTAAATCATCCGAACTTAGTGCACCATGATTTTGGATATGAGCCCGTACTAGCGTTGTCAACGCTTCCATTTCGGGATAGCGTTTGGCATGTTGTCGGGCGGCTTCCCTATAGCGTTCAAAATACGGCCAGTCTTCAACAGTGATAATAGAGAGGTTCTTGTCGGGATAATCGACAAGGCTTCTTTCCACATACAGCAAATCGGCGAGCATTCCTTTAGTAAATTCTTTGATTCGGGACTGCAACACCAATTCGGCATTCTTTCCGCAAACATCGATGGGGTCGTATTGAATACAACCAGCTTGTCGAGTAAAGTCCAATACACCCCGTTTCCCGCTAAATTTATAGTCGTCCAAAAGTCCGTGTTTCAACAACAGAAATTGCCGTGCCTGGCGGTTTGTTAAGTGAATCATCTATGCACCTACCTCTAGTTTTAGTGTAATTCAGGAGAGTGGAGAACAAAAAACGAAACCGTGAAGTGAAATCTTTTTACGGATAGTCAGTGTAGCATGCTTCTTACAAAATAGCTTATTCTAATTTGGCATACTTGCAATGTTCCTTCTAGCTACTGCAAATGCCATTAAAACATCATCCCTAATACTTCCAAACTTCTTCTCTTAGCACCATTTCTGTTTTATTATACAGAATACAGTGAAAATAAACAAACGTATGTTCCGTTTGGTGGATGAGTGAGAAAAGACCAAATAATGTACTATCCTTTTGTTTTTTACCATAGGAAATGTGATTTTATATATGGAATTCTAAAAGAGATAGATTTTTAATAGAGTAAATTGCTGTAAAAATCGTTTGTAAAAAATAAAAAATCAATATACAAAATTGTTGAAATATAAAGAAAAATCAATTATTTTATAAATAAATTAAAACTCTCATTGTTCAGTCTATTGTTTGATGTTACTTAATAAAGATTTTTGAGAACGAAATTTTAGAGATGGAGGTTATTATGAAAAGATGGATAGTAATTCTGATTTGTTTATTCATAAGTGGTTGTGCCGGTTTAGGAGATTATAGTATTAACTTATCTGGGAATTATTCACTTTTGCGAACTTCAAGTCATAATATTACGATTGCACCTAAAAGTAAGAATGGTGAAGGAATGTGGGATGAGAATGTTATTCCTGCAAAAGTTGTAGAAGTTGGTTGGAATAAAGATTACATAATTGCAAAACAGCAGGCTTACCCTAATGAAGAGTATTTTTACTGGATTTTAAATGTTAAAGATGAATATGTAGAAGGACCTTTTATTCTTAATGACTTTCAAAAAAAAATAAAAGAGTATGATATTACTAACTTAGAATTGAAATTGGTAGAAGATATACAATAATTAAATATAAACATGTATAATTGTTATCTTATTGTCCAGAAAGTTACATAAGTATTATGTGATAATGACAAACTTATTTACACAAAAGCATTCCACAAAAGTAAGTATCTAAACTTTTGTGGGGTGTTTTTTCCTTAAGCTGTGCAAAAAAACATTTTTCAATTGGATATACATCAATAAAAATCTAAGAAAAGAAACACACTATCTTAACGAGTCGAATAAGATGTTGCTGTAAGTAAGTCGGAGGTAGGTGTTTAAACTTGAAAAAATGGATGGTTGTATTTTGTTTAGGCAGTGTAATGGCTTTAGTAGGTTGTCAGGATAAAATAAAGCACGAACAAATTGAAAAAGACGACGTGCAACAATCTGTTATGTACACGCATGACAAAGAGCAGGAAGTAGGTCCTGTAGTGGTTGAAATTGTTAATCCACAATCTAAAGAAATCATCCACATCGTATCGCCCATAGAATTAGGCTTTGAAACAGACCCAGTCTTGTATAAAAAGAACATTGAACAATTGGCACAACAATTAGCGAGAGGCACAGAAACAAAAGTTGGTTTTGATAAGCGAATGATGCTTGATAAAGTCGATGACAATGGTCGGATTATAAAAGGTAGTCCATTAGTTATTTTAAAAGAAAGTGAATTGGTAGAAAAAATTATGGCAGCATCAGCAACGGGTGGCACAGTAGAAATGCCACTGTATATTACTGAAAGTGGCTATTATTTTGAAGACATACCCTATTTAGAAGATGTTGTAGTGGCTTCTTATACAACCTACTTCAATGGAGCGGATGTTGGAAGAAATAAAAATATTGAACTTTCAGCAAAAGCCATTCACAATGTGATTGTTGGTAGCGGAGATACTTTTTCGTTTAATACTGTTGTAGGCCCTAGAGATGAAGCGAATGGCTATCAGCCCGCACCTGAAATTATTAATAAAAAGCTTGTTATGGGCATTGGTGGGGGGATTTGCCAAACATCTTCAACATTGTTTAATGCAGTCGATCAACTCCCGATTAAATTTGTGGAGCGACACCATCATTCATTAGATGTAGGATATGTTCCAAAGGGCAGAGATGCAACGGTGTCCTATGGTGGCTTAGATTTTAGATTTCAAAACACCAGTGATGTACCATTTTTAATTAAGGCGACCTATGGACAAGATTTTCTGACAGTGGAAATAAGGACAGCAAAAAAATACCAAGAAATTTTAACAAAGCTTCCCCCACAATAAGAAAGAAGTTGATGTAGGAATAATAATCAACTTCTCTTGTATTTTAAGACACTTATAAAGAGTGTCTTTTTTTTAGAGCCTAGGCAGTGGTGATAGAGTTCATAAACCTTAAATAATAGTTAGTATTTCTGCAGGAGTAAATACTTTGTAATCGGGTTCTGCGGATTGGACAATCTCAATGGCATCATACCCCCAACCAACCCAAATAATTGGAATACCTACTTTTTTGCAGGCGACGATATCGCGTTGCTCATCCCCAATATATAAAACATCGGATGTTTTTAAATTGGCTTGTTTTAAATATTTTTTTATCACTTTATCTTTACCAAAAATACGGCTCGAACAAAGTACTTCGGACACATGGTCGATACCATTAGTTTGTAAAAACGCCAAAATATTATCTTTTGAATTGGAGGAAATAATGGCAATTGTATATCCTTTCTTATCAAGTTCCTGTATGACCTCTTTCATACCGTGAAATAAATGAACATCTTGTAATGATTGCTGATATAAACGATAAAATTGCGGGAGTATAGTAGGTAGTTTGTGTAAAGGGAAATTAAATAATTTACTTCGTTCAGCAATCGATAATTTTTTTAGTGCATCAATATCTTCTAACTGTACTTCTTTGAATGCATGTTTTTTAGCAATCATATTCCATACAGATGCAAACACTGCCGTGGAATCCGCAAGTGTGCCATCAAAATCAAATATTATATGTTTCATTGTATTTTTCTCCTTAAAGGGTATTTGGCTTTACCATTCATAATACTTAAATCAATATAGTCATTCGTTCATGATGACATGAATGCGGAAAAAAAGAAATGAATTAGTATACACTATCTGATTCATACATTATGGAGGGAAGAATACAAAACAGGCATTAATACCTTACCTATTTAGCAGGTAAATTACTGCACTTGGTCTAATACTTTTGTGATATATTGTTTGATTTGTTTCTTGCTATAACCTATTACATAAGCTTCCATTATCATGTTTTTTATAGAAAGTTCGAGATTATGTAATTGGTTTTCGTCTAACCGTCGATTTGAACGAGCGATAACTGTTGCTTTCAAGCGATTTTCCATCTTGATAATCGCTTTTTTCTCAAGTTCACGATAGCTTTTTGAAACAGTATGTATATTGATTCCAATATCTTGCGCCATATTTCTAATGGAAGGAAGCATTTCATTGTCTTGAATATGCCCTTTTGCAATCTGTTCAATTAATTGATTTCCGACTTGCTTATATAATAGCAATGGGCTATTTGTATCTATATGAATAGGTAGCATAGTATTCCCCCTAAAATAAATAAATTAGCTGAAATCGGCGTAATAGGAATTTCTTTTTGAGTTTGACTAATTTTCATTCTTATCCGTTGCACTTTCACGCGATTTTCTCCTTTTAACAATATTGGCAGTGAAATCAATGTAAAAATAATTATCTATAATGATAATATTATCATTATAGATAATATTGACTGTAGCATATCATTTAATAAAATAACAAGTGCAATTCCAAAAAATGTGTGTTAATGTTATCATTATTAGTAATGATAATGAATGTTGAGAGGAGCGTTTTTATTGAAACTTCACTATGGGTTAGATGAATTGAATGACATTGATTGGTTGGCTGTATTACAGGTTATATTGCCATTTATGATGGTTGGTTTCATCCTTATCCTTGTTGCATTAATTGATTTGTATCGACACCGAAATGCACGATCAAATGTTGTGTTGTGGACAATCATTATTTTATTTTTTAATACCATTGGTCCAATTTTATATTTCACTATTGGGCGAAAAGGAGCGAAACATCATGAAGTTAGAAATTAAAGGGGTGACTAAAACATTTAAGGCAAAGACAGCAGTCAATAATTTCTCGATGGTGGTTGAAACTGGACAATGTGTAGGGCTTATTGGACCTAACGGTGCTGGAAAGTCTACGTTAATCAAAATTATTGCAGATATTTTATATGCGGATAAAGGAGAAGTCCTACTAGATGGGAAAAAAATTTCAACCATGAAAAAAGAAATTGGTTACCTTCCACAATATCCTGATTTCTTTCATTGGATGACAGCTACAGAAACACTCTTTTTTATGGGACAGTTATCTGGCATAACAAAACAAGAGCTTACGGAGGAAGTGCCAGCTATTTTAACAAAAGTTGGACTTATAAATGAACAACATGAGAAAGTTCAAACATTTTCCGGGGGAATGAAGCAAAGGCTTGGCATTGCCCAAACACTGTTACATAAGCCATCTTTTATTGTCATGGATGAGCCTGTATCGGCATTAGATCCAATAGGCAGGAGAGAGGTTTTAAATTTAATACAAGAAATTAAACATGAAACGACTATCCTATTATCTACTCATATTTTAAGTGATGCAGGAGAAATATGTGAACGCTTTGTCATTATGAAAAAAGGTGAAAAAATTGAAGATACGACATTAGATAAATTAACTAACAATCATGATGCGGTTGTGCATCTTGAATTGGCATCACATAATATGCTTTGGGTGCAAATCATTGAAAAGCTCCCATATGTTAAAAATGTTGAAGTATTGGGTAAGAAGGCGAAGATTACCCTCGATAATATTCAGCAAAATAAAGATAGGTTGATTCGTGATGCGATGGACAACAACATGGATATCGTTAAATTTGAAGTTGGAAGCAGTGAGACATTAGAAGAAATCTTTTTAAAGATGGTGGTGAGTGTATGACATCTTTATTTATTTTAACGAGAAAAGAATATGTACAAATGTTTCGTGAGTTTAAGATACTTTGGTTACCTCTTGTTTTTATGTTTTTAGGCGCAACACAACCAGTTGTCACATACTATTTACCATCAATTTTAACAGTGCTTGGTGGAAATCAAGGTATTACCATTGACCCTGCAATGATGCAGCAGGATGGAGCACAAGTAATGGCGGCAACTCTAGGCTCCCAATTTGATCAGTTAGGCATTATGGTAATTGCTATTGCCATTATGGGCATTATTCAGTCAGATAAAGCGAATGGAATGCTTGATTTTATATTAACAAGGCCTGTAAAGGTAGGATCCTATATCGGTGGAAAACTTTTTTCTAATTTCTCATTTGTAGCACTTAGTGTGACATTTGGCTATTTTGTATCTTACGTTTATGTAAATTTCTTGTTTAGTAATATTCCATTTCTTACGATGATATTAGCGCTTGGATTATACTTAGTATGGGTACTTTTTATGATTTCTTTTACTGCGATGGTCAGTACTATTTTTAATGGACAGGGCGTTATAGCTTTAATTAGTATTGTTTGCTTGCTACTGTTGAAAATCATTAGTGGTTTACATCCAATAATTGATTTAGTGAATCCTGCTGGCATGAGTCAACAAGCAATGATGGTATTAATAACGGGTTCAATGGATGCACAACTGTATGGAAATATGGTGATAACGTTCATATGGATTACTTTAACTGTAACAATTTCGCACTATTGGATTTCGGAGAAGAAATACCATAAAAATTAATAAAGTATAATTTTTTGACAAAATCAGTTATCAGCATGCAGGCATGAAAAAATTTTAGGTGGATAATCTATTAAAATAATGTTATCGTATGAAGTAACTAAATAATATATCCTTCAGGGTAGGGTGAAATTCCCAATCGGCGGTGATGAAGTAATTCAAAGTCCGTGAGCGCAAGCTGATTTGGTGCAAATCCAAAACCGACAGTTACAGTCTGGATGGGAGAAGGGTGAAAGTATAAGCTTTTTAAATTCGTATGACTTTAAAAGGTCTATTTGGCTACGCTTATATAGCATACTACTTCCCATCGCTTCTGTTGGGAAGTTTTTTATTTAGGCAAAAATTGAATAAATATCTGTTCTTCGGGGTAGGGTGAAATTCCCAATCGGCGGTGATGAAGCAATTCAAAGTCCGTGAGCGCAAGCTGATTTGGTGCAAATCCAAAACCGACAGTGATAGTCTGGATGGGAGAAGAACAATGAGATGGCAGCCTGTGGAAAATTTTTGTATCCACTAGGTTTATTTCGTGACGTCTTATGTACAAGTACTCCCAAACCCCTTTTATGTGAAAGGGGTTTTTTGTTTGTTTCGATTATAAAAAATGAAAGGGGAATTAAAATAATCACTATCAAAAGGTTTACGACATAGGGTTAAGAAAGTAGGTGGAAAATTGTTTACAGGTATTATTGAGGATATTGGTACAGTAAAAACCTTGCAAAGCGATAGGCGAAGTATGGAAATAACGGTGATTTCGCCCAAAATAGTGGCGGATGTGAAGCTTGGGGATAGTATAGCCGTAAATGGGGTTTGTTTGACAGTAACTCATTATAATGACCAAGAGCTAACAATGGATGTAATGCCTGAAACAGTGAAAGCGACGAATTTACAGCAACTAACTGTTGGAAATGCGGTCAATTTAGAGCGTGCAATGCCAGCCAATGGACGATTTGGTGGCCACTTTGTTTCAGGGCATGTAGATGGTGTAGGGAAAATTTTACGTAAACGTCCAATGGCAAATGCGGTCTATATTGAGATCGAACTTTCAGAAGACTTAACGAGCTATTGTATTCCTAAAGGGTCAATCACAATTGATGGAACGAGTTTAACGCTCTTTCATGTTGAAAAAAACAGTGTCACAGTATCGCTTATTCCACACACATACAAAGAAACCGTACTAGGAATTAAAAATGTTGGGGCACTAGTCAATATCGAAACCGATTTAGTAGGCAAATACATTATTCACCAGCTAAAGGGTAGTCAGCAATCGTCGACTATTACAAAAGATTACTTAGCGAAGCATGGTTTTTAACCTGCTATAGAAAGAAAAAACATAATTTATAAAGTGATATCTATTAGGAGGTGGCAATGTTGCTACATTCAATTGAAGAAGCGATTGCCGATTTAAAACAGGGCAATATGATTGTTGTCGTGGATGATGAAGACCGTGAAAATGAAGGAGATTTACTGGCCCTTGCAGAGTTCATGACACCAGAAACGATTAATTTTATGGCGAAATATGGTAGGGGGCTTATTTGTACACCCATTTCACAGCAGCTTGCACAAAAATTAGCGTTGCAGCCAATGGTCGTAGATAACACTGATAATCACCAAACAGCGTTTACTGTCAGTATTGATTATAAAGAGACAACAACAGGCATTAGTGCGTTTGAACGTGCTTTGACGATTCAAAAAATGCTAGCGTCACATGCACAAGCATCGGATTTCCGTAGACCTGGACATGTTTTTCCGCTAATAGCAAAAGACAATGGGGTATTAGAGCGTCGAGGGCATACGGAAGCTACTATCGATTTGGCTAAACTTTGCAACAGTGTACAAGCTGGCGTGATATGTGAAATTATGGGCGATGATGGGGAAATGTTACGCTTTGATGATTTAGTGAAATATGCAAAAAAACATAAATTAAAAATGATTTCGATTGACGCTTTAGCAACATACCGTCGTCAACATATGCAAATAGAAAATTCACTTACTATGTAAAAGAGGAGAATGAAATGATGGGCAAAACATTTGAAGCACAATTAATTGGCAATGATTTAAGAATAGCGGTGGTCGTTGGTCGTTTTAATGAATTTATAACAAGTAAATTATTAAGTGGTGCATTAGATGGGCTAAAGCGTCATGGTGTAGACGATGATTTAATAGATGTTGCGTGGGTACCAGGTGCATTTGAAGTACCGTTTATCGCAAAGCAACTAGCTGAAACGAAAAAATATGATGCCATTATAGGTCTAGGTACAGTTATTCGTGGCTCTACAACGCATTATGATTATGTATGTAACGAATCAGCTAAAGGCATTGCAAACGTATCGCTTTCGACAAATGTACCAGTGATTTTTGGTATTGTCACAACTGAAAATATTGAACAAGCGATTGAACGTGCTGGAACAAAGTCTGGCAATAAAGGTTATGATGCAGCGATGTCTGCAATTGAAATGGCTAATTTACAAAAAATGATTGGCTAAAAGGATGCATGGTCGTAAAATTTATTGCATAATTTTTTGGACATTGGGAAATATATGTTTATAAGTATTTTAGTAAAATAATTTGTTTGAATTTGGTTCAGTAGGAGATGAGGAATATTCAATCAATAGAACAAGAAATCGAATTGAAAATGTTGAAAGAATTATTTCAACGCTCTGCTGACGTAATTTTTCAATCCTTTACCTTTCAACAACAGCATGTTTATTTTATTACATGTGAGTCGATGGTCGATCAGTTTTTATTGAATAAGGTCATTATCGATCGAGTTCAATCTTTGTTTGAAGACAGCTCTGTAAACTTATTAGAGGAAAAAATAAAAAACGATTTACACATTCCTAATCTTCAAAAAGTAACCAATTTAGATGATGCTATTACGCGTGTATATTCAGGGTTTGTTTTGCTTTACTTTGAAGGGGAAAAAATTTTATTTTCAAGTAAAATTACAAAAAAACCAAATCGAAATCCTGAAGAAACAAAGCAAGAACTAGTGGTAAAAGGGCCGAGAGATGATTTTATAGAAGATGTTTTTATTAATGTGGCCTTAATTCGTAAGCGATTGCCTACAAATTCTTTATGCGTGGAAACAGTGGAAGTCGGAAAGCGCTCTAAAACGACAGTGGCTGTCCTATACATGGGTGATATAACGGACAAAAATATGGTCACGGAACTAAAAAAGCAATTAAGGAAAATTAATACAGATGTTGTCTTTAGTGGCGATATAATGATGGAAAGTGTGGAAAAAACCGCGAAAATTTTACCGCGACATGATTATACAGGGCGACCAGATTTCGCAATACAAGCGCTAGTCAGAGGACGAATACTTCTTTTTGTCGATGGCGTATCTTACGCAATTATTACGCCTCCTAATATGTTTCTACTTTTTAAATCAGGTGAGGATAATGATTATCCATCTATGGTCGGTACATTAGAGCGTCTGTTACGAATCGTAGGGATATTAATAAGTATGCTTTTACCCGGTTTTTGGCTAGCATTAACGACTTATCATCAAGAGCAGATGCCAATATTACTGTTAGCGACGGTTGTCCAATCACGTACTGGCTTGCCTTTTCCAACGATATTGGAGATATTGCTAATGTTATTTATGTTTGAAATATTTCGCGAAGCAAATCTACGCTTACCGTCTATTTTGAGTGGAACAATGAGTGTTGTAGGTGGACTAATCATCGGAGATGCGGCAATCAAGGCAGGCATAACGAGTCCTTCCATGATCGTGGTGATTGCCATCTCAAGTATTGCCGCCTATACTCTTGTCAATCAATCCTTTGTAACTGCAATGAGTATTTTTAGGTTATTTGTTATCTCAATGGCCGCTTTCTTTGGATTATTTGGTTTCTTTTTGTCCTTGTTTTTCATTCTTATTTACTTTGCCAATATCCGTGTATTAAGCGTTCCGTACTTAAATATTGGTGCCAATTTAAACTGGTCCGACACCAAGAAAACATTAATACGTCTATCGCCAAAAGGATATAGTAAACGACCAAAATTTTTACATCCTCAAGATGAGACGAGGTCATCGAGCAAAAATTAGATGTCTTTCAGTAGCACGACAATTTACATCTATCACATGTGCTACTTGCAATCGTATTGACCGATTATGTTGAAGTTATTTTTAAGCTTGACTTGTAAAAACCTATGGATTGGACAAAATACAAAGTGAAGAGTATAGATTAGATTTTCCATTCTATATTTTTCAAGACCAATCATAAGGGGTGGATAGTTATGCCGAATGTCCAAGTTAGCTGTGCAGTATCAAATTGTGTTTTCCATGCCAAAGGTAATTATTGCGGAGCTGAAAAAATTGCAATCGACATGGATAAACGTAATACGAACAAACGTGATGCGGAGTTTGCTTCAGACTTTGAATTGCATACAATGTCAGAAGAGGCAGCAGCCATTCAATCATCCGATACGTGTTGTAAAACATTCAAATCAAAAGAAAAAAACTTTAGCTAATGGGTATCGTTTGTTTTGGATAATGTAAATAAAGATAATATCTTTATTTCACCAAAATAATTTATCTGTACCTTTTACTACTGATTTGGTCACGTTAAAGGTTGTCTTCCTATAGGAAGGCAACTTTTTTTATACCCTTGACCTTCCAGTTACTTGAAGGATTACGATGATACTGAAGATTGAATAGCTGTATGGGAGGGATTTCAATGAATAAATATCAAGAATTAATCGTATCTGTAGTAGCTTTAAGAGGCGATGCTTATGAAATAGGTTTTCAACAAAGTAACGAAATAAAAACAAATGCACATTTAGCGCAAAATGAACAACTGTTAGCTTTATCTGCTACTTGTAATACACAGCGGGTACAAGAGCTGTTGCGACATGTTTCGCCCAATCTTTTGCAAGAGATGAAGGGATTAGCGTTTGGCTTAAAACAGCCGTATGAAACCATTATAAAAATGTATAGCGGTTATAATATAATATTTCCAAATATGGGATGTACCTCGGTTGTACACAATGGGAAGTATGTAAGAAATTATGATTTTAGTCCAGTTATGTATGATGCAAGACTCGTTTTTTCTAAACCGTCTAAAGGGTATGCCAGTGTAGGTTTTAGCCAGCAAATTATTGGTAGGTTAGATGGAATGAATGAAAAAGGGCTTGTAGTAGGGCTGCATTTTGTCAATAATGATTGGAAAGGAGATGGCTTTTTGGCGACTACAATCGTTAAAATAGTGCTTGAACAGTGTGAAAATATTGAAGAGGCTATTGCACTTTTAAATAAAATTCCACATCGCTATTGCTACAATTACTCCATGACAGATCAAAGTGGAAAAGCAGTTGTGGTGGAGGCTACACCAATAGAGCGGGTAGTTTCTGCTGAACATCCGCTTATATGCACAAATCATTTTGAGTCTCAACAATTGGCAGGGAAAAACAAAGCTTGCATTGAGGGTTCAAAACAACGAAAAAGCTTTATAAATCGCTATGTAGTAGATGCGCGTACGACCATGTCTGTCTATCACCATTTCAATAATGGAGATTCTCCGTTATTTTTTAAACAATATCAAGAATATTTTGGTACTCTCCATACTGTTATATACTCACCGAAGCAATTAGAGGTAGTTGTTGGAATAGGTGAAAATTGTGAGCCGCAATCATTTTCTCTCCAACAATTTATCGAAGGTAAACTTATTTTTCCGATAACCATTAAAGGAAACATAATTCAGGCTATCTAATTTGTTAGGCTTGGTTTATAATTTAATAGAATAAATAGGGGAATGGCGTAACATTTGTTGGGCTATTCTCCTTTCGTTTTGTAGCTATTTCGCTTTTCGAAAGAAAAATAAATTATTCCATTTTTGCATAACAATTACTAAGTTTTAAAAATAAACTTGGATAAAAGTATTGTTTTCAACGTACTTTAAAAAATATACATGAAAAAACGAAAATTACTATAGTATAATATTATTGTTATTAATATAAATATTAATTTGTTCTAGGAGTAATTACACATCGTTAAATAATGAATACAATAGATGAGGAAGTACCAGTTTGTATGAAAAATCGTAAAATTAAACTAATATTAGTATTAGCGACAGTCTTATTGTCATTGTTCACAAGTTTAAATGTGCTCACTTCATATGTGAAAATGAAAAAGACGGTGGAAGAATCTATCGCTAACCAAAGCTTAGAAGCGGCTATTTCCATCGCATCATCAATTGATGTTAAGTTGTATCAAAAATTTGCAAATAATCCTGTGAAAAATGCAACTTATTGGGAAATAAGAAAATACTTAAATGATGCACGAGAAAAAATAGGGGCCTTAAATGTCTATACGTTAGAAATTGATAATCCTAAAGTATCAAAAACGATGATTGCCGGTGTTCCTAATCATCTCACAGTAGGCTTTGATATTGGACAAATTTGTACTGTTCCAGAAAAGCAAATCAAACTAGCTTATCAAGGGTTGACATATGTTACGAATGTCATTAATGACCCTCAACACGGAGATTATCTTTCTGTAGGCGCTCCTATTAAGAATGAAGAAGGTCACGTTATTGGCTATCTCGGGATTGATATAAGCGCAGACAAACTTAATGGTATCAAAGGAAAAGTATTAGAAAATAATTTATTCTTGTTTATTTATAATGGAATATTTATAGTAATCGTTATTGCATCGTTTTTCTTTTTACAGAGATGGTATCAAAAAGAAGTGACAAAAGAAGTAGAGGTAACAGAAGATACCTACCAAACTGAAATAAAAGCGTTAATTACCTCTGTATCGTCCTTAAGACATGACTTTACCAACCATATTCAAGTGTTGCATGGGCTTTTACAATTGGGAGAGCCAGATCAAGCGAAACAGTATTTATCATCATTATCTAAAGAGGTACAGGAAATAAAGTCATTGAAATTAAATATTAACCATCCGGGGCTGTCAATTTTATTGCAAACAAAAAAGTTAGCTGCTCAAAATCATAATATTGAGATGGATATTTCGGTTTCACAGGATACTTTCGATAAAATAAAAACAACTGATATCATTAAATTATTATCAAATTTAATTGATAATGCGATTGATGCGACAACTGAATTACCTGAAAGTGAACGCAAAATGAAAATTTGTTGTCATGCGGATGAAATGAAGTATGTATTTGAAATTGTTAATACAGGACCAACAATTCCAGACCCTGATCAAATCTTTAAGCAAGGGTTTACAACGAAAAAAGCTGAACTAGGAAAAATTAGAGGCCAAGGCTTGTTTATTGTGAAAGAAGTTGTGAAAAAATACAACGGCACCATTTCTATCCAATCTACTGCACAATTTGAGACAACAGCGATTGTCATTATTCCTTTAAAGTAAATGGGCAAATGTACTTGGCTGATAGTATTAAAATTTTTTGATGTGGTTTGTCTATAGGGCTGTTTATTAGCAGTTTTTTCCTTCACCGCTAATTTTCGCTAAAGCAAAGTCATCTTAACAGGATAGAATAATAGCTTAAGCTTCCTACATGTATAGAGTAGGAGGCTTTTGTTGTTAAGAAAATCCGGATGTTTTGCATAGCATGTATGAGCTAATATCAATCATACATTAACAGTAAATCTAATAGGGCAGGTTAGGAGGATAAAAACAATTTGGAACAGCCAATCCTTGATTTACTAAGAGCAGGTGGATTGATTTTATATGTTAGACATGGAGAAGCAACTGTTGGTGAAGATCAGCCATATGTTAATTTTCAAAACTGCTATACGCAAAGAAATTTATCTGATTACGGTCGGCGAGAAGCCGTTTACTATGGACAAATGCTGCGGTATTGGCAAATTCCAATTAGTTCACCTATAATGACAAGTCCGTTTTGTCGAACAATTGAAACCGCACAGCTTGCATTTCCAACAATGTATCTACAAATTGACCCGTTCTGGTTTTCAATTACTAAATTAGCAGAAACGATTTCCACTACGGAACAACAACAAATTGTAATGGAAGCCCAAAAACATCTAGAAGTAAAACCACCACCTGGGACTAATCAAGTAATTATTGCACACAGTTTTCCGAAAGGGACTGCCATAGGTGAAATGACAAGCATGGGAACCGTTATTATTAAGCCCAAAGGTGTGGGTAATGGCTATGAAATTGTAAAACAGCTAACATTAGCCGATTTAGCAACCTTAGGGACGTTACAATAATAATTTTTGGGGATAGAAATGAAACGAGAAGGAATTGTAAAATGGTATAAAAATGAAAAAGGCTATGGACGTATTATGCTGAATGGTGAGGAAGACAATCATGTTTTTGTTCATTTTAGTTCGATTTTGCCGGATAAGGAAAGATTTCCAAATGCATTTCGCTTTCTGAAACAAGGCCAAAAAGTTTCCTTTGATTTAATTGAAATACCCAATTCTACTGATCAAAAGCAGGTTGCAGAAAATGTCATTGTGCTGTCAGACTAATATGCACGGGCGTAATAGTTTGTGGCAACCAATAGTTCAATATTCTATCGACGAAAAAGTACGGTACCGATTTATAGAGACGTTAATCCATATACAGGATTGGCGTTTTTTTCTTGCGTTTATTAGAGCTTATGGTGTTTTCTTATTTTTCGTAGATAAGGAAGGTACGCTGTAGTATGGTAGATTATAAAAATCGATTAAATATACATCTAAATTTATAATTATTTGTATTTTGTATACCGAAAGGGCGGGTCACTTATCATTGAGTGACCTACCTTAGTTGTCTGTTTAGGGCAATGAATTTATTGGAAAAGATAAATTACTTGATGTATAAGTTATTTAAAAAATAAAATATTCTAATAATTTTTGTTGTTGTATGGTAAACTTGATTGTGTTATATAACAATATGAAGAAAATATTTTTGTAGGTTGTATATGATTTCCTTAAAAAGGAAGAGAATAATAAAACCAAGGTTTAAGTCTTGATAGATTTAATGGAAGCGTATACAGTAACTAATGAGGCAAGTGACAGATAATCGTTTGATTTGTAACACTTAGCTTAATGAGAAAAAATAATTGTTGAGCTTTTGTTATTGAAGAGGATTGGAAGTAATTGTTTCGTTTGTTTAAAGAAGTGTGTCTTTTGACCTTTATACATAATTGGAGTGAAAATGCTGGAATATCCCGTCGAAAAAGCGAAAATTAGTTTGAAGGTACCTTGTGAATGTTAGCAAATCATGTAAAATAGAGTCGATTAAGCACTTTTAGACTAAAAGGTCTAGTGCTTTTAGTATGAGTGAAGTTAAAAAATATCTTTCATTAAAAAATGATGGATAAATTATTTTAGTAGTAGCATACTAAAATTCAATCAGTTGACTTTATACAACATAAAACATCTTTCAGACGATGCATTTATCCGATTTGATCAATGCACCATTCTCCTGGAAACAGGGGGAAGGTTTTTGTTTTAAATATGTACAAAGGACATTATGAGCGGACTTCGCACTTTTTACTACTTTTTAATTAGTTTATTACTATAATATTGTAGTAGATATTTTATTCTTTAAATAGTTGTGATAGACTATTGTAAGTTTATAGTTGATACAGAAAAGGTGTGTGACTAGTTTACACCTACATCATTTCTGCAAATCTTAAAATATAAGGATGGTAAAAATGAGTAACAGAGTAACTAAATCAGACGTCATCTTAATTGGTGCCGGAATTATGAGTGCGACTTTGGGGACAATGCTCAAAGAATTAGCACCGGACTGGAATATTACTGTGTTTGAAAAACTTTCAAACGCCGGTGAGGAAAGCTCTAATGAATGGAATAATGCAGGAACAGGGCATGCAGCACTATGCGAGCTTAACTACACTTCTGAAAAACCAGACGGTACTATTGATATTAGCAAAGCAATTAATGTTAATGAACAGTTCCAGGTTTCGATGCAGTTTTGGTCATATCTTGTAAAGAACAAGCTGATCCAAAATCCGCAAGATTTTATTATGCCATTACCACATATGAGTATGGTAAGAGGTGAAAAAAACGTTGAGTATTTAAGAAAACGTTATGAAACAATGTCAAATAATCCTCTTTTCAAAGGGATGGAATTCTCTGATAATCCAGAAAAACTTAAAGAATGGATTCCACTTATTATGGAAGACCGCCCAGCAAATGAGGCCATTGCTGCAACAAAAATTGACACTGGTACAGACGTTAACTTCGGTGCTCTAACACGTATTTTATTTGACCACCTAAAAGCGAAAGATGTAGATATCAACTACAACCATAGTGTCGAAAGCATTAAACGTACGAAAGACGGTTTATGGGAATTAAAAGTACATGATAAAGATGGCTGTAAAATGGAATACCATACAGCAAAATTCGTCTTCCTTGGAGCTGGCGGAGGAAGTCTTGAATTATTACAAAAATCAGGCATTCCTGAAGGAAAACACATTGGTGGATTCCCAATTAGTGGATTGTTTATGGTATGTAAAAACCAAGAAGTGGTTGAACAACATCATGCAAAAGTATATGGTAAAGCTGCAGTTGGTGCACCACCAATGTCTGTTCCACATTTAGACACTCGCTTTATCGATAACAAAAAATCATTACTATTTGGACCATTTGCTGGTTTCTCACCAAAATTCTTAAAAACAGGTTCGAACATGGACTTATTCGCTTCTGTAAAACCGCATAATATTACAACATTATTAGCGGCAGGGGTTAAAGAAATGTCTTTAACAAAATATTTAATCCAACAACTGTTATTATCAAAAGATCAACGTATGGAAGAGTTACGTGAGTTTATCCCAACTGCTAAAAGCGAGGACTGGGATATTGTCGTAGCAGGTCAACGTGTACAAGTTATCAAAGATACTGAAGCTGGCGGTAAAGGAACATTACAATTTGGTACCGAAGTAGTAAGTGCTGCTGACGGATCAATCGCTGCATTATTAGGTGCTTCACCAGGTGCATCTACTGCCGTTCACGTTATGTTGCAAGTTATTCAAAAATGTTTCCCTCAACAAGCTAAAGAGTGGGAGCCAAAACTAAAAGAAATGATTCCATCTTACGGTATCTCATTATTACAAAATCCAGAGCTTCTTGAAGAAGTTCATACTTCAACAGCAGAGACTCTAGGCCTAAACAAAAACTAATCAACTTATGAACCTTCGATCCATTTTGGATTGAGGGTTCTTTTTTCATGGGTAGGGAAGGAGTTGTTACGTTGAGCAAAAGTAGCGAAGCTATTCTTTTTTTATATTGCTGTTGTTTCTAAATTTCCAATATATTACTAAATAAGGAACTGATATAACAAAAAAGTAGTTAGAATGAAAATTATAAATGAACTAGCTTCTGTTGTAAACAAAATAAATATCCAGTATACTTTTTTCGTATGGCATATTAGAAAAGATTAACAAAGGATGAGTATAGATGACGTTTGAAGAAGTATTACCGCGTTTAAAGGCGGGCGAGAAAGTAATTCGTGAAGGATGGGGCGGTGCTGAATTATATGTTAAGCTTGTAGGTCAAAGCGTGCACGACGGAGAGAATTTGAACCCCTATTTTTTAATTAATGTGCGTGGCGAGGGTTACACGATGTTCACACCAACAGTATGTGATTTATTAGCCGAAGATTGGAAAATCGTAAACTAAATTCAGTGTCGTTTCAAAGGTTATAATAGTATGCTAAGTGATTCTTAGTATGCTATTTTTTTGATATGAAGGTTAAGCTTTGTAGGCGGTATAGTTGATAAGAGCTGGCACAATGCATGTAGAGCTGCGACTTGTGTCAGTGTTTTTAGTAGTAGATTACTTTTTATAAAGGAGAGATCCTATGAAGTTTGCAGAATATAATGGTAAAACAGTGTTTATTACAGGTGCTGCGTCAGGTATTGGCCAAGCACAAGCTATTGCTTTTTTAGAAAACGGTGCTTATGTTTTTGGTTTGGATGTAGATGAGCGAGGGTTAGGGCAATTACAGCAGCAATACCCTGAGCGCTTTGCTTATACGCTAGGAAGTGTCTGTAAAAAAAGTGATGTAGAGCACGCTTTTCAAGCAGCAATGGCAAGCTTTAGCAGCGTAGATATCTTACTGAATACAGCTGGCGTTTTAGATGGTTTTGCCAAAACACTAGATACCGATGAGGCGCTATGGGACAAAATTATGAATACGAATGTAAAGGGTACTTTTTTTGTAACGAATACGATTTTGCCTCATATGGTAAAGCGTAAATCGGGCATCATCGTTAATATGGCGTCTATTGCTGGGCTGATTGCAGGAGGTGGGGGTGCGGCTTATACAGCATCCAAGCATGCCATTGTGGGCTATACGAAACAGTTGGATTTAGATTATTGTCGTGAGGGGATACGTGCGAATGCCATTGCACCAGGAGCTATTCAAACAGCTATGACCAAAGCGGATTTTGAAGGCGATGGTGAAATGGCAAAATGGGTTGCCAATGAGACGCCAGCGGGTCGTTGGGCACAACCAAGCGAAGTGGCGAATTTAACGCTTTTTTTGGCGAGTCATGCCGCAGATTATATACATGGAGCTGTGGTACCAATTGACGGTGGTTGGATTGCGAAATAGTATTGGTCAATGAATCATTCTTCTGCTATAATACGCAAGTAAGCAAAAATAGCTTACACTACGGCACTTCAGTTAGGGCAATATGCTCTCTTCCTTTGGTCGTAGTTATTACTAAAATAGCAACTTGCTATTTTACAAAGGAGAATGTAAATTGAATACATCTATTGTAAAAGATTCACCGCGTACTTCTGTAAGGGAACTTACTAAAGTAGCACTTGTCGCAGCCTTATATGTGGCTGTAACTGTATTATTGTCAGTGATTAGCTTTGGAGCAGTGCAGCTACGTTTGTCAGAGATGTTCAACTATTTGGCGCTGTACAATAAACGCTATGTAGTAGCAGTAACCCTAGGTGTTGTATTAGCAAATTTTATGTCGCCGACTTGGATTCTTGATGTGCCTATTGGCGGAATTGCAACATTTCTAGTATTAATTCTTTGTCGAATGGTAACTAAAAACATTAAGCAGGATAGTTGGAAAATGGTCATCACAGCAGTGATTTTTGCACTATCGATGTTTACTGTTGCAGGCCAATTAACGATACTGTATGATCTGCCATTTTGGGCGACATGGTTTACGGTTGGTGTCGGAGAATTATTATCGATGACTGTTGGTGGCGTGACCATTTACTTATTAAATAAAAAAATAGATTTATCCAAATAGAAAAAACACATTCGCGCAAGCGAGTGTGTTTTTATTTTTAAAGGGAACAGGCGTGTATCGCAAATAAAAAATTCTCGCTGATTTAACAGCGAGAACAACTCAAAGAACTACGAATATTTATTTGAAAATCGGTGTTTTTCTTAAGAGAATACAAACCGGAATTGCCACAATCATTCCTAAAACATTTTGAACTAAGTCTCCAGGAATAGAAGTCAATGGTGCAACCCAATTGGCATATAAAATACCTTCCCCAACATAATAAACGGCTACCATAAATGGAACTGAAATAATCATAGCAAGAACATTAAAAGCAATGCTGTTTCCTTTGCGTCCGTTCGACCAAGCGATTTTCCCTACGATATAGCCTTGTAAGCCACGAGCTACGATTGTAATAGGCGCCCACAATGTCCATCCAGATACAACGTCAAATAAACCCATGCCTATTGCACCTGCAATTGCACCTTTTTTAGGACCAAAAAGAATAGATGCGATAAAGAGCATACCTGTACCAAGATGAACCAATCCACCATTTGCTTTAATAGGTAGTTTAATATTCAATGTGAGTGTTGCTACAAACACAAGTGCAATTAACATGGCTGATAGAATGAGATCAAAAGTGCGTGAATGTGAATAGCTTATTGATTTTTGCATAGTTGTAAACCTTCCTTATTTGCTTTTTCAATGTCAAAGAATAGTTGCGCAAAACCTTACTTCGTAAATCAATGCTGCATGCTAGGATAACATTAGCAAAGGCTTGGCCTATTTAAAAGTATCAATTTTGTAAAAAAAATAGTGGTCAGTTTTACATCTTGCACTAACTGGTACTTAGAGATATAAAGTAAACTCTGCTTGTTAACGGAATTTGATAAAAAGAATAGAGTAGAAAAAGGAAATAATTACTTATCTAATTATAAGAAGATCTGTCTTGGGATTTGTTATTTTAAAATAATTTCTTCGAGTAAATAGCTAGGAGAAAATATGATTTCAATACACAACATAATTTCACTTTCTTTAGCCAAACTAATAGAAATGACTAAAGGAGGATGAAGAAATGCAACAGCAATCATACAATGCAGGGGATATTGTTTATATCTTTTACCGCAATCCACATATTCAAGATGTCGCAAATATACAGGAAGCGGCAGTTGTTACTAATCCGGAAAATCCAAATGAATTGGCGTTATTTCTTTTTGAAACTTACTATCCGTTAACGAATGACTTTGTTATTTTTTCAAGTGAGATGGATGCGGAGCAAGCATATCATCAATACTTTCATTGATGGAGGTAGAGGATGCGAAAACCATTTACACCTCAGCTCGTTTATTTTGAACCTGATGCGCTCGACTATCCGCTTGGACAAGAACTAAAAGAGAAGTTTGAGCAAATGGGCATAGAAATTCGTTATACTACATCTCATAATCAAGTGCGCAATCTTCCTGGAGACAATGATTTGCAAAAGTATCGGATTGCCAAGTCAACGCTCGTCGTGGGTATTCGAAAAACATTAAAATTTGATACTTCTAAACCGTCAGCAGAGTATGCTATTCCTTTTGCCACTGGATGTATGGGGCATTGTCATTATTGTTATTTGCAAACAACGATGGGCAGCAAGCCTTATATTCGCACATATGTCAATGTTGAGGAAATACTTGAAGCTGCAGACAACTATATGGCAGAACGAGCACCTGAAATTACGCGCTTTGAAGCATCGTGTACATCAGATATTGTTGGAATTGATCACTTAACACATACGTTAAAAAGAGCGATTGAGCATTTTGGACAAAGTGAGTTTGGTTTACTGCGATTTGTAACGAAATTCCATTATGTGGACCATTTATTAGATGCCAAACATAATGGCAAGACAAGATTTCGTTTTAGTGTAAATGCGGACTATGTGATTAAAAACTTTGAGCCAGGCACATCTCCTTTAGATAAGCGCATTGAAGCGGCTGGAAAAGTAGCGAGAGCAGGCTATCCTCTAGGTTTTATTGTTGCGCCCATTTATCTGCACGAAGGTTGGGAGGAAGGCTATTATCATATGTTTGAGCGTCTAGATGCGGAATTGCCTCATGATGTAAGGGACGATATTACCTTTGAATTTATTCAACATCGCTTTACAAAGCCTGCGAAAAAAGTAATCGAAAAAAACTATCCGATGACAAAATTAGAATTGGATGAAACTGCGAGAAGATACAAGTGGGGGAAATATGGGATTGGTAAATATATTTATCAAAAAGAAGAAGAGGAAGACATAAAAGAACATCTTTATGGCTATATGAAAAAATTTTTCCCCAATGCGAAACTAGAGTATTTTACGTAAACATATCGTTGAATTCCGTTCCAGGCGCTCCCTTTCCGCAGGCACGGCTTCAACTAATTTTTGCGACAAAAGCCGTAAAAAATGGATTTTCAGCTTGTGTTGTTCTGAGCTGGAGTGTCGCGCCTTCCACTCCACTCAACTAGTCAAGCTCCTAGCATGCCGAATATTTTTGGGGTAACAATATACCTACCTCGCCTTTGCAAAGAATTCTACGTGGTCATGAGATTGTCATAGTAAACGTTTAAAAGAAGTATTTCATTTTTGCTGTTCCTTGAAAGCGTCTGTACGAAGTGGAAATCCAGAAACAGTTTCATTCTATGAGTTTGTTTACACTTTCAGACACACCGTTATGTATGGTGTGTTTTCTTGTAGCGCTGCATCGTATAATCTTTAAGTTGCTGGTAAGGCTAACAATAATCGCGACGAAAAGGGGGAGTTACCATCATGATGTCATTTCAACCAAGCTGTTGGTCGGAGCACGGAGAGCTTACTGCGGTTATGCTTTGTGCACCTTCCAAATTAGATGTACCAGATTTAAAAACGGCAGAAAATGTACAATGGAGTGCTGCTGTTTCACATACCCAAGCAATGGAAAATTTTATAGAGTTGAAAGAGACTTTACAACAGGCAGGCGTGCACGTAATAGATTACGCAACACATCTATTAGCAGATGCGCAGCACCTTAGCGAACAACTTCTAAATCGTTATTTTGTGCGTGATCTTGCATGTGTGTTTGGTAACCGAATGCTACCAGGTGCAGCGGGTAGCTCGATTAGACGACCTGAATATGGACATGCGCACACATTACTTCAGAAATGGTTTCCGCAACACTTTATGCCCGCTAAGGAAAGTAGCCATGTATTAGAGTTTGGAGATGTGATGGTGTTAAATCGTGATGCTGTGCTTATTAATATAGGTGTAAGAACGACAAGGCAGGGTGTAGAGCAGATAAAAGACAGTATTTTTCAAGCAGGTTTCTCTGAAATAGGCATTATTGATTTGCCTCGAAGCTCGGATACACTGCATTTAGATATGAATTGTAATATTGCCAACAACGATGTCGTCATAGCGAAAAGTTTTATGCGTTATTTTCCTATCCAAATAATTACAACAAGTGGGACTCGTTTTGATATGACCGAACAATTTTTCAATCGTCATGGGTTTGAGTTGTATTGGTTAGAAAAGTATAACACCATTCCTGATATCAATTTTTTAAATATCAATCCCGAAACATTGTTAGTCAGTAAAAAGGCGACTAAACAGCATTTTAAAGCGCATCCAAAATTACAAAAGAAAAATATTGTGGAAATTGACGTGACAGAGCTTGAAAAAGGCGGTGGTGGTATTCGCTGTATGACATTACCATTAGTGCGAAAATCGGTATAGAGGTGATTTCTATGGAGTCAAAAACAAGCAAAGGCCAAATGTCTTGGTGGCAGTTGTCCCTGTTAGGTGTAGGGTGTACGTTAGGGACAGGTTTTTTTCTTGGAACAAGCATGGCCATTGCAAAGAGTGGGCCTGCTGTTTTAATTCCATTTATTTTAGCAGCCATTGGCACCTACATTGTCTATGATGCGCTCGTGAATATGTCTGTTGCCAATCCTGACAAAGGATCATTTCGTACGTATGCAAAACAAGCTTTTGGCAATTGGGCAGGTTTTAGTAATGGTTGGGTCTATTTAATTTCTGAACTATTAATTATGGGGAGCCAATTAATGGCATTAGGAATTTTCACGCGTTTTTGGTTTCCTAGCATACCGCTATGGATGACTGCATCAGGTTTTGGTGCACTTGGCTTGCTCATTATACTGACGGGAATGAAAGGCTTTGAAAAATTTCAAAATGTATTTGGGGCAATGAAAGCCGCTGCTGTTGTAATGTTTATTGTAGTTGCTGCTATCCTAATGTTAAAGGGGATGAATAGCGAGCCAAGGCAAGTAGATGTTATTCTAGCAAACTTTCAAGGCTTTTTTTCGGAAGGAGTAAAGGGCGTTTGGCTTGGTTTACTCTATGCATTTTTTGCTTTTGGTGGCATAGAGGTGATGGGGCTACTCGTAATCGATTTAAAAGATCCCCATCAGGCACCGAAAGCCGGAAAAGTAATGATTGTTATCCTTACTACGATTTATGTAATTGCACTAGTCTGTGCCCTTGCATTAGTACATTGGGCATCATTCACAATAGACGAAAGCCCGTTTATTACTGCTCTTGCAAATTTTAATATCCCATTTGTTGCGGATATCATAACCGGTATTTTAATTATTGCTGGATTTTCTACAATGGTTGCGTCCTTGTATGCTGTTGTCACGATTTTAACGGCTTTAGCTGAAGATCATGATGCACCAGCGATATTAGCGAAAAAAGGAAAAATGAAAGTTCCATTACCAGCCTTTCTGTTCCTCACGGGTGGTTTAATTATCACTATTACAATCGGCTTCCTGATTCCAGAAAAGATTTTTGAATACTTAATAACGGCAGCAGGATTAATGTTAATTTATAATTGGCTTTTTATTTTAGTAACCTATGCAAAACTTATGACATTAACGAAGTGGCAACATGTAAAAAATATTGTTGGGATGCTGCTAATTGCGGTAACTGTTTCGGGCACTTTAGGCGAAAAAACAAGCAGACTCGGTTTTTACATAAGCTTTCTGTTCATCGTCTTCATTGCACTGGCAACATTAATTGTTATGAAAAAACGGAGCAACCATCGCTCCGTTTAATTTTTTCGTTTTTGTGGCAAAGTGAGTGGTAAATTGCCTCTTACAAACGGACATTGGGCAGGGCTATGTTCATCATCACTTAAAAAGTATTGCTTCCATTCAAAATTATCTTTTTGCCCATACCATTTTAAGTCGGGGTGTTCTGGAATAGCATCATATTGTTCGATGCGCTTTCGTATTAACTTTTTTAGTTTTTGGCCTAGCACAGTCGTGTCATTTATATCTTCAAAGACCCAGCGTGGCTGAAATGCCATTAGTAAAGTTGAAAACTGGCGGCTTTTACGCAATTGATGGGCAGGTGTTGCGCAAAAGACAAAATAAGGCTCCCCATTAAAACAAAATTCCCATGTATGATTAGACGGATTTACGGGGATTTCTCTAGGCCATTCTTTTTCGTCAAAGGCAGTTACATGATTTAGCATGGTCCAAAATAAAGCTCTGTAATCTTCTACATCATAATTTTCAAGCATATCTTTTGGCGTCTCAAAGAAAATGGCGTGCGAAGTATATTTCCCAGCAGATCGAGCACAGTCACCATACGCCCTTAAGCAATTTGCCAAATCTTTAGCTGATTGTAACTCTCGGGGATCGCCAACGAAACTGTAGCGTAGTTGATTCGAAATAAACCCTGTGCGCGCAGGAATACAAGGGAATGCATTTGCATCATCTGCAACCATTGAAGCAAAATCTTGAAATGCGATCTGTTGCCATAAGGGAAGGGAAGCCAAATGCTGTTCAAGCCAAATTTTATCAAAAACTGCTCCCACATGAGTCACCTCCTTTATACATCTTTAGACTATTAAGGAAAGTGTCATTGGGTGACGAATATTAGGGATTAAATTCTAAATGAGTTGATAGCCACAATACCTGTAGCATTAGTATGATTCATTTACATTAAAATGTTTGACGATTAAGGTTGTTTAAAAACCTTCTGTTGCAAAATATCCAAAGCGTGTTTGATTTCCTCTAAATCTTCTTCTGGAACATGTTGAATGAGCTGTTGAAAGCGTTCTTCGATACGGGCAAACGCTTCATGCATCATTTGTTCACCATCTGCTGATAGACGTACAAAAAATTTACGACGATCCGCTATATCACTTATTTTTTCAATTAAATTTTTTTCTTGAAGTTTCTTGAGCTCGCGACTTGTATTGGGTAACGACATATGATGACATTCACTAATTTCGGTAATCGTAACAGGTTGGCTTACTTTTAAATACTCTAAAATTTTGTATTGAACAGGCGTAATAGCATCCGTATTAATGTTTTGTGTTAAGTCACTTGTTACTTGGTGGACGGCTGCGGTAAACGTAACAAATTGATTGAATAATGCATTCTTGTCCAAATATCTCACCTCTTACTGACAAGATATCAAAGAACTTATCTTAAAACAATTATCATTTGACAACTAAAACAGTATTCGTTATTATTTACTTATCAAATGATAAGTAATAGGAGGATGTTATGAACACGTTAGTCATTTATACGTATCCAAATCATCAAAGTTTGAATTATGCTTTTTTACAGCAAGTCCTTAAAGGTTGTAATGAAAATCCGTACATAACCGAATTACAAGTGTTAGATTTATATGAGGAAAAATTTGATCCAATTTTACATTTTCACGAACATAAACGAAGACGTGATATGTATCGCGAGCCTAACTTAGAGAAATATAGAGAACAACTTACATGGGCAGATCAGATTGTTTTTATCTATCCGATTTGGTGGGGAAGACCGCCTGCAATGCTTTTAGGATATATCGATCAACTATTTGCATCTAATTTTGCTTATAGAGATAAAAAAGGCTTGTTTCCAGAAGGACTTTTAAAAGGGAAGTCGGTCGTCTGTGTGTCTACAATGAAAGGCCCGACAAATTATCCACTCTTTTGGTTGAATAATGCGCATAAAGTGTTAATGCGAAAAGCATTGTTTAATTTTGTAGGAATTAAAAAGGTGAAGTTTTTTGAATTTGGCAATATGGAAAGTAAAAAGGGAGGGCAACAAAAAAAGTTAGAAAAAGTCTATCAGTATTTTAGGCAGTGCCAGTCACCCAAACAATTCTGAAAATTTTCTTGACCTTCAAGTAGCTTTAAGGTTTACTGTTAAAGCGAAGGAGTGAGATGACTTTGCAAAAGGATATGACGATTCAAGAATTTTCAAATAGAACTGGAATTGCAAAAAGCACGTTACGTTTTTATGAATCGAAAAATTTATTATTGCCAGTAGAACGAAGAGAGAATGGCTATCGTGTATATGCGCAGCATCAAATTGCCACAGTCAAATTAATTACCACTTTGCGAATTGCAGATGTCCCTCTACAAGATATTCAACATTATTTACAGGAAAATGATGAAATAGCTCGTCAAACCATGATGAAAAATTGGATTCATTCTATTAAGAAAAAACGTGATCTAATAGATGTTAGTTTACGTTTTTTAGAAAGTGATTCAATTCAAGAAGATATTTATCTTATCGATAAACAAGATGAAAAAATTATTTGGTTCATTGAGCAATCGACAACAGGGAAGTTTGGAGAGCATTTTGCAAAAAGAGCGAATAAATTAAAGCAGAACAATATACGCATTAAAAGTTATTATGTAAACTACTTATCAGGACAAGATTTGATAAAAGTACAAATCGGTTTTGGAGTGACAGCAGATTCCATGCTAAATGGATTAAAGGGTGTTGATTTTATCGAACATATGCCTGCCTGTATTTGTTTAGCATTACCATTTAAAGAACATCCTACAAAAATCAAAGGCGGTTATCACAAATTATTACAATATGCTTTTCATCATAGCTGGGTGCCTACCCGCTCAATTATCGAGTGGTACCGAGGAGAGGATTTTACGCAATTAGACTTATTATTGCCCGTCATCCAATTGGAGAGAAATGAAAAGTGAGATGATTTTTTAAAGTTATTTGTTGAATCCATATTATTTTACAGTAATTACGATTACTCATCGTGTTTTAGCGTCGTATATGCACCAATCATCAAAGAGTTGTCAAGGAGCAAGTCTTCTATACAGATAAGATTATTAATCATGGATAAAAGGCAAACAATTAGAGGCTGGCACATAACTTTAGAATCTTAAATAGAGGGACATTGGTTTTGATAAATTTTTGCTAAGAAAATATATAGAACATATTTACTATTATTTCTTTTGCAATTAATAATAAATTAGAAGGGTTCACTAGTTGTTGGTAGCGGAGGCGGTGACTCCTGCGGGAATGCACGCAGCGTAAGACGCTGGCATTCCGCGCGCTAGCGAGGGTTGCGGCTTACGTGTGTGCCCGCGGAAAGCACCGCAGAAGCGGACAACAACGGCGCAGCAGAAAAGGGTTAGATTGACTGCCATCAATCTAACCCTTTTTCTCTTTTGTCCCAGCCTCTTGTTAGTTAAAATGCACGCGTATTATTTTTTACTCTGTGCTAAAGTCTCCACTTAATTGAAATACGCCTTCACTATCTGCTTCTAAGGTGTCATTCTTCCTCAATTATAGGTGTATACTACATAACAATTTGATCTGTAGTTGAGACAGTCCGCATAATCCGGATGCTTCTGCTATATCCATACCTTTGAATAACGGATTATCTGTGTTACGGATATTACTCATTAATATCACGTCGTTTATTGATTACTTCTAATATAGTGTTAACGATGAAAAGAATAATAATCAAAACATACAGTGATAAATATACATAGTCCGACGTTGTTAAATTACTAAAGTCTGTTGTTTGTGCCATTATAAAAGTTAGTACTATGATGATAACAATGTTAAATATTCGTATGGTTTTCCTTCGCATAATTAGTGGTTACGATAAAATACTAAGTAAAAAGAGGTTTTCACCTTCTTCAAATGACTACTTGCGACGTTGTGGTTTAGATTGTGCCGCTTTTTTTGTTTTCTTCAAATACTACTAGTAGGTAGTGAAGAATATGTATTTTATCTTAATCTACTTTGTTCACCTCCTTTTCTAGACTTTTAGTATACTATAAATGGAAATAAAAAAATGACGATTATTTACAATAATTACAATGCATTATCTATCATAGGTGATAAAGATTTTACGCAATTAGACTTATTATTGCCCGTTATCCAATTATAGAGAAATGAAACACGATGTGAGATAGCTAATATTTATTTTACAAACTGAGGTATTTGACAAGCTAATGTCAAATACCTCGTTTTTATTTGGCATTATATGGGCTGAAGTAGGTTGCTATGATCGTCTTCTACGCCATCTATTTGCCGTGTGGGGTTGTGTTTGGCTTGTTTTTGAAGGATATATAGGTAGCGGTACAAACTGTGAGACATTTTGTGTATGAGTCGCAACATGAGGCGCAGTTTCCTTCGCAACGGACAATTGCTTATTAGCCCTTCTAGATGCGTGCTGTGTTGGCTCAGGCGATGCTGTAATATTTTGAGCATTATTCAACAAGGGGGGAGTGGTGTCCGAATCATTTGAAATGGTTGTTGCTGTGGTGCTATGACTTTCTGTAACATGCGCTACTTCAACATGTGGCTCCGATACGGGATGTACATCTTTCATTACGAGAATAGGTCGCATCATATCATGATCCTCATGTTCGAGGAAATGGCAATGCCACATATAATTCCCGATATGGTCTTTCCAGTGCATAATAATTTTTGTAACCTTCCCTGCATCAGCTTTGACGGTATCTTTCCAACCTCGTTCGTAGTCACGCGGTTTTTCTGCAGGACCAGTAAATGCTAGCCTTCCTTCATTTTGATAGAGTTCCACGTCAAATGGTCGTCGTTCAAGAATTTTAAATTGAATTAAATGCAGATGAATAGGATGTATAAACGGCGTAGCATTAATAAAATTCCAAACTTCTATACTATCAAGCGCAGGCTTTTCGGTAGCAGGGTCATGGTACATTCGGTCATTTAATAACAACATAGGTCTTCCGAAGTCATCCGTAGTGGCACTTAACGGTAAGTTGCGTTCAACCTGTGCATGATGAGGGTGTAAATCCATTGACATTGCAAGTCTTGCAGGCACTTCACTCGTATCCTCATATCGAAGTGGGCAATTTACGTTAAATTGCATAATGACGCTAGTATGCTCATCAAAAAAATCGGTATCACCGTTCATTAAAGTGATTTCTTGACCTTCGCATGTTGAAAAGTCAATGATGATATCTGTTCGCTCAGCTGGCAATAATTCAACCGAGAAAATTGCATTTGGGGCAGTTAAAAAGCCACCATCTGTGCCAAGCTGAATCATTGGCTGCTTGTTGGACAGGCTTAAAACATAGCCTCTTCTATTTGAACCGTTTAACAAACGAAAACGATATTTGCGAGGTTCAACATTTAAATAAGGCCATACTTTACCATTGACAACGATTGTGTTTCCAACAAATCCAGGTGTAATGGATGGATTCACCGGCACTGGGAATGGAGGACCTTCTGGATAGAACAGTGAGCCGTCTTCATTAAAGGATTTATCAGCAATTAATAACGGATATTCATAATCGCCACATGGTAAGTTTGAACGTTCTTCTATGGAGTCTCGAAGCAGGTAAAAACCTGCAAGTCCAGCGTAAACATTTAGGCGCGTTAAAGCCATTGCGTGGTCATGATACCACAAAGTTGTACCTGGTTGATGGTTCGTATATTCATGTATTTCTTTATTAAATTTAGGACCAGTATACGTATAGTCTCTTGTATACCAAGCTTCAGGATGTCCATCGCTTTCCCAATCTACATTGGCACCGTGAAGATGAGTTACTGTTCGAACCTCTTGGGAGTCATTAGCCGCATGAAGAGTAAAATCAACTGGCAAAAAATGTTTGGTCGGCAATTGGTTTTTATATTTGACATAAATCGTTTTGTCTTTTGAAGCCTCGATGGTCGGTCCTGGATAAAGCCCGTTATATCCCCAAATCGTGGATTTTGGAAAGTTTTTATGAAAACTATGCTCTGCTTCCAACATCTGCAACTCGTAATAATCTTTCTTCGGATGTCTGCTACTGAATTTTGGTTTTGCGGTAACGGGTTTCGGTAAGGCATCTACAAATTTGGGGATTGTTGCTGGGTCAGCAGGATTGATTTTTTTATTCAAAACATCACGTCCCTTACATTTTTACAAACTTAACTTCATCATATGGGTAAAAACAATAAGAAACGAGGACAATAATGGAAGTATTTGTGCTAATATATAAAAAATATTAAATTTCAAAAATTCATGCAATCTGCTAATGAGTAGCCAATAAGGCATATATTTACTATACATAAAACGAAAGCAGCGTTTTTAGTTGATAGCGTAAGGGCCGCTGATGAACGAGCAGTCCCTTTGCTTATTGTGGCTTACTAGCATAAAGGAAGGGCAAGTATTATACGCTTTTGACAAAACATTCATCATTCGATATGTTTAGTAATTTATGGGATATGATAGAAATGACGGACGAGTGTATAGGACTTCGCTTATAATTAATGAATAGGCTAACTGCTACATTAAGGTGTGATGGATAAGGGAAAATCCGAGCTTAGAGAAGTGGTGATGAATTGGAGTTAACATTAGAACAATTAAACAAAACAATCCTAGAAATGCGGACGAAAGGGCGTTTGACAGAAGCTCTAACTCTTGCTGAACAGGGACTTTTAGTAGCATTAGAAAATGATAATCATAGGCATGGACTAGATTTATTCTTCCAAAAGATATTAATTCATCATGCGCTAGGTGATACATTAAGCATGGTACGTCATATCCAAGAATATGAGGAGTGCTGCCAAAAGTACGGCACGAAAAAGGACTTTATGAATTACAATCTGGTCATGTCCTTAATATATGATCTGGTTGGTTTCAGAGAAAAAACGGTGGAAATGACAAAAAAGTCTATAGAATATGCTACGCAGTTAAAAGATATTAAAATGCTTGTACGTTGCCATAGTAATCTATGCTATCTAGAAGTTGAAAATGGCTGTTATATGGAGGCTCTGGAAGCGGCTTTTATTGCAAGAAATTATAATGTGGAGCTTGCGAAGACACTTCCAGAATTAGCGAAATTACAAGAGATTCGCATTCATAATAATATGGCGGATGTGTATATTTTAGAGGGCGATTTTGTTACTGCTCAAGCTTTGTTGGATCAGACATTGAATTCTGAAATTATTCAAAATCATAAACGAGAAAAGGTAGCTGCATTGTTTGGCTATGGTTTTTTATACGAGCATCAACATCGACTTGAAGAAGCGGTAGACTATTATAAGCAAGCGATAGAATTAGCACAATCCTATGGTGATAACCCCATTACGAAGAAAGTGATGCGAATGCTTTTAAACGTACTTTATCAATTAGATTATCGTAAAGAAATATTTGATGTACAACGCGCTTATATAGAGCTATCAGAAAAAATGAGTGCAGATAATCTGCTTCAACAGGTGATGAATCTAGAATTTAATCGGCAAAAAGAGACACTGGAAAAAAGAGCGCTATATGATCCGTTAACAGGTGTCCTAAATCGCCATTTTCTTGATATAGAACTAAATGATTGGTTAAATGAGGCACAGGCATGCCACCAATATGTTGGTGTAATTGTACTCGATATTGATTATTTTAAAGCATACAATGATCAATATGGCCACCTATTTGGAGATATGGTGTTGCAACTCCTTGCTACGGGGTTAAAAGATTTTTTGTATAATCAAGAAGCGGTGATTATCCGTTATGGTGGAGATGAATTTATTATTTGTCTTCGGCATAAAAGTAAGATGTTTTTAAATGATAGTATAAAAGAATTGCATGCCTACATGTTAACTTTAAAACTAGAACATGAATATGATAGCTATCCATTAAAGGTTAGTTTAGGCGCTTGTTTGAATGACCAAAAAAATTATGAATATATAAAGCTTTTTAAGCAAGCAGATCGCAACTTGTACAAAGCTAAAAATAACGGGCGTGCTAGTTATGTTATTAGTGTACAATAAAAAGTTTTGCAGCTTTAAATGCATTGTCTATTTTAGTAAAAATCCGCTTTCATCATTCCCACTGTCAATACTAGGCAGTGGGAATAAATTTGTTTTCATATAATTATCCTTTTTAATATAGAAAAAAGAGATTTCCCTCAAAAAAACTTTTCTCTTTGTGAAAAAGAATAGGAACTTTTGACGGGAAAGGGCTGTCTATTTTCATGAAAGAGTAAAAATCGAAAATAGATACTCTAATCATTTGAAAACGTTGGTTTATCAACGTACAATAAATGAAATTAGCAAACACGACAACGGGATTTTGGTGTATAATGTTGTGGTATGAGGAAAGAAAGCAGGTTGGCAAAAATGGTAAGCAAAATGAAAGTGTGCGCAGTGTTCGACACGCAAAAATATCAGGCATTCTTAGCAAACAAAAAGCTAGGTGTGAAACATAAGGTGAATATATGAAAAACTGGTTGATTTTCATTTCTGTCTTTATGGTTTCCTTATCACTTGTCATTAGTATTTTAGTACTCTGGAAAGCCGAGGCTCCGTTTAGTTCAATTGAAGAAAAGGCTGAACAGTTGGCACTTGATGCCAAAGCCCTAGCAATTGTCACGGAGTCCTACACATATAATGGCAAAAATTCGTATGTTACTGTATTCGGGGTAGACGAATACGGTGACAAAAAGGCTGTCTTTGTTCCAACGAATCTAGAAGAGGATTCCATTCAGGAAGTATTTTTGAAAGATGGTATTACGGAAAAGCAAGCATTATCGGTTTTTAAAAAAGAAGGAAATGTACAAAAGGTTCTTCATATGAAATTAGGCTATGAGGAGGCTGGAGCTGTTTGGGAAATTTCATACCTGAACGATCAAGATAAACTCAACTATGTCTATATTTTGTTTAAGGACGGCGACTGGTGGAAGCGCATTAAGAATTTATAAGAGGAGTAGATCCCGTATGAAAAAATTATTAGCAAACCGAGTGAAAACTTTAACACCATCTTCAACATTAGCGATTACTGCAAAAGCAAAAGAATTAAAAGAGCAAGGTATCGATGTAATTGGTCTAGGTGCTGGTGAGCCAGACTTCAACACACCACGCAATATTCTAGATGCGGCTATTGACTCTATGGAAAAAGGTTTAACAAAATATACACCTGCCGGCGGTCTTCCAGTTCTAAAGAAAGCCATTATTGACAAACTTCAACGCGACAACAATCTTACATATAAACCGAACGAGGTTATCGTAGGTGTTGGGGCTAAGCATATTCTTTACACGTTATTCCAAGTTATTTTAAATGAAGGCGATGAAGTAATCATCCCTATTCCTTATTGGGTATCGTATCCAGAGCAAGTGAAATTAGCGGGTGGCGTGCCTGTTTATGTTGAAGGAACACGCGAACAAGGTTATAAAATTACTGCGGATCAATTACGAGCAGCTGTTACGGATAAAACGAAAGCAGTCATCATTAACTCGCCAAGCAACCCATCTGGTATGATTTATTCTCGTGATGAGCTAGCAGAACTTGCGGCTGTTGCAGAAGAAAAAGATATTTTAATCGTGTCAGATGAAATTTATGAGAAGCTTGTATACAATGGTATTGAGCATTATTCAATTGCACAACTTTCAGATGCATTGAAAGCACGTACAATTGTAGTCAATGGTGTAGCTAAATCTCACTCTATGACAGGCTGGCGTATCGGGTATGCAGCAGGTGATGCAGACATTATTAAACCAATGACTGACCTTGCTTCACACTCTACTTCAAACGCGACAACAACTGCACAGTATGCAACAGTGGAAGCGTATAATGGACCACAAGACACTGTAGAAGAAATGCGCCAAGCATTTGAATCTCGTCTTGAAAAAATCTATCCACAAATTAGTGCAATTCCTGGCTTCAATGTATTAAAACCGCAAGGCGCATTTTACTTATTACCAGATGTAGCAGAAGCGATGGCTCATACTGGTTATGATTCAGTAGATGCATTTGCTGCGGATATTTTAACTGAAGCAAACGTAGCAGTGATTCCGGGCTCTGGCTTTGGTGCACCAACTACAATGCGATTATCTTATGCTACATCTTTAGAATTATTAGAAGAGGCAGTCCGTCGTATTGATGCATTCGTAAAATCAAAATGGCAAGACTAATCCTTCTAACCAACTTTGGAGGATTTCTATGAAAAAAATTATGATTCAAGATATGCCACAGCATATCGGCGAAACAGTCAAGCTAGGTGCTTGGTTAGCTAACAAACGTTCAAGTGGTAAAATTGCTTTCTTACAGCTGCGCGATGGTTCAGGATTTGTGCAAGGCGTTGTTGTGAAAGAAGAAGTAGGCGAAGAAATTTTTGCGATTGCAAAAGGTATGACGCAAGAAACATCGATGTATGTGATTGGCGAGGTGAAAGCCGACGAGCGTTCAAGCTTTGGCTGTGAACTAGCAGTTACAGGCATTGAAGTGCTACATGCAGCGACTGATTTCCCAATTACGCCTAAAGAGCATGGCCCTGAATTTTTAATGGATAACCGCCACCTATGGTTACGTTCTCGTAAGCAACATGCGGTGATGAAAATTCGTAATGAAATTATTCGTGCTACTTACGAGTTTTTCAACAATAATGGCTTTACGAAAATGGATCCACCAATTTTAACGGGTTCAGCACCTGAAGGAACTTCAGAGCTATTCCACACGAAATATTTTGATGAAGATGCGTATTTATCTCAATCTGGTCAGCTTTATATGGAAGCAGCAGCAATGGCGTTAGGGAAGGTTTTCTCTTTCGGTCCGACGTTCCGTGCGGAGAAATCTAAAACACGCCGTCACCTTATCGAATTCTGGATGATTGAACCGGAAATGGCTTTTGTGGAATTTGAAGAAAATTTAGAAGTACAAGAACAATATGTTGAGCATATTGTACAGTCTGTTCTGGCAAACTGTACGCTAGAATTAGAGCGACTTGGCCGTGATACATCTACACTTCAAAATATCAAAGCGCCATTCCCGCGTATTTCATACGACGATGCCATTAAACTATTACATGAACAAGGTTTTGATGATATTGAATGGGGAGATGACTTCGGTGCGCCACATGAAACTGCCATTGCCAATTCATTTGACAAACCAGTATTCATTACGTGCTATCCAACAGGCATCAAACCATTCTACATGCAACCACATCCTGATCGTGATGATGTTGTGTTATGTGCTGACTTAATTGCACCTGAAGGTTACGGTGAAATTATCGGCGGTTCAGAGCGTATTCATGACTACGAATTATTAAAATCTCGTCTAGAAGAACATAACTTATCATTAGATGCTTATGCATGGTATTTAGAACTTCGTAAGCAAGGATCCGTACCGCATTCTGGATTCGGTCTAGGGTTAGAACGAACAGTTGCATGGATTTCTGGGACAGAGCATATTCGTGAAACGATTCCATTCCCACGTTTATTAAACCGCTTATATCCATAATCGGTTAGCAATAAACAGAAACAATTGCAAAGTCGCGTAGTGAAATTTCTACGCGGCTTTTCTACTTACTTAGAAAAAAGGAGTCATGTCTACATGAATACAAAAAATAATCGACTCCGTACATGGACTGAGCAGAGAACGATACACATTCCTCAGCTCTTTTTTCAGTTTTATAAGGAGTTAAATATTGAGGATGATGAGGCGCTTATCGTCTTGCATCTACTTGCCTATCATGTTGAAGGAAATGATTTTCCTACACCAACAGACCTGATGAATCGTCTCACGATGCCTAGTAATGACATTACATCGCGCTTACAAAGACTTATGCAAAAAGGCTTCCTTGAGATTACACGTGACGTTGATAAGACAACTGGCAAGCTGTACGAAAAATATTCGGTGTACCCTCTTTGGGAACGTATCTTGCAGATTATAGAATTGAAAGAGCAACAAAAATCAGCAACTACGCTTCGTCAAGAAGAGGGCGAGGTATTCCGTTTATTTGAAGAAGAAATGGGGCGTCTTTTATCTCCTTTAGAGCTAGAAAAAATTGGTTCTTGGTTAGATGAGGATAGGCACAGTCCTTCACTTATTAAAGAAGCGTTAAAAGAGGCTGTGTTTGCTGGAAAACTAAGCATTCGCTATATCGATCGGATTTTGTTGGAGTGGAAAAAGAAAAATATAACAACACCACAAGCTGCACATAAGCAAGGCGAACAGTTCCGTGAAAAGCAAAACTTGACTAGACCGCAATCCCGCACGTTACAGCAAGAAACGCAGTCGACAAATAAAGTACCATTTTATAACTGGTTAGAAGAAAGAGAATAGGGGGATTTTAGGGAATGTTAACAAAAAAACAGTGGGAGCATTGTTTAGCTGAAATGGACCGCATGTTTCCTGATGCACATTGTGAACTTGTGCATGACAACCCGTTCGAGCTGACAATCGCCACGTTATTATCTGCACAATGTACGGATGTACTTGTTAATAAAGTAACGAAAACATTGTTTCAAAAATATAAAACACCCGAAGATTATTTAGCGGTGTCCTTAGAGGAGCTACAACTGGATATTCGTTCTATTGGTCTTTATCGAAATAAAGCAAAAAATATTCAACTTTTATGTGAGCGACTTTTGACTGAATATGGTGGGCAAATTCCTGCAAGTCGAGAGGAACTTGTTACTTTGCCAGGTGTAGGTCGTAAAACAGCGAATGTTGTGCTATCCGTAGCCTTTGACATACCAGCGCTTGCAGTCGATACACATGTAGAGCGCGTATCTAAACGATTAGGCTTATGTCGCTGGAAAGACTCAGTTCTTGAGGTGGAAGAAACGATTATGAAAAAAACACCGATGGACAAGTGGTCGAAAACCCATCATCAGCTAATTTTCTTCGGTCGCTATCATTGCAAGGCACAAAATCCAGGTTGCGCAACATGTCCGTTATTAGGTGATTGTCGTGAAGGACAAAAGCGTTTTAAAAAAGGACTGGTGACCAAAGCATGAATATTGATGCAATCACAAAAGAAAAAATTGATGAATGGTTTGCAGAGTGGGCATTGCTAGAAGCGCAAATACATGCAGCCCATCAAGCACGTAATGGGAAAGCAAAAGGCCTTATGGAAGAGGCTATACGTTTGTTTGAACGTTTAGTTAACGAAGCAGGTGAAGAAGTATTGCCCATAAATGGAGTGGAACGTTTAACTTTTATTAAAACGAAACCAGGTCAATATGCGTGTTATCGTCAAATAGATGAATTATTTAAAGAAACGAAAAAACGAACGGCACGTTTGCGCTTACAGGCGACTAAACGCTAAAGTATACATGATAAATAGAAGGTTGTCCGATAAGTGATTGAACTTAAAAAGGACAACCTTCTTTTATTTATAAAATATAAAAACAGGTGTAGAAACATTTCGGTTTCTGCACCTGTTTTTTAGTATTTAGTAAATCTTAAATTAATTATTGTTCACTATCATTCTCTTGGTTTGGCACTACGGGGTCAGTTGGTGTTACAGGAGGTTGGCTACCAGCATCGTTGCCATTGTTGCCAGTACCATTGCCATTATTGCCATTGTTACCGTTATTACCGGTATTGCTGTTATTGCCGTTATTACCACCGTTGTTATTACCATTATTGCCGTTATTGCCATTGCCGTTATTGTTGCCATTGTCCTCACCATTGCCTTGATCAGGCGGTGTAGGTTGTTCTATATCCGGATTATTTGGATCTTCGGTACCTAAATCCTCATCAGGCATGCTCGAAATCTCGAAAGATGTCGTTCCTGGTTCACTGCGTGTACCATCTACAATCGCTACGACAGAAATCGTGTAATTCCCATCTTCTAATGTGTTGCTAACAGTTAAACCTTTGTTGTCAGTAGTTCCAAGCACTACCGTTTCGCCACCTTCGCGTGTAGCAGATACTTCAAAAGTAGTAGCCATTGGTTCATCTGTTTCTGGGTCAAGAATGGCATCATGTTCCCAGCCAATATTAATAGATTGACCTGCTAAATCTAAACTTGCACTTACATTGTAAGGTGTAGAAAGTTCAGGTGCTTCATACTCATTTGAAACCTCTGTAGGTTCTGTACCACGAACAAATAGTTCTGTTTGGCGTAATTCACTTGGAGTATAATCACTAGCTAGTTTCAGTGGGCTAGAGCCTACTTCAATCGTCGCTTCTACAACCGAGCTTGGCTTTTTGAAACGTGCAGTTTCAATGTTCGCAGAAAGGTCTTTCATAATATTTTTAAATAGATGTTGTGGTAAACGGCGTTCATCCCATGTAGTGATTGGATCCGAACGTTTTTCGTATCCACTCCAAATAGCGATTGAATAGTTAGTAGTGTAACCAGCGAACCATGAATCTGGCACACTTGTATCTGGTAAATTATATTTATTAAACTCATCGTTTGAATAGTTGGTTGTACCTGTTTTACCAGCAATATCTAAGCCTGAAACATTTGCGGCTGTACCTGATGCATCTGGTTTATTGCTGACTACATCACGTAACATATCTGTGACCATATAAGCCGTGTAATCTTCCATGGCAACCGTAGATTTTGGTGTATAGTCTTTCGTTGATTTACCATCGCGATAAACAATTTTCGTAATGGCATAAGCATCAGTATATACACCGTTATTCCCAAATGCTGCATAAGATGCTGCCATTTGAATAGGGGACATTGTAATGTCACCACCACCAATTGCATCTGCCTCGTAAGCATTTTCTGCTTTAATTCCTAAGCGACCGATAAATTCTTTCGCTTTGTCAGCGCCAACTTCTTTAAACGTTTTAACAGCTGGCACATTGCGAGAAGCATATAATGCTTTACGTGCTGTCATAGCACCTAAATATTTCCCATCCCAGTTTGTAATCGTTTGGTTTGTACCTGTATATTTCATTGGATCATCGACAAGTGTTTTACCTGTTGACCATTTTAAATATTCAATTGCTGGACCATAATCGAGTAATGGCTTCATTGTTGACCCTGGGTGGTTAACCTTTAAGTCATCTGCATAGTTAAATGTACGATTGCCGTAATTTCGCCCACCGCCGACTGCTTGAATTTGACCAGTTTTTGTATCAACAACAGCAACGCCTGATTCAATTTTCTCTGTTGGGAAATTGCTATCGTCATTCATGATGTTTTCTACAATTTGCTGTGCATTTGGATCAAGTGTTGTGTAAACTTTAATACCTTCAGCCATAGCAGAACCATCGCCATTTTTCTCTAGCTCATTAATGACGATATCTAGGAAGGCATCGTATTTAGAACCAGCAAATGATTGGCGTGTAGCGTCGTCTGAAAGACCTGCTTGCACATCAACTTTTTTCGCTTCTTCCATTTCAGCTTTTGTAATTTTTCCATGCTGGTACATTAAGCCCAAAACTGTATTTCGGCGTTTCTCAGCCAGCTCTGGATTTTTTAATGGATTGTATGCGTTTGGACGTTGAACTAAGCCAGCTAGTAGCGCTTCTTCATCCAATGATAAATCTTTTAACTCTTTACCATAGAAATATTGAGCTGCTGTCCCAAAGCCATAAATACGGCCGGACATCAACATTTTATTGAAGTACATTTCAAATATTTCTTCTTTTGAATATTTGCGTTCAAGTTGGAAAGCAAGCCATGCCTCTTGTGCTTTACGTTTTAATTTTTTCTCATTTTGTAAAAATGAATTTTTGACAACTTGCTGTGTTAATGTTGAAGCCCCTTGTGACCCAAAACCATCACGGAAGTTGGCAAGTATTGCACCACCAAGACGATAAAAGTCCATACCATGATGTTTAAAAAAGCGAACGTCTTCTGTTGCGAGAATGGCGTTAATCATATCTTCAGGAATGTCTTCGTATTTTACGTATTTTCGATTTTCTGCACCGATTGTGGCGAAAATTTCACCGTTTTTATCATAAAATTCAGAGGAAACGGGGTCCTTCAATAAATCTTCATCCAGTTCAGGAGCTGTACTTGCATAATAGGCAAATACACCTGCCCCGCCGACTAAACCAACAATCCCTATAATAAGTATTGTTAGAACAATACGCTTCAACCAAACTTTAGTCGAAGATTTCGCTGCTTTCGGCGCTTTCTTTTTATTTTTTTGAGCGAGAGCTTTTTGATGCTCTCCGCGTGTTTGACGACGTTCACTCATTTTTTTATCTCCTCACTTTCAGAGCCATGACTTGTTGCTTCAATAAACTGCTGGAGAACAGGTAAATAATCGATACGTGGATAATAGCTTGTAGGAATTTCATAAGCTTCCTTTTCAATGGTTGAAAAGGGAATCGATTTACGTTCACCATTGTTCATTGTATGCCAGGCCTTTTGTAAAACTTCGTATGGCACTAAAAAATAACGCTCAAAAGCTGAAAAACGAACGATAATAAATGCCACACCATTTTGTTCCTTCACTTGCTGCATATGTTTCATTTGATGTGTGTGTATATTTTTTAGTGGAAAGCTCGTCTTCGAGGCGGTCTCCTTTGCATCAAAATCAATATAGTGCCCATTCCAAACACCATTGTAGTCAGTTGTAGAGGGCGTTCGGAAATAAGCTTCACGAATAACGGCAGCACTTCGTGATGGATACTCTACTTTGACGATTTGTACGGGAACAGGTTTCTTATGAATAATAGCAAGTCGCCTTTCTAAATAATAGTCGTTTGCTTCATTAATTTCATCCTCAAGCGTCTTCCCTCGATTACTATAGGAGAAATCCTTCTTTTTCCCCTTTTTTTCTGCTTTTTGAATAGCTTGTGCAGGGGTATAGATTTTCCCATTTGGATAACGAATTGTCACTTAGCTCACCCTCTATAATACTGCTATTATACACAATAGTTTACCATGATTTTTGTAGAACTTCACCACAGTCAGCACATTGCTCTAAAGTTAGATGACAATTGCTAATTCGTAGCATGATTCGCTGTTTAAAGTAGAAAATTCGCCAAGGAAACAACTGCATTCGTCATAGAAATTGTCCTATTAATACTTTCATTTATTGCTAGATTCGTAGAGATAGAGTCTTTTATCAGCCTATTTACGAATGCTGCTCTTAGGTAGTATTTATTAAAAATTTATCGAAATACTTCTTCTTTCAGCTAACTTACGCTTTTTTTGTCACGCATGAAGGTTATTTTATACATGCGAGGAATACATAAGTAAAGATAAAAGGAGGCGTTGTATTGAACAAATTAGGACAATTAGTTGCGCAGTTGGATCTGGTCAATCAATTACTTATCACGAGGGTGTCATTAGAAAATAATGCACATAGCCTGCAATTTTTTATGCAGCTCAAATCTGTTAGCCAGAAAGTAAGCTTAGCAGAAAAGAACTGGCAAGTAAAGAATGCTTGTTCGCCTATTAGTAGTGAAAAATGATAGACTTTGGTACACTAACCTCATACCTATAAAAATGATTCATTAGATGCAATCGTTTAATGCTTTTAGCGCGTGTTAAGAATGACGAAGAGATACTTTCAGATA
Source organism: Lysinibacillus sphaericus (assembly GCF_002982115.1). Lineage (GTDB taxonomy): Bacteria > Bacillota > Bacilli > Bacillales_A > Planococcaceae > Lysinibacillus > Lysinibacillus sphaericus. The sequence continues at coordinate 2,946,944 of NZ_CP019980.1, read as the reverse complement.
GTTTGCAGTAGTATGTCGTAAAGAGAAGAGGAAGGCATATGAACCTGAACTTATGTTTTTTCAACATTTGACACAGTGTATTATTGGTTGTGAACGATCATCACACAATCATTAGCTAAAGGTACAATGAAAGAGATGAGGTGCGAAATTGTTATTAATACAGCAAACTTCCATATTAATAGATGAATGTGAAAAATGTGTTGCACGCTTTTGGCAAATGCGCGAGGAGGATCGGACGCCAGATTTTTTTGCAGAAGTCAAGCCGCATGCGGATGTCATTCATCAACTGCTGAAAGAGTGGCAGCAAGAGGCGACTGCTTGGATTCAAAAAAACAGACCGAAATATATGCATATAGGACAAATTGCTTCAGCGGCTGAATCGATGGAGCAATTTGTTGTGCAATCTTTTTATAAAGAAACAAGTAAAAAACGCTTTTTAGATGCAACGCATTCTACTTCCTATACGTTAAATAATTTTTATCGCTTAGTGAAGGAGGCGCAACATCATGTTATCGAAAAAACGGACAATTAATGCATTGTTAAATGAATGGCGCTATGATGACGAATTAAAAGAGCGAATTATTCATTGGCACACTTTAGAAGGCCGCGAAGCGAAGTACGCGCCTTTCCCAGAAAATTTACACCCTGCGCTTGTGAAAGCATTACATGCCCGAGGAATTACACAATTGTATACACATCAACGGGAAGCGTTTGATTTGGCGGCGAGTCACAAATCCTTTACTGCCGTAACACCGACAGCATCAGGGAAATCTTACTGCTATCATTTACCTGTATTACAAAAAATTTTAGAAGACCGCAATGCACGGGCAATTTATCTATTTCCAACGAAAGCGTTAGCACAGGATCAAAAAAATGATTTAAATGACCTGATTGAACAGAGTGGAGAGGACATTTTAAGTTATACGTATGACGGTGATACGGCTCCTGGTATTCGGCAAAAAGTACGGAAGGCAGGGCATATTGTGATGACCAATCCAGATATGCTGCATTCAGGTATACTACCGCATCATACGAAGTGGGTATCGCTCTTTGAAAATTTAAAGTATATCGTTATTGATGAATTACATACATATAAAGGTGTATTTGGTTCACATGTGGCACATGTCATTCGCAGATTGAAACGTATCTGTGAATTTTATGGTAGTAAACCTGTGTTTATTTGTACGTCAGCAACGATAAAAAACCCAAAAGAATTAGCTGAAAATTTAACAAATGATACCCACAATTTAATTGCTGATTCAGGTGCTCCAGTTGGTAAAAAAACATTCCTTTTTTACAATCCACCAATTATCCATAAAACATTTGGTGTTCGGCGTAGTGCGGTTTTAGAGGTAAGTGATCTTGCCAAAAGACTTTATATAGCTGGCATTCAAACGATTATTTTTGCTAAAAGTCGTGTGCGTGTTGAAATGATTGTTACTTATTTGAAAGAACTGACGCGCAATAAGCTACAAGATGAATCTGTGCGTGGCTATCGAGGAGGCTATTTACCGTCAGAGCGACGTGTTATAGAACGTGGGCTTCGTGATGGTACAATTCAAACCGTAGTTAGTACGAATGCGCTGGAGCTAGGGGTGGATATTGGTCAATTACAGGCATGTATTATGACAGGCTACCCGGGAAATATCGCAAGTGCATGGCAACAAGCGGGCCGAGCTGGTCGACGTCAAGACGAGGCGCTTATTATTTATGTTGCACAGTCTACTGCACTAGACCAATATGTGGTAGATCATCCACTATTTTTACTAGGGAGCGACCCCGAGGAGGCACGTATATATCCTGAAAATATGTTGATTTTAATGGATCATCTTAAATGTGCGGCGTTTGAGTTACCGTTCACAACAAGCGATACGTACGGAGAATATGACATACAAGAACTGCTCGACTATTTAGCAGAAGAAGGTGTTGTTTTTAAAACGAGTGAAAAATGGCATTGGATGAGTGATCGTTTTCCTGCACATGATATAAGCCTCCGTTCAGCATCTCAAGAAAATGTTGTAATTATTGATATGACAGTACCTGCTCGTACAAAAGTCATTGGGGAAATGGATCGCCATAGTGCTATGACATTATTACATGAAGAAGCAATCTATTTGCATCAGGGCATTCAATATCAAGTAGAAAAACTTGATTGGGAAGAAAAAAAAGCTTTTGTGCGAGAAGTAGATGTTGATTATTATACAGACGCGAATTTAGCAGTAGAGATGAAAGTGCTTGAAGAAGATCGAAGTCGCATCTACCAAGGTGGGACTATTAGCTTTGGTGATGTAGGATTAGTCGCACAGGCTACCATCTTTAAAAAAATAAGCTTGAATGATAAACAAGATAATATTGGCTCGGGTCCAATCCATCTACCACCAGATGAAATGCATACAAGCTCGTCATGGTTGTCCTTTAGCAATACACTACAATGGTCTGAGGCAGAATTAACAGAGGCGATGACAGGTGCAGCCTATGCAATGAATGCCTTTATCCCGCTATTCATCCAATGTGACGCCAGTGATGTAGCAGTAGTTCCACAGGTAAAGGCTACACATAATAATTTGCCAACGTTTTTTGTGTACGACAAGTATCCAGGCGGAATTGGTTTAAGTGAAAAAGTGTATGATTTATGGGAAGACTTATTGACCAAGACAATGAATCATGTCGTAAACTGCCCTTGTGAATCTGGCTGCCCATCCTGTATTGGGCCTCAAAATGCTTTAGTAAACATGAAACGGAAAGTTAAAGAGTTACTGCAAATTTTATATTAATGTACACAAAAGAAGAGGGGATAGGGTGTATTATTGTTATTCCACCAAATTATTTTCTTCGGTGGGATGCTCGTAATTGCCTTTATCGTATTCTTCCACACAATATATTAGAATAATATGTAAAAAATGCTCCCCAAGTAGATAGATTTTATCTTTAAATACTACTTGGGAAGCTTATCACATTTACTGCAATGAACGGTTGTTTAGGCTTCTTGATAAGCTACACAAAATCCTTATAGCGTGAGAATCAAACAAATCTTTCGTTGTTTCCTTTATTCAGTTCCCCAGCAAATACTTCCTCTGGAGTTTTAAATGAATTAACCTATTTTAAACTTGAAATTTATTGATTTCGTCTTGTAGCGTCATAGCACCTTCACTCATTGATTTCGACACAGAATTAATTTCGTGAATAGTTGCCGTTTCTTCTTCTACTGCGGCGGATATCATTTCAGACTGTACAGTTACCTGCTCAGCAATAGATGATAATTCATTGATCGATGCAGCTACTTCTTCAGTGCTAGCAGAAATTTGTTGTGTAGAGGCAGATACCTCTTCTATATGAGAACTTATCTCTCCAATAGCATTTAGGATATCACCAAATGCAGATTGTGCATCCGCAATGTATGACACGCCTTCATCAACTTTTTGAACAGATACAGATACAGCTTTATCCACTTCTTTTGTATCTTGCTGAATAAGAGATGTTATGTTCACTATTTTGTTAGCAGATTCTTTTGATTCTTCCGCTAGTTTGCGAACCTCTTCAGCCACCACAGCAAACCCTTTTCCATGTTCCCCAGCACGAGCAGCTTCGATAGCAGCATTAAGTGCAAGAAGATTTGTTTGTTCTGAGATGTCTGTTATAACTTTTGTAATATTTTCTATTTCCGCTGATTGGATGGTTAGTTGTTTAATACGATTATTGGTATCATTGGAAGTTTGTTGAATAACAAGCATTTGACTTTCAACTGCTTGTAATATTTCGCCACCATTATTTGCAATCAATTGAGTGTCTGAAGCTTTGGTATTCAATATTTGCGTGGCTTCTGCAATACGTTGTACACCGTTGGCAGTTTCATCGAGAGTCATAGAGCATTCACGAGCATTAGATGAGGCTTGGCTTGCATTTAAGGCCATTTTTTCTACACGTTTAGCTACATCTTTCGAAGAATGAGATACTTCGTCTATACTAGCTGCTAGTTCTTCAGCAGAAGAAGTAGTTAGTTCCACATTTGTCGCCACATTATTTACTAGTTTATGTAAATTGTGTTTCATAAGATTAAATGAATCGGCTAATTTGCGAATTTCATCTTTAGTACTGACGTTTACATCTTCTTGATTTAAATTACCTTCAGCAATCGTTTTGGCAGAAGCCGCTAATTTGTTAACTGGGATCGTAATTGCACGAGTTAACACTAAAGCAATAAAAATAGCTGAAATAATTGAAATCGCAGAAATAACAATAATTAAAATGGAAGCAACTTTTGCAGATTTAGTGGAATTCGCCTGTACTTCTATCATTTTTTTAGTTTGAAAATCGACAATTTCTTTAATAGAGGATTGGATTGCTGAATTTGCTGGGCCTGCATTATTACTTAGAATATGTATAACTTCCTGTAAATTTTCACCGTTATAAATGTTTAAAATTTCTTGTGAAGCTGCGTTAAATTTTGCTTGATTCTCCTTTAGCGTTTGTATTTCTTTTTGTAATTGTTGTTCATTAAAAGTGCTCTCTAGTTCTGTAATTTCATCATTTATTAATTCTTTGTGAGATTCTAATTTTTCTAGTGTTGTTGGATTATCCGGCTCTAGTATATACGATCGAATGTAGTTTCCTTGAGACGAGGATGCATTCAAAATCTTATTCACTAGTATAGTTTTGTATACTCTATCTTCCAGTAAGAATGTATACTGGTTATTCAATTTGTTCATTTGGTAATAGGCTAATGATGAGCTAATGAGTAAAAATAAAATGATAGTTCCAAATCCTGCGTAAAGTTTGTTCCGTATAGACATAAGTTGTTCTCTCCAATTCCTAATAATGTTATAATCCTATCATTTTAATTTTAGAAATAAAGTTATAAAATGTTATTTTTTTGTTAAAAAATAGACAAGGAATAATGAAATGGCATTTTTATATTCTAATAATTTTAAAAATTAAATATATAGTGAATAATAAATTTTATTGAATGAACGATATAACATCACTTTAATTTCAATACTTGCAAGAAAAAAAGTTGGGTAATAGAGGTGAGGGATAAAAAAATTGTTTTTTCTTTTATGTGTAAGAGAAGGTAGAAATTTGTGGATTATATAACAAGGTGCACCGTGTGGCTCAAAAATGCAACTGGGGGAGGTTATCACTAACGTAACGGGGGTATTAAAAAGTTATTGCGAATGTAGTTGAATAAAAATAACCAAGTCATATGTCGTAGACTTGGTTATTTTTTATTTATACGCTTTTACTTTAAGATACTATTATTTTTTAAATTGTACTGCTCTCCCCAATCTCTCATTAGTTTAATTATAGGTTCAAGTGTTCGCCCGAACTCAGTTAGTGAATATTCTACTTTAGGCGGTACTTCTTTAAAGATTTCTCTATGAATTATTCCATCCTTCTCTAATTCACGAAGTTGTAACGTTAACATTCTTTGGGTAATATCGGGCATTAAGCGTCTAAATTCATTGAAACGCTTCGTTCCTGACATAAGATGATATAAAATAACACCTTTCCACTTTCCGCCGATTACGCCAAGTGTTGCTTCAACGGGACATCCATAGGCATCTGGACAAGCTGTATAAAGATTTAATTTACTGTCTGACATTTGAATATCTCCTAAGTAATTAGTATAAAAATTGATACTATCAAACAAAAATGTGCGTACTTACATAATAATAATCATTTAGCTTATTATAACAGACGTAAGGGAAATGATTAAAAATAAGTGATAAAGGAGTAATTTTCTTTATGAAAAAAATGAAAGCTGTAGGTTTACAACAATACTTACCTATTGATCATCCAGAGAGTTTATTAGATTTACAAATAGAAAAGCCAAGTGCGAAAGGCCGAGATTTATTAATTCGAGTAAAGGCGGTTTCAGTGAATCCCGTCGATTATAAAGTGAGATCTCCGAAAGACAAGTTTGAAGACATGCCAAAAATTTTAGGATGGGATGTGGCTGGGATTGTCGAAGAAGTAGGGCCATTATGCACACTGTTTAAACCCGGCGATAAGGTATATTATGCGGGAGATATAACACGTCCAGGTTGTAATAGTGAGTTTCATCTTGTTGATGAGAGAATTGTAGGTCATATGCCAAAGACATTAAATTTTGCGGAAGCTGCCGCATTACCATTGACTTCAATTACAGCATATGAGGCATTATTCGATAGAATGAAAATTAGTAGTTTTTCAAAGGATAATAAAAATAAAACCATTTTAATTATTGGTGCGGCTGGGGGAGTGGGCTCTATTGCAATCCAACTGGCTAAATGGGCTGGATTAACTGTTATAGGTACAGCTTCGAGACAAGAGTCACAAAATTGGGCAACAGCATTAGGTGTAGACTATACGATAAATCACTATGAGGACTTTGTTTCACAGTTAAATTTACTTAATATTGAAGCGGTTGACTATATTCTGTGTTTAAATTCCACAAATAATTATTGGACTAATATGGCTGAGGTCATAGCTCCACAAGGAACGATTTGTTCTATTGTGGAAACGGATGAACCACTTAATTTAACTTTATTAAAAAATAAAAGTGTAACGTTTGTTTGGGAGCTCATGTTTACTCGGTCGATGTATCAAACTGAAGATATGATAAACCAACATAAACTTTTAAATAGAATAGCTATTTTAATTGATAGTCATATTTTAAAAACCACAATATCTGAAATTCTCTATCCAATTAATGCGGAAAATTTGAGAAAAGCACACGCAATTCTTGAAAATGGAAAAACCATTGGGAAAGTAGTGGTTGAGGGGTTTGAATGATGGTTATGACTGGCTCCATCCCTTTCTTCGCATTCTACAGTTCCTTATCAACATGGTCTGTTACTTCCTAATGGGCTTAATCGTACATTGTTTGACTGTTCATACAAATTTGTCAAAGTAGAGCCAATAGGGAGCTTGAATACACCAATATATTATATCGAACAATCTTTTTTCAAATATAAGGACTTCAGACCAATGTTGTTTGAAGTCCTTTTGTGTGTTAGAAAAGACGCATATCAACTGAGGTGTTTGTTTAAATAAGTTAGACTACTTCGAATGGACGCTTTCTACTCTATTCTTACCATATTCATTTTTCTCATAGGATGAATACCTCATGTTGATTACCCCAAGGTAGAATGATTTATTGTGTAGTTTTACAATTTTAACAATTATAAAAAAAATCAAAAAAATAAGTGTGAATCTGAAAAAAATATTTTCTATTAGGCCATAAATCAGTATTATTAAAAAGTAGAAAAAAGATAAATATTTAACTGGTAATTTTAGGTTAAAGAGTGGGGGACACGGATGAACAATCAAAAGCAATTTCAGCTATCGGTTGTATTACTTCTAGTAGTTACAATAAGTATAGTTCTATCTTTTGGGGGAAGTGCTAAAGCCGCTACTTCTGATGTTTTGGATCAAGAGCAGACGAGTTATTCTGGTAATGTTTGGGTTAATTCTGATTATCCACGCTATCAAACATTTACGCCTTTCTATTCTGGGCAACTAAGCAAGATTGATATATGCATATTTGATAGCATGAGTTCTCCTGGGGCATTAAAAGTAAGTATTTATAATGAAGAAGATTTATCGACACCCCTTGGCTCTGTACAATTAGCATCATTCGGCTCGGGTTGGACATCGGTTGATTTTTCAAGCATACTACCGTATTTAATGAGGGAAACGATGTATCGAATGGTTGTTTCTACTGAATACGGTGGCGGTGCTGGCTTTGGGTGGTTTACAAGTCACAATGATGCCTATTCAAGAGGGTACTCAGCAGGAATTGAAAGTGATTTCACTTTCAAAACGTATATGATCCCTGATTACGCACTATCTCCAACAGAGAGTCAAGTGACAATCAATAATACTAGCCTTGTAGCGAATGGGACAAGCCAGACGACTGTTACTATCCAGTTAAAAGATGCACAAGGAAATAATATTACTACTGGTGGAGAGGCTGTAACGATTGCGTCATCAGTAGGAACGGTTAGTGCTGTGACAGATCATAACAATGGTACCTATACGGCAACTCTAACTGCTCCAACGACAATCGGTACTGGTAGCATCAGTGCAAGTGTCGGTGGTAGCGCGATACCAACAACGGCTAGCGTGCAATTTGTCTCTGGTCCACCATCATTAGCAAAGAGCACCGTTACTGTTAACGATAGTTCGCTGCTCGCGGACGGAACAAGCCAGACGACTGTAACCGTGAAGTTGAAAGATGCGCAAGGAAATGATGTTACAACTGGTGGAGCGACAGTAAGTATATCGTCAACTCTAGGGATAATTGGTACCGTCACAACTCATAACAATGGTACCTATACAGCGACTCTAACCGCTCCTAGCACTGTTGGTACGAGTATACTCAGTGCAACTGTTAATGGCAATGCCATTGCCGCCACGACCAGTGTGCAATTCATTCCAAAACCTGCGCAAACGGTGGTCGCTTCGGTGGCATCGAATACGCCAACAGTAGGTTCCAATAATATGATTACGTTATCTGTAAAAAATGCACTGGGAGATATAGATACAACCTTTAATGGCATTAAAAACGTTACGATTTTGGGCTACAACCAAGCACCCAATGGGTCGTTTGGGAATGTAAATGGAGAGCCATTGACTTCATCAAGTCAAGTAGTCGCTATAGGCTTCACGAACGGAATAGCTACAGCGAATTTGAAATTGAATGCAGCAATGACACAGTCAATTGAGTTTAGCGTGTTAGGTGTAAACACAGCTAGTAGCAATTCGGTAACGATTACACCAGTTGCGGGAAGTGCGGCTAGCATGAAGGTGACGACAGCACTTAAAGCCCCCACAATGAATGGAGGATTATTTAGTCAACAACCTGTAGTGACACTTTATGATGCTTATGAAAATGTCAGTGTCAATGATTATACTAAAATTATTACTGTGGCGAAAAAAGACGCAGGCGCATGGACATTAACAGGGACGTTAACAGCGAAAGCAAATGCTGGAATCGTCAGCTTTTCTGATTTAGGATCAGTGAATTCACCGAATGTTTCTGGCGCACAGTTGTCATTCGACGCAACAGGACTCGGTCAGATAACAAGCTCAGGTGTTACACTTTTGCCAAAACAATTAACGGTCAGCTTTGATGCAACCGGTGGTAGTCCAGTAGGAGACTTAACAATCTCTTATGACGAGAAAATCAATGCACCAACAACGCCAACGAAAACAGGTTATACATTTGCCGGTTGGTACAAGGATGCAACGTTGACTTCTGAGTGGGATTTTGCGGCCGAATCAGTGACAGAGGATACAACCCTGTATGGGAAATGGGACGCAAATAGCTATACGATGACGTTTCATACAAATGGGGGTACAGCGGTAGCCCCAACCTTAGCAACATATGGCGAAAAAGCAACAGCGCCAACAGCGCCAACGAAAACAGGTTATACATTTGCCGGTTGGTACAAGGATGCAACGTTGACTTCTGAGTGGGATTTTGCGGCCGAAACAGTGACAGAGGATACAACCCTGTATGGGAAATGGGACGCAAATAGCTATACGATGACGTTTCATACAAATGGGGGTACAGCGGTAGCCCCAACCTTAGCAACATATGGCGAAAAAGCAACAGCGCCAACAGCGCCAACGAAAACAGGTTATACATTTGCCAGTTGGTACAAAGATGCGACGTTAACTAACAAGTGGGATTTTGCGACCGAAACAGTGACAGAGGATACAACCCTGTATGGGAAATGGGACGCAAATAGCTATACGATGACGTTTCATACAAATGGGGGTACAGCGGTAGCCCCAATCTTAGCAACATATGGCGAAAAAGCAACAGCGCCAACAGCGCCAACGAAAACAGGTTATACATTTGCCGGTTGGTACAAGGATGCAACGTTGACTTCTGAGTGGGATTTTGCGGCCGAAACAGTGACAGAGGATACAACCTTGTATGGGAAATGGGACGCAAATAGCTATACGATGACGTTTCATACAAATGGGGGTACAGCGATAGCCCCAACCTCAGCAACATATGGCGAAAAAGCAACAGCGCCAACAGCGCCAACGAAAACAGGTTATACATTTGCCAGTTGGTACAAAGATGCGACGTTAACTAACAAGTGGGATTTTGCGACCGAAACAGTGACAGAGGATACAACCTTGTATGGTAAGTGGGCAATCAATAGTTATACGGTGACCTTTAACACAAATGGCGGAACTACCGTAGCGCCTGTCACTATAACATATGATAAAAAAATAACGAAACCGGCAGCACCAACAAAGGTAGGTCATACGTTTGCGGGCTGGTATAAGAGCGATACTTTGACAACACAATGGGATTTCCTAATAGATGTGGTGACAAAAGATACAGCGCTCTATGCAAAATGGTTTGTAAATAGTTCATCTGGTAGTGATGGTCAATCTTTTACACCAACAACGCGGTCCGTTCCAGAGAATCCAAAAACGCCATCAAAGGAACCAAGTAATCCTGTGGAAACGCCACATACTGAGCCATCAAAACCAGAGACGGAGGCGCAAGACATTATTTTCTCTGATGTTCCGAAAACGCATTGGGCTTGGGAGATGATTCAGGATATGACGAGAAAAGGAATTATTACTGGCTATCCAGATAAAACATTTCGTCCGAATGATTATATTAAACGTCAGCATATTGCCATTATGTTTGCGCGTGCTTTTGAGCTAGAAGCAATACGTGAGACGGTATCATTTAAGGATGTTTTGCCGAGTCATCCATATTATGAAGCTATTACGAAATTGTATCAGGCAGGGATTGTCGATGGTTCAAATGGAGAATTTCATCCAGATGCCTTTCTGACACGTGCACAAATGGCTAAAGTGCTTGTAGAAGCGTTACAGCTAACACCCAATGGTATAAGCCATTTTAAAGATGTGCCACCGACACATTGGAGTTACAACTATATAGCGACCTTACAACAAGAAGGAATTGCATTAGGGGATGATGGCTATTTTAAACCGAATGATCCTCTGACACGTGCACAATTTGTTGCATTGATGTACCGAGCAATGAATCGCTAATCGAAAAAGCACATCTTTTCACTTTTTACATAAGTGAGAAGATGTGCTTTACTAATGATTAAGATTTAATATGATAGTTTTAGAGGACCTGTTTATTGAGGGAAATAGTGGCATAAAAGCGTTTTTAGTTGGAATATTCATTATTTAAACAATTTAAACTTTGTAAATGAAGATATTCATATGCAAACAATCGGTGCATAACAATTCATTAAAATTCATTTTGGTACGTATGATAACATTGGCTTTATTCACCATATCTAAAAGTAACGTGATTATCGTACACCTTTTTTGACTAACAAATTGAGGTAATGATAGGTACAGAATAGCGCGATGAGCCTTTTAGTCGTCTAGATTTGGTATGATATATGTAGCATAAGAGATTCTAGGTAATCGATAAGGTTATTCAGTGGAACATATTGTAATAAGTTTGCTTTGGCAACAGGCTTTCCACCTTAATTGATAGCAGGAATGGATGGCTTGCTAACAGTATTAAAAAATCTTACAGGTAGAAAATGAGTGAAGTCGATGTCTTACGAAAATAAAATACTACAAATGAAAAAAATGCTCGGAAAAAAGGTGCAACAACCAGTTGCCAATGAGCAATCAACGTATCAAAAGCCGGTTATACCAAACTATGTGAATCAGTGGGAGAAAGCTGGTCTTACGCGTATCGATAATGAGTTTGGTATTGTTTTTAAGCGACAAGTACATTATCCTTTCCATTATCAGCACGGTCATTATCCATTACAGTCATTTTTTGACGCGCTAATTAAATGGCAATCCGCTGATTTTGATCATCCTTATGCATTAAATGTGGACGAAAATGTCCTGTTTTTTGATACAGAAACAACAGGATTAAAGGGTGTTGGAACACAAATTTTTCTTCTTGGTTTTTTAGAAGTGACCAAACACGATTTTGTATTAACACAATATGTCTTAGCTGATCCAGCACATGAAGCAGCCTTGCTGTTTGAGTCAAGGCTTTGGCAAAAAACAGCGACAATTATTACGTATAATGGCAAAAGCTTTGACTGGCCACAGCTAGAAACACGTTGGACACTCAACCAAAAAGTTTTACCTAAACTTCGTACCCAGCGCCAAATCGATTTATTGCATAGCTCGAAGCGATTATGGAAAAATGATATGGAGCGGTTGAAACTAAAATCAGTAGAAGAAGAAAAGCTTGGTTTCTCACGCGTTGGGGATATCCCAGGCCACTTAGCGCCAATTATTTACTTAGATGCTGTGAAAAGTGGTGTGCCAGATGCACTTATGAAGGTACTTGTTCATAACGAGTGGGATTTGTTGTCGCTCATTACCTTGTATGTTCATTCCACTTACTTATTATTTGAACAATCGAGTGATGAATCAGCCAATACTTACACGAATATTGGGAAATGGTATGCTGATTTAAAGAAACGTCCACAAAGTGTAAACGTTTTAGAAAAGGTAACAGCTCAATTTGATGCGCGTGAAGCGGGAAATGCCCAATTTTATCTTGCTATGCAACTTAAAAAAAATAAGCAGTATAGCAAAGCAGTTGATGCCTTCGTTGCTTCACTCCATTTTATAGAGCCACGAAAAAAGTTGCAGGCACTAGAACAACTAGCCATAATCTATGAGCATCACTTAAAAGATATGAAACAGGCCCTTGTTTATACATTAGAAGGCATACAACTGATTACTTCGACTGAGGATTGGCGAATGGAACAAAAACAAAAATGGGAAATTTCTTGGGAAAAGAGATTGCACAGATTAGGAAATAAGCAATAATTTCCCGGGGAAGCGCAAGAAACGACAAGTTTAGCCTTACAATTAATGTTTGCAGACGATATAATGTTATGAAATATGCTATAATGAATTCGTGTATGTAGTGCGAGGAAGGGCGATGTGTATGGACATTAAATTAACTTCAAAAATGATTCTTGAAAAGGAATTTAAGAAAAATTTTAAAGGCTATAATGTAGAAGAGGTCGATTCTTTTCTTGATGAAATTATTCAAGATTATGAATCGTTTGAAAAAGTAGTTGCTCAATTAAGAGAAGAGAATAGACAACTAAAAGAAGAAATCGAGAATACACCAAAGAGACAACCACAACCAGCCGCATCCGCAGCGGGTACAACCAACTTTGATATTCTAAAACGTCTTTCAAATTTAGAAAAACATGTATTTGGTAGTAAACTTTACGAATAATTTTTATCATTTACATTGTATTTATCATAAAAGTCTAGTATAATCTTCGTATCATCATGAAATTCGAGTAATCGCTGCGGCGCTAGACGTCGTAGAGGAAAGTCCATGCTCACACGGTTCTGCGATGGCCGTAGTGTTCGTGCTTACTGAAAAAATAAGGTAAGGCAGCTTAAAGCTGACGGCGGAAGGAAGACCTAAGTCTATTGGATATGGTCGACACTTCCTGAAAGTGCCACAGTGACGAAGCTTGTTTGGAAACATACAAGGTGGAACGAGGTAAACCCCACGAGTGAGAAACCCAAATTATGGTAGGGGCACTCTCTTGAAGGAATTGAACGGATAGAGGGACAGAGTTCGCTCTGTAGATAGATGATTACTACCCGGTCGTACGAGGCGTAAGCTGTTTGAGTACTCGGGAACAAAACATGGCTTATTGAATTTTTTGATGCTTATCTACGAAATAACAAGCGCTCTCCAATTCGGTGGAGAGCTTTTCTTTTGAACTAATAAAAGAAGTAACTGTTACTTAACGATGTCTAGTCATACGCGATATAGGCCTGAGGTAATATGAATACCATGGATTGTGCCTTTGTCGATACGCTTCGAAGTTATAACATCACCGTTATCGTATGAACGCGACATACATACCTACTAAATGAGTAGGAACGCGCTTTTCTAAAAATAAGGGTAGTATCGATAAATAGGATGGAGCGGAAATATGGGCGGAGTAATTACTAATCTGGATAAGATTAATTCGATTTCTAAATACCCCACTTCCTTACTGAAGAAAATTTTTGAAAATGTATCTGAAGGCATTATGATTACGGATAAACATAAAAAAATAGAGATGGTTAATCCAGCATTTGAATTCGTTACAGGCTATAAACGCGATGAAGTGATAGGAAAAACGCCCGCGGTATTGCAGTCAGGTGTACATGAGTTATCATTCTATTTGACAATGTGGGAAAAGATACGACAAGAAGGAATATGGCAAGGGGAAATTTGGAATCGTCGTAAAACAGGAGATGTGTATCCTGAATGGTTAACAATTGTTAGCATAACGAATGATAGTGGAGAAATTACTAACTATTGTGGCATTTTCTCAGATTTATCTGAAAGAAAAATAGTAGAAAATGAACTAGAAAAACGTTTGTTAACGGATTCATTAACAGATGTATCGAATCGATTTGCTTATATTGAGAGAATGGATAGCTTACTGGAATCGTCTTCTACTATTTCTCATTCAGTACAGCATGCTGTCTATTTCTTGGATTTAGACAGATTTAAACAAATAAATGATACTTTAGGGCATGCGGTGGGAGATACGATTCTGATAGAAGCAGCAAGACGTATTCAAACATTGCTCAAAAACAAAGATATCATTGCAAGATACGGTGGAGATGAATTTATCGTCACATTGACGAATGTAAAAAATGTTCGCGAAGCAGCAAAATTTGCAGAGCAAATTATTGCTATTATGGAACAGCCAATGAACATTAATGGACAAGAAATTTTTGTTTCAACAAGCATTGGCGTAAGTATGTATCCGGCTGACGGCGAAACATCCGAGCAACTTATTACTTGTGCAGATAAGGCGATGACCTATTCCAAAAAGAATGGTCTTAACGGCTATTCGTTTTATTTTGATGAATTACAAACAGACACGCAACGCGTTCTTTTGTTAGATTCTGAATTGCGTAGAGCGATTGAAAATCGTGAATTTGAGTTGCATTTCCAACCTAAAATTATGTTGGAAAACGAACATATACAAGGACTAGAGGCGCTTGTTCGCTGGAATAATGAGCGACTTGGCTTTGTATCGCCTGCTGAATTTATTCCTTATGCGGAAGAAACGGGCCTTATCATTCCTTTAAGTGAAGTAATTATTGAGAAAGCATGTGAAGCTGCAGCTAAGTTACAACAATTTGGTCGCAAAATACCGATTGCTATCAATATTTCGAGCATTCATTTTAAACAGCAAAACTTTTTAGAGTCCATTCAAACAATATTAGAACGTTATAACACCTCTGCCAATAATTTTGAAATAGAGGTTACAGAACGCACTGTCATGAATAGTGCAACGGAAACGGTAAGCAAGCTTGTCCGTCTAAAGCAGCTTGGCTTTAAAATCTCTATTGATGACTTTGGTACAGGCTATTCATCATTGAGCTATTTAGTTCGATTCCCACTCGACTGTTTAAAAATCGACCGTAGTTTTATTCAGCATATTTGCTCGCTCGATGAAAAACAGGCAGTTGTAGATGCTATTATTCAAATGTCACATCGTCTAAAAATGAAAGTTGTAGCAGAAGGTGTAGAACAAGCGCAACAAGTGGATATACTACGGAAAATGAACTGTGATATTATCCAAGGCTATTATTACAGCAAACCGTTACCACTTCCCGAATTGCTGGAGTATATTGAGTATTGGGAAATTGAACATCAAGGAAGGAAATAATGTATGGCAAACTATAAATTAGTCGCAACAGCTGCAATGGGCTTAGAAGCGATTGTAGCACAAGAAGTACAGGCACTCGGTTATAAAACGACAGTCGAAAATGGCAAAGTTTATTTTGAGGGTGATGAAACGGCCATTGCTCGTGCCAACTTATGGTTACGTGTAGCAGATCGAGTGAAAATTGTTGTAGGACAATTTCCTGCAAAGTCTTTTGAACAATTGTTTGAAAGTGTAAAGGCACTACCATGGGAAAAATATTTACCGGTGGATGCATCTTTTCCTGTTTCAGGGAAATCAGTAAAGTCTAAATTATTTAGTGTGCCAGATTGTCAAGCGATTACCAAAAAAGCAATCGTAGAACGCATGAAGCAACACTACAAACGCCTTGGTTTTTTAGATGAATCAGGTGCAACATACAAAATTGAAGTTTCAATCTTAAAAGATGTGGCTACACTTACTATTGATACTTCTGGCGCTGGCTTACATAAGCGGGGCTACCGACAAGCGCAAGGGGAAGCACCGCTAAAAGAAACATTAGCCGCTGCACTTGTTCAGATTTCTAAATGGAATCCGAACCGTCCGTTTGTCGATCCATTTTGTGGTTCAGGTACAATTGCCCTAGAAGCAGCAATGTATGGACAAAATATCGCACCAGGCTATAATCGAGAATTTATTTCGGAAAGTTGGCCGTGGATGAAAGCGAAAATTTGGGATGCTGTGCGAGATGAAGCGGATAGTATAGCCAACTATGACCAACCACTTGAAATTTTCGGATCAGATATTGACCATCGCATGGTAAGTATTGCACAAGAAAACGCGCTAGAAGCAGGTTTTGGGGATATTATTACGTTTAAACAAATGCAAGCTCGTGATTTTACAACACAGCTAACAGATGGTGTAATGATTGGGAACCCTCCATATGGAGAGCGTATTGGCGATGTAGAAGTTGTAGAGCAAGTCATTCGTGATTTAGGACAAGTCATGAAAAACTACCCAACTTGGTCGGTATATATGCTATCCTCCATGAAAAACTTCGAAGAATTATACGGTCGTCAAACAACGAAAAAACGTAAATTATTCAATGGTTTTATTGAAACAAATTATTATCAATATTGGGGACAAAAGTCCAAGAGAGACTAACTAGAATAACGGAAGATAAGATTTTTTCTTATCTTCCGTTTCGTCGCGTATAATAGGAACAGATTGTATGAGGGGGAACGTCAATTGCGTAAATCTTTACCATTTGCATTAACGAAGGATCGCTCGTTTTTCGAGTCATTAGGTGACTGGATGGGCGATGTCCTTTATGATGAATTACCAGAAAAAGGATTTGAATGCCGTGATGAGCAAATTTTCATGGCCTATCAAATTGAACAGGCGTTAAAAGAAAAAAATGTGTTATTTGCTGAAGCTGGAGTAGGAACAGGAAAAACCATTGCCTATTTACTGCCGGCTGTATCCTATGCACGCTATACAGGTAAACCAGCGCTAATTGCCTGTGCAGATGAAACATTAATCGACCAGCTCGTGAAAGAGGGCGGCGATATTTATAAATTACAAAAAACACTCGGTTTAGAAATTGATGTCCGTTTAGCAAAATCACGTGATCAATATTTATGCTTAAAGCGTTTCGAAGAAGCAGAAAAAGTCGAAACGGATGAGTGGATCGATGATATTGCTTTTTCAATTCCCGATGGTGTCTATGCACAAGGCTCGATGATTGCAGTCCAACCATATGGTGATCGCAGTGATTATCCAACGGTTAGTGATGAAGATTGGCATAAAGTGAATTATAATGCGATTATGCAATGTTCAGTATGTGATTTGCGTAATCGCTGTGGTCAAACATTACATCGTGCACATTATCGTAAATCAACGGATTTAATTATTTGCTCGCAAGACTTTTTAATGGAGCATTTAGCAACGAAAGAGTCCCGTGAACGTGAAGGGCAGTTAGCGTTACTTCCCGAAGTATCAATGATGGTGCTAGATGAGGGGCATTTATTGGAATATGCGGCGCAAAAAGCAATGACATATAAGGTGCAGGCAACGACGATTGTTCCTCTGTTAGAGCGTTTAATGGTAGATGGAGTACGTGAACGAACTTTGTATGCAATGGAAAAATTGCAAGACGATCACGAACTATTTTTCGATCAGTTGCGTGATGATATTGTGGCGTCTGAGGAAGAACGGAAGCGTATTAATAAATCTGTAACACTTTTAAAGTATGGTAAACAATTGATTGCCGATGTAGATGTACTACTAGAAGAATTTGTTTTTGAATCAGAAATGTATATGATTCCAGAGTATGAGTTAAATATGGCAGAGGAATATTTAGAGCAATATCAAGCGTCACTTCGCATTTTTACTGCACAAGGCGATGCTGTTGATTGGTTAGAGGAAACAGATGGTGAAGAAACATTAGTTATTATGCCACGACTGATTACAGAAGTTTTAGAAGAAAAGTTATTCTCAAAAAAGCTTCCAATCGTATTTTCTTCTGCAACATTATCTGTCAATAAGGATTTCTCCTATATTGCTTATAGTCTTGGTATCCATAATTACCAATCTTTCTCAGTTCCATCACCGTTTGATTATGAAGCAGTGATGAGAATTTATTTACATGAGCTATCTCAAAATAATAAAACAGCCCGTGTCCAACAATTGTTACGAGACGGTGAGAAAACATTAATATTATTCAAATCAAAACAAGCGATGTTAAACTTTAAAGCAGAATTACCACTAATGGAGCGAATGTATGTGGCGTTTGAAGGAGATCGTGAACTATCAGCTATTGTTCGTGATTTCCAAGAAGGTACAGTAAAAACACTATGTTCCTACCATTTATGGGAAGGTTTAGATTTGCCAGAAGAGGCGCTAACACGTGTGATAATATATGACTTACCTTTCCCACCACATGATCCATTATTTGACGCGAAACGGACGTTTGCTGAAAATCCGTATGAAGAAGTAGAGTTACCATTTATGCAATTGCGTTTGCAACAAGGAATGGGACGATTAATTCGCACATCGAATGATCATGGCGATATTCATATATTGTTAAATGAGGAAGAAGCGAAACAGCAGAAAACATTTGAAAATATTTTAGCAGTGACAGCAGAAATAAAGTAAAAAAAAGGCAAGTTTACCATTGGCGTAAACTTGCCTTTTTGCTATTTTAAAATAATAATTATTGTGCCGCTTTTAGAGATTGTCGAAAAAAGTGTTGAATATTTCTGTTTTAAACTATATAGTTCTTTGTAATGCAATGAATTTTATTAAATATAAAAATTTTTCTTCTTGAAAATAATTTTGCAAAAGGTTTATAATGATGACAAGAAATTTAAAGGAATAGTCACAATCACTGTTGAGTATTCTATGATAGGGGGTGGACCTGTCGAGCATTCAATCGTTGTGTAGTAAATATACAAGCTTATCAGGTAAGGATATCGAGAAGTTAGTAGAAATTGAAACTACACTATCTTATTATGCTGAGTTGACAGATTGCTATATGTTCATAGATTGTATGATGGAAAATTTACCACATGCAATTGTTGTAGCAGAGGCATTCCCTACAAAAGAAATTGGTTTATATGAAAAATCAGTGATTGGAAAATTTGTCTTTGAAAGCTTCGAGCCAGCAGTATTTGCAGCTTTTAAACATAAAGAAAGATCATCCATTTCGAGAGCAATCACACAGGAAGGTCTAACTGTAGAACAAAACGTTGTCCCCCTCTTTAATGATGATGGACAGGTTATCGCCGTGTTGATTCAAGAAAAAAAGGTTAAGATGCAAACTGCACCAAAGGATGATTTTCAAAATATGCCTTTTGCATTAATTGAACATATTGTCGAACCCAACGCGCAGCCAATTCCAGTTGTGTCTGATTTATTAGTAGAGTCAATTATTCTGACAAATCATGAAAATAAGGTCATTTATAGCAATCCTGCAGGATACCGATTTATAACGGAACTTTCAGGACTAGAAAATTTCGATAATGTTGCTTTGGATAAAATATTACCTTTTTTACAAGAGGTCTATGATAAAGGCGATGATGTCTTTTTCTTAGAAATTACGATTGATCGTAAATCTTTTATTGTGAAAAAAATTCCTATCCGCAGTCAAAATGATAAAGTGACACTGCTTATTATTCATGATCTAACAGAGCTAAAGCTGAAAGAAAATGAACTGATGATGAAAACATTTGCTATACGGGAAATTCATCATCGTGTAAAAAATAATTTACAAACGGTTACAAGCCTATTGCGACTGCAAATGCGCAATGACCTAGCGGCTTCAAATGCAAGTGCTTTTCAGGAAGCATTAAATCGCATTTATAGTATTTCTTCTGTTTACGAACTTATTTTAGAAAATGAGGATAATGCGGAAGAAAAAGTGGATGTTATCGCTTTGTCTAAAAAAATAGGGTATAAAATGGTTGGCACTTCTCATACAGCAGCCATTCAATTAATCTTCCATCACGATGAACTACAGCTATATTGTCATTCTAAAAAGGCGGTTTCACTCGCATTAATTATTTGTGAGTTATTACAAAATGCTTTAAAGTATGCTTTTATTGATCGTGAGGAAGGAACAATTGATATAAAATTTCTTCAGGATGCATCTTCTATTTCACTTCATATTTCCGACAACGGCGTTGGGATGCAAGAGGTGAAGGCATCTTTTGGAATGGAGATTATTACAAGACTTGTTGAATATGATTTAGCTGGCACATTTACAATTATCCCTAGTGAACAAGGTACACATACTCAAATTCAGTTTCCTGTAAGTGAGGAGGTATTTATCCTAAATGACTAGGAAAGTTATGATTGTCGAAGATGAATCACTTATTGCAATTGATTTGAAGTTTATGCTAGAAGATAATGGTTACGAAGTAGTAGCACAGGCAAATAATGGCGAATCTGCGATTGAACTAGCTTATACACATAAGCCTCAGCTGATACTAATGGACATCAAAATGCCGAAGCTAGATGGACTAAAGGCGAGTAAAATTATTGAACAGCAGCTCGGTATACCAGTGCTTTTTATATCTGCTTATAGTGAAAAAGAATTGTTATTATACATGAAACAGGATAATATTTTAGGGTATGTTATGAAACCGTTTTCTGAGAAAAATGTCCTACCAGCGTTGGAAGTGGCGTTTCATCAAATCGATAAATTTAACCGTTTAAACGGAGAGTTATTGCATAAGCAAAGCGAGATAGAAAAGCGAAAAGTCATCGAACGAGCGAAAGGTTTACTGATGCAAGTAGAAAATCTTAGTGAAGACGAGGCATATAAAAAAATTCGCAATGAGAGTATGCAAAGTCAACAGGAAATGGTAACAATTGCAAAACGAATTATAAATACATTACAAGTAAATAGATGAAGCAAAGACGCTTTAAAGAGAATTTTTCTTTAATGCGTCTTTTTTTTATATATATTTATCAAAATCAAAGGGGGGATAAGTAGGATGGCAATGATAGGAACGATCATCGTTTATATTATTATGATTTGTGCAGTTTTAGGGGCAATCGGAGCGATTCGAGATGCAGAGTATGGAATTGGTAAAGAATTTATGAATGGACTCCATACAGTAGGTCATATTTTTGTACCAGCGGCAGGAATCATGGCAGCTATACCTTACTTAACGTGGTTTATTAGTCATTTTATTAGTCCGATTTTTGAATTGATTGGAGCTGACCCAGCAATTGCAGCTACAGCAATTTTAGCGTCGGACATGGGGGGATATCAATTAGCAAATGCTTTAAAAGAGTCGTATGAAGGATGGGTGATGGCGCTTGTCGTTGGTTTTATGTCAGGTGCAACCATTGTATTCTCGATTCCAATGGGGCTTGCGATGTTAGACAAGCGTGATCATAAGTATATGGCATTAGGCATTATGGCAGGCGTATTAACGATTCCGATTGGTGCATTTATTTCGTCGATTATGATTGTGATGTTTAACACAGAGGTTCGTGAAGTGATTAGTACAACATCTGCACCAACCTATGTGTTTGCCATTTCTATTTTACAAATATTACTTAATTTATTACCGTTATTTATTTTTGTTATCTTAATTGCGTTAGGGCTAAAGCTTATCCCGAATGGCATGATCAAAGGGTTTATGATTTTCGGTCGTGTGATGGATGCAGGTATTAAGCTTGTGCTTGTATTCTCTATTGTCGAAATTTTCACAGGCATTTTTACTAAGATTTTTGGGGCATGGGGCTTTGATCCCATCATGGCAGATAGTGTCGACCAATTCCGAGCATTAGAAACGGCTGGCTATATCGGTATTATGTTAGCGGGTGCATTCCCAATGGTGTACTTAATAAGAAAATATGCTTCTAAACCGCTCGAGACAGCAGGGAAGAAATTAGGTCTTTCTTCAGTAGGAAGTGCAGGGATTTTAGCGACAAGTGCTAATATTTTGGCCATGTTTACACTTGTTCGTCAGATGCCACCAAAAGATAAAGTGATCAACATTGCTTTCGGGGTTTGTTCAGCATTCCTTTTAGGCGACCATTTATCCTTTACGGCTAATTTCCAACCAACGATTATATTACCTGTTATAGCAGGGAAGCTTTTAGCAGGAGTGCTTGCCATAATTTTAGCTTACAAGCTATCAGTACCGACCGCATTAAAACTAGAACAAGAGGATCGTAAGGCAGGCATTATTAAAGAGGGAGAATATTTAACAGATCAAAAGTCTTGATAGAAAGAGGTGATGAAATGTGAGTGAGGAAAAGAAACGTTTTATTCAGGAGTTTGTGCCGGGTAAGCAACTAACATTGAGTCATCTAATTGCAAATCCTGATCCAGATATGTTTCAAAAACTTGGTATACAAGAAGCAGGTGCGCTCGGCATTATGACTTGTACACCGAGCGAAACAGTTATTATTGCTGGGGATTTAGCAACAAAGGCAGCCAATGTAAAACTAGGT
This sequence comes from Lysinibacillus sphaericus, assembly GCF_002982115.1. GTDB lineage: Bacteria > Bacillota > Bacilli > Bacillales_A > Planococcaceae > Lysinibacillus > Lysinibacillus sphaericus. The sequence goes on along the minus strand of NZ_CP019980.1, from coordinate 2,924,313 downwards.
TTTTTAGACCGTTTTACTGGTAGTCTCGTTATTGTTGGCAGTGTATCTGAAGTAGAAATGGCGATGTTGGAGATTAATCGTTTTTTATCGGAAATGCTCGGTTATACGCCATCTAAAATAACGAAGTCATAGGATGTGTCAAATGAAAAATCGAGTAATGATAATAGGTGGTGTGCAAGCTGGTAAATCAACGCTAATGAATGCGTTATTAGGCAAAGATGGACAAGCTATTAAAACCCAAGCACTCGTATTTGATGACTGGATTGTTGATACACCTGGAGAATATATAGAAAATCCAATGTACTACAGAAATATTATGGCAACATCACTTGAAGTAACACATGTGATTTATTTGCAAGATGCCACGTCATCAAGGAGTGTTTTTCCGCCGCAGTTTAGCTTGGGTATACCCAAAATTCAAATTGGTGTTATTACCAAAATTGATGCACCCCTTGCAGATGTAGAAAGAGCAACAGCATTGTTAAAAAATGTGATGACGCACGGTCCAATTGTGAAAACATCAGCATGGCAAAAGCAGGGCATTGAGTTGATTGCACCACTTATTCAACTGCGGTCAGACGAAGAAATTCGCCAGTTTGTCAAGGACCGTGATAGTCCCTATCTCATATATTGCCCATAGTGGCATAGAGGAGGTATAGGTTGAAGACAGAAAAAATTTATAGTGCAGGCATTGATATTGGGACAAGTACAACAAAGATGGTTGTCAGTAGTTTTCTGTTGAAAAATGTTGCTGGTGTGACCCATGTGCCACGAATAGAAATTATTGAAAAAACGGTGTTGCATCAAAGTCCTATTATTAAAACACCGTTTGTTACGAAAGACATTATTGATATGGAACAAATAGAAAAATTTATATTTCAGCAATATCAATTGGCTCAAATTTCACCAGCGGATATTTCAACAGGCGCCATTATTATTACAGGTGAATCTGCTACGAAAGAAAATGCTAGGGAGGTTGTCCATACCCTTGCAGATGCAGCTGGACAGTTTTTAGTTGCCACTGCTGGTCCGGATTTAGAAGGGATTATTGCTGCAAAAGGGGCGGGGACTGTGCAACAGTCCAAAAACACAGCTAAAGTAATTGCCAATATAGATATTGGTGGCGGTACGGCAAATATTGCAGTAATGCAGTTCGGTGAAGTGATCGGCACATGCACCTTACATGTTGGCGGTAGATTAATCGAATTTCAGCATGGCAAAGTCTATTCTATCTCACCTCCTATAAAGCAATTAATGAAGCATTGGTCTAATCCATTACAAGTAGGTGACTCTGCAGAAGACGTGCGCGTTGCACAACTTATTCAAGAAATGGCGGACTTTTTAGCTAACACGTTAAGCGGACAACTACAAGATGCACAACATCCATTATTGTTAGGACATTTACCAAATTGGCATAAGCCTGTGGATGCAATCGTTTTTTCAGGTGGTGTAGCTTCTTGCATTTATGATCATGATTGTTCGCAGCGCCAATATGATGATATTGGTGAAAAACTAGCGAACATGCTTTTACAACATGAGCAACTTCAAGCGTTTTTATGGCTACAGCCGCAGGAAACTGCTCGCGCTACAGTAACTGGAGCAGGAACCCAAACAACCGAAATTAGTGGTGCAACGATTCAAGTTGATGCGGATGTATTACCGTTAAAAAATATTCCTGTATTTAATTGCTCAGGTGTAGCAACGAAAGCGTTTGATCAAATCGTGAAGACAGCAGTGGACAGAGCAGATGCACTTTTTTCACTGGATGATCACCGCGCACCCTTTGCACTTTATTTTAGTGAGTTACCGTATTTAAGTTTTGAAGATGTCCATGCATTGTGCGAGGCCATTTTACGATACTTAGGAACAAGAAGCTCCAAGGACATACCAATTATCATAGTCATTCAATCAGATTATGCAAAGGTCATAGGGCAAACGCTACAAGCCATTAATCCAACAGTTCCTATACTATGCATCGATCAAATTAAAGTAGAAACAGGCGATTACATTGACATTGGGGAAGTGCTACCTTCTGGTGTTGTCCCCATTGTAGTGAAAACACTTGCTTTCCACTCAAAGTAAGGAGGATGAACGTGAATCTATCGGTGATATTTGGTGGAGAAAAATATAATTTTCAGTCATTAAAAGATGTGATGGCTAAGGCCAATGAGGAAAAATCAGGAGATCAGCTAGCAGGGATTGCTGCTGAATCTGTCCAACAACGAATTGCAGCAAAAGCTGTTTTAAGTGAATTGTTAGTCAAGGATATACGCGAGAATCCGCTAGTTCCACCTGAAAATGATGAAGTGACACGTATTATTGAAGGCGATATTAATGAACAAATATATGGCGAAATAAAAAACTGGAGTATTGAACAGCTTCGAGAATACATTTTATCGAATGATACAGGTGATCGCGAGTTAAAACGTTTAAGTAAAGGCATGAATTCAGAAGTAATTGCAGCCGTTACGAAATTGATGTCTAACTTAGATCTTGTTCATGCAGCCAATAAAGTAGAAATCTTATCAACTTGCAATATTACGATAGGGCAAAAGGGTACGCTTTCTTCAAGACTACAGCCGAACCACCCAACAGACAATATCGATGGCATTATTGCCTCATTAAAAGAGGGATTGTCCTATGGAATCGGTGATGCAGTTATCGGCATTAACCCAGTAGATGATTCGGTCGAAAGCGTTAAAAAGGTGTTACAGGCGACAAAAGAATTTATTACTGATTGGTCGATTCCAACGCAGAACTGTGTATTGGCTCATATTACAACACAAATGAAAGCCATTAAGCAAGGAGCTCCTGCCGATATGATTTTCCAAAGTATTGCAGGGACAGAAATTGCAAACCGTTCGTTTGGCATTTCTGCTGACTTAATTCGAGAAGCAGAGGAACTCGTGAAGAAACAGGGAACGGGAACGGGCCCGAATTTATTTTACTTTGAAACTGGGCAAGGTTCCGAGCTCTCGGCTGAAGCACATATGGGCATAGACCAAGTAACACTCGAATCACGCAACTATGGATTTGCTAGACATTTTAATCCGTACATAGTCAACACAGTTGTTGGCTTTATTGGCCCTGAATATTTATATAACAACAAGCAAGTCATTCGGGCAGGGTTAGAAGATCATTTTATGGGTAAAATGCACGGCATTCCTATGGGCGTGGATATTTGTTACACCAATCATATTAAGGCTGACCAAAATGATGTGGAAGATTTAAGTGTGTTACTAACTGCAGCTGGTGTCAACTTTATTATTGCGGCACCGATGGGAGACGATATTATGCTGAACTATCAGTCTATGAGCTTCCATGATGTTGCAACATTACTCCAAACATTTGGTAAAACACCAGCACCTGAATATTTAGCTTGGTTAGAAAAAATGGGCATTTACGAAAATGGTCGTCTTTCAGCTAGAGCTGGCGATTTATCGATATTTGAAAGGTAGGTGAGACCATTGAATGAACAGCTAGTATCCATGATTACACAGCTTGTGATGGAGAAAATGACCAATACATCGGGCACTTCTTCAGAAACAGCTCCACCAGCTGAAGAACAAAAACAACCATTAATTAAATTTTATGATAGTGCGGCTAAGCATACAGAAGAACTATCAAGTCCACAGGCAACATCAGATCAATCGTTAATTAAGCTTTACCAAACAGCTTCAACAAAGGATTATTCGCAAAATACTACTAATTATGATGTTTCCACAACTGTAGAAACGGCGAAGGCTTTTCAATTTGAAGAGCAAAATGTATCAGAAAGTGTGCAAGCAGCTAAAAAGCATACACCTGCAAGAATTGGTGTTGGTAGAGCGGGGACAAGACCAAAAACAAAAACTTGGTTGAAATTCCGACTCGATCATGCGGCTGCAGTAGATGCAGTGTATGGAGAAGTGACAGAAGCACTATTACAAAAACTGAATGTCTTCCAAGTAACAACAAAAGTAACGGATAAAGAAGAATACATTACGAGACCTGATTTAGGTCGCCGCTTATCTGATGAAGCGAAGACACTTATTCAATCAACATGTAAAGCACGCCCAACCGTGCAAATTATTATTTCCAACGGTTTAAGTGCGAGTGCGATTGAAGAAAATGTCCAAGATGTATATTTAGCATTACAACAAAGTCTTACCAATTTAAATATTGAAATAGGCACTACTTTTTACATCGATAAAGGGCGTGTAGCGCTTATGGATGAAATTGGCGAGCTATTGCAAGCTGAGGTCATTGTTTACTTAATTGGTGAACGTCCTGGTCTAGTGTCAGCAGAGTCGATGAGTGCGTATTTATGTTATCAGCCGAGAATAGGTACGGTTGAAGCGGATCGAATGGTCATTTCCAACATTCATAAAGGTGGTATTCCTCCATTAGAGGCAGGAGCTTATTTAGGAACTGTCGTGCAAAAAATATTGCAATACAAGGCAAGTGGCGTAAACCTTGTCGCAAAAGAAGGTTAGGGGGAACAAGCAATGCATCCTCATAAAATTATGGCTGATATTTTGGCTATGCAGATGATTCCTAGAGTGAATAGAGACTTGGCAGCACAGCTTGCGTTGAAGCCAAATCAGCATAGCATTGGGCTAGTCACACTAACCATTGATGATGTCGGATATGTGGCTTTAGATGAAGCGACAAAAAAAGCAGATGTGGAAGTGGTTTATGCAAAAAGCTTCTATGCAGGAGCGGCTCATGCGTCAGGACCATTATCTGGTGAAATGATTGGCATTATAGCGGGTAGCTCCCCAGATGAAATTCGCAGTGGGCTGGAGGCAATTGAGCAAAAGGTGCAATTTGATACGTATTTCGAAGCCATTAATAATAATGAAAACCATGCACTTTTTGCGCATACTGTGGCAAGCTGTGGCAGCTATTTAGCACAGTTAGCAGACGTTAAGATTGGCACTGCGCTCGCTTATTTAATTGCACCACCACTTGAGGCGGTTGTCGGTTTAGATGCCGCTTTAAAGGCAGCGGACGTAGAGCTAAAACTATTTTTTGGGCCACCTTCCGAAACCAACTTTGGTGGTGGCATAGTTAGCGGCAGTCAGTCTTCCTGCCAAGCTGCTGCAGATGCATTTAGAGAAGCAATTGAACATGTTGCGAGAAATCCGGTTATTTAGAAAGGAGGCGGCTTTATGGCGACATTAGATAAAGACTTATTAGCCATTCAGGAAATGAGAGACGCTGTTAGTCAAGCAAATGCAGCACAAGCGGCCTATATGCAATATTCCCAACAACAAGTGGATAGTATTGTGAAGGCTGTTGCGGATGCCGCATTTAAAGAGGCAGAACGATTAGGCAAAATGGCTGTCGAAGAAACAGGGATGGGTATCCAAAATCATAAAAAAATGAAAAATGAAGTAGCGTCAAGAGATGTATATGAAGATATTAAAGATTTAAAGACAGTTGGCGTGATTGGCACAGATCGACTAAAGAAAGTAACAGAGATTGCTAGTCCATTTGGCGTTATCGCAGGAATTGTGCCAACAACAAATCCTACATCTACAGCCATTTTTAAAACGCTTATTTCTTTAAAAACGAGAAATGGCCTTGTGTTAAGCCCGCATCCATATGCCGTTAAATGTACAAAGGAAGCTTTAGATATTTGTAGAGTTGCGGCAGAAAATGCTGGTGCGCCAGAAGGGTTGTTACAATGTTTAACAATGTCTTCAATGGAAGCGACACAACAATTAATGAAACATCCACAGATTCACTTAATTTTAGCAACGGGCGGTGGGGCGTTGGTCAAAGCGGCATATAGCTCTGGAAAACCAGCTTATGGGGTAGGTCCTGGCAATGTACCAGCTTACATCGAAAAATCAGCCAATATTCAAAAAGCCGCACGTCAGCTAGTGCAAAGTAAATCCTTTGATAATGGCACCATTTGTGCGACAGAGCAGGCCATTATTGTGGATAAAGTGATAGCTGAACAAGTTTTAGCAGAATTAAAGAAACAGCATGCTTATATATTGAATGCTGAAGAAAAATTAAAGATGGAAAAGTTAATATCTCCTGTTCCTGGCAAAGTGAATCCACAAATTGTTGGAAAATCAGCGGTGAGTTTAGCACATTCTATCGGCATTATGGTGCCAGAAGAGACGAAAGTACTTGTTGGGTTGGAGACAATGATTGGAAAAAACATTCCATTTTCACTAGAGAAGCTATCACCAATATTTGCTTTCTACACAGTAGAGGATAGCACAGAGGCCAAACAAGTAATGATTGATCTACTGAATATTGGAGGACGGGGACATTCTTGTTCTATTCATACGGAAAATACAGCGCTAGCAGAGCAGTTTTCGCTTGATTTACCAGTGTCGCGTATTGTTGTGAACACGCTATCTTCAATTGGTGCGGTTGGTGGTACGACTGGATTAGCACCATCCTTTACATTAGGTTGTGGGACATTTGGTGGTAATATTACGTCCGATAACATTACAGCTAGACATTTATTAAATATTAAGCGCATGGCTTATGGAATGAAAGATGTAGAGGTGCCAGCTCCGGAATTTGATTTACATCCGGTGGTAGAAAATATAAAGGCACAAGCACCATCATTGGATACAAAAGTGGTGCAACAAATTGTTGATCAAGTTTTAAAGCAAATTACATTACAAACTAAATAATTGGAGGAATGACAAATGAGTACAGCATTAGGAATGGTAGAAACAAAAGGTCTTGTAGGAGCAATTGAAGCAGCGGATGCAATGGTAAAAGCGGCAAGTGTCAATTTAGTAGGGAAAGTCCATGTTGGTGGCGGAATTGTTACTGTTTTGGTTCGTGGCGATGTAGGTGCAGTAAAAGCAGCAACGGATGCAGGTGCAGCAGCAGCTCAACGTGTTGGAGAATTGCTATCTGTGCATGTAATTCCACGCCCTCATAACGAATTAGAATTAATTTTACCAAAAGCAGAAGCTTAATTACACGACTGAAGAGGCATTCATCGCTTGTAAATTTGATGTGATGAATGCCTACTATCAACAGTAAAAAAATCAGTTACTAGATTTAGAGGTGGCTAACTTGAATATAAAATCACAAGCATTTCCAGTTGCCATTTCAGCCCGTCATATACATGTAAGTGAAAAAGATTTACAAGCACTATTTGGTCCAAACGCAACGTTGACAAAGGATTTTGACCTTTCGCAACCAGGACAGTTTGCAGCAAAAGAGCGTGTCTCCATTGAGGGACCAAAAGGAGTCATTCACAATGTGCGTGTATTAGGACCTGTAAGGGCAGCAACGCAAGTGGAAATCAGTCGAACAGATGCGATGAAACTAGGTTTAAACCCTCCCCTAAGACAATCGGGAGATATCGAAAATTCAGCTAGTATTAAACTTATCTATCAACAACGAGAAGTGTTAATCGAGCAAGGAGTCATTATTGCACAGGCCCATATTCATATGACAGAAGAAGATGCGAAAGCATTGGAAGTACACAATAATGAAATCGTTTCTGTAGAAGTTGACAGTGAAAGACCTGTAACATTTCGTGCTGTAGTAGTACGTGTCTCAAATGATTTTAGCTTAGAAATGCATATTGATACAGATGAGGCCAATGCGGGCTTTATTGCACAACAAGCACAAGGAAGAATTGTGAAATCATGTTCGTAAGGAGGAGGTTTGATGCAAGAACAATTAGTGCAAAAAATCGTCGAAGAAGTTTTACAGCAAGTATTAAAAAATCAGCCTTCCCGCCCAGATGACGGTAAAATTCCAATCGGCGTATCCGCGCGACATGTACATCTTGCACAGGCAGAAGTGGAGCAGCTTTTTGGAGAAAACTATCAATTAACGCCGAAGTTTGAGCTTTCGCAGCCAGGACAATTTGCTGCTGAAGAAACGGTCGTCATTGCAGGACCAAAAGGTTCTATTGAAAGAGTTCGCATATTAGGTCCAGCACGAACGTTAACACAAGTAGAAGTGAGTTGGACAGATGCGATGAAGCTCGGCGTCAAGCCGCCATTAAGAATCTCTGGGGATATTAAAGACTCTAGCCCTGTGACGTTAATTGGTCCAAAAGGTAGTGTTGTTTTGCCAGAAGGTCTTATTATTGCACAAGCGCATATTCATATGTCTCCTGCCGATAGCGAAAGATTTCAAGTAGTAGATGGGCAGTCGGTACAAATCAAAGTGCAAGGACTACGACCGATTATTTTATCCAATGTGATGATTCGTGTATCTGATCGCTATCGTTTGGAAATGCATATCGATACGGATGAAGCAAATGCAGGCTTAATTCAGCAAGGTGCTTTTGCAGAAATTGTTAATGGACAAGTGATGGAACCTTTGACTGTAAAGGAAATGCCACTAGTCGCAAAGCAAGCGCCTGCAAAACAATCTATCTATCACTTTGAAAAAAAGCTACTTTCACAGGTAGATGTGTTGGAAATCGAAGCTCAAGAAATTGTCGTGCCAAAAAGAACCATCGTGACAGCATTAGCTTATGACAAAATACGAGAGCTGAATAAAAAAATAACGATTCGCTCTGAATAATAAGTATTATCCAGACAACCTAAAGAGGGTGAGTTTATGCAGATGGGAAGAGTGATTGGCAGCGTATGGGCAACACGTAAGGAAGAAGGGTTAAATGGCTTAAAACTATTAATTATCCAACCAATTGATTCCAACCAACAGCCAATTCGTACGGAAATAGTAGCAGCTGATCGCATCGGTGCAGGGATTGGTGATGATGTACTGATTACGAGTGGAGGGTCTTCCCGTTATATTATGAAGGACAATCCCCTCCCTATTGATGCAGTTGTAATCGGAATTATAGACTCTACAGATGTAATGCGAGGTGAAGACAATGAGTAGCGCAATTGGCATGATTGAAACAAAGGGATTAGTGGGGTCTTATGAGGCTGCGGATGCGATGATTAAAGCATCTGATGTCACGATTGTTAAACAAGAATTTGTCGATGGTGGTATTGTAACAGTCGTCGTAACAGGCGATGTTGGCTCAGTACAAGCAGCAGTCGATGCTGGTAAAGAGGCGGCAAAACGCGTTGGAGAATTATTAGGCGCACACGTCATTCCTAGACCAGACGAAGATGTTTTCAATATGATTAAAGGACCAGAGACGCCAAAGAAAAAACCGGTCTCAACACCAGCACGTGCTAAAAAAACAACAGAAGCAGCAACTACGGACAATTGAGGTGAAGCATAATGGCATTTCGCAAAAATAAAATTGCTGTTATTGGAGCCGGTCACACGGGTGCAACATTGAGTTTATTCCTCGCACAAAAGGAATTAGGCGATGTTGTGTTGCTAGATATTCCAGAAGCTGAAAATCCAACAAAAGGGAAAGCACTGGATTTATTACAAACAGGGCCGATTGAAAAATTTAATGTGTCGATCCAAGGAACAAGTAATTATGAAGATATTGCAGGCGCATCTATCGTTATTATTACAGCCGGTATTCCACGTAAACCTGGGATGAGCAGAGATGATTTAGTGACGACAAATGCGAAAATTATTCAACAAGTTTCGAGACAAATTAAACACTATGCACCTGATAGCATTGTTCTTGTATTAAGCAATCCAGTAGATGCGATGACATATGTATGTTATAAAGAAACAGGATTTCCTAAAAATCGTATTATCGGGCAATCTGGCGTATTAGATACCGCACGCTTTAATGCATTTGTAGCCCAAGAGTTACAAATTGCACCCGAAGATGTATCGGGATTTGTATTAGGTGGACATGGTGATGAAATGGTGCCATTAATCCGTTATTCCTATGCAGGAGGCATCCCGTTAGAAAAGCTTATTCCCCAAGATAGACTACAACAAATCGTCGAACGTACACGTAAAGGCGGCGGTGAAATTGTAGGCTTATTGGGCAATGGTAGTGCTTACTATGCGCCAGCTGCTGCCTGTGCGCACATGGTGGAAATCATTATGAAAGATCAACGAAAAATTATTCCTTCCATTGCCCTGTTAGAAGGAGAGTACGGCTACCATGAATTATTTTTAGGTGTACCGACGATTTTAGGCGGTAATGGCATTGAATCGGTTATTGAATTGCACCTTACACAGGAAGAACAAACGGCGCTCAATCAATCAGCACAAGCCGTTAAGCAAGTATTACAAATTTGCCAAAACATATAACTAGTATGTTTGAAGACAAATAGCGTTTCCCCAACGTTATATGTCTGCTTTACAATATGTTTGATTGGAAACCGAGCATAAAAATTGGTTTATCCCTAAATTATTTTAAAAAGAAGCTCCCTTGATTAAAAGGGAGCTTTCGCTTTTTAAAATTAAATAAGATGGATTCTGCTGATTTAAGTAAACTCCAATAAACCTTTTGGAAATGTTGATAGGGCATGAGAAGTAAACTTTCCCGCAAGAGTTCCCGTGGATTTTTAATTAGTTAAGTATGAAATTACCAAACTGGCAGTGTTATTTAAGCTTGGAATTGTTTGAGTGACGGTCACTTTTTATTAAATAGTAGGCTGTAGTAGCTACAATGCCCAGGGTTAAAAAAGCTACTATCCGTGATATTTCAGTGGCAATTAATGAAAGGGTTAATCCTATCAAACCTCCAATAATAAAATACCAAAAATACTTCATTTAAACCCCTCTTTCTATTTTTGTAATATTCTATAAATTATTTTATATTTTATTTTTTTATTGTACAATTATTACACTAAATTTTTAGGAGGGAGTAAGTAAATGAAAAAATTTTTATTACTATTTCTAACATTTATGTTGGCCTTTACTGCAGTTGCTCCTAATTTAGGGTATGCTGCAAACATTAAGGAGAAAAATGATGATTCCTTGCCCCAGCTTAATAATGAGCCAGTAATTGAACCTTACAGCTTAGAAGATAAGAGTGAAATTTTAGAACAATGTTTGAGGTATGAATTTATAAATCTGTCGAGCAGAATCTCTGCATATTCATTACCTGGGGATTTTACGAACCTGTGTAGAATAATAGAGACACAAAACAGAGATAATGTGACTTATAATAACTGGGAACAAAGAGTATTGACGTTTCTTATAAATGGTGGAGTAGCTGTTATTGTTGGTAGATTTACAGCAACACGACTTAGAACATTTGTTAGTAGTGGGATTGCATCTCTGTTCATCACTATTCCAAGAAGTCAAAATTTATATACAACTATTCAAGTGAGAGAATGTGAGGATTCAACAGGTATAAATAGATATTTAGTAATTACGTATTACAGTAATAGTGCTAGAACACAACAATTATATACACATTATACAAGAGCTTAAAATAAGTAAGTAATATAATCACAAAAATATTATAATTATATTTTTGAGTTGAAGTTTAAGTATCCATAAATTTATATCGTGTTGTTTATAGCACATGAATACGTTTTAATGACTCACTTTTTAGGAGAAGCCAAGCCACTAAGATTTTCTGGGCACTCAAAAGCACTAATATACTGAAGGCTCCCTACATATCAAGGGAGCCTTTTTCTTAAACAGAATGTCTATTTCAGCAGATAATAAACTTTGTCCCGCAGATATTTTTCCCAAAAGCGCGCAATAGATTTTTGAAAAAAGAATACTCAATGTAATTCGAAATTTCAATGTCCAAAATATACAAAATTTTCGGAAATATGCTAAACTAGTAACGTAAAAAAGGAGGATGATTGGATATGACTGTACAGCAATTTACAGACTATGTGAAAAAAATGCAGCACTATCAGGAAGCATTGGGGGTAATCTATTGGGATATGCGTACTGGTGCACCTAAGAAAGGGGTAGCGCAGCGTTCAGAAGTAGTTGGCACATTATCGGCCTCCTTGTTTGACATGCAAACGAGTGAGCAATTAGGGGAACTACTGACGGCTTTAGAGGCACAAAACACAGAACTGGACTATGTAACACGCCGTTTAGTCGAGGAAGTACGAAAAAATTACGATCAAAATAAGAAAATTCCCGCTAAAGAATATAAAGAATATGTTATTTTACAAGCGAAAGCGGAAACAGTTTGGGAAGAAGCAAAAGCGACAAATGATTTTGCGCAATTTTTACCTTATCTAGAGCAAATCATTGAATGGCAAAAGAAATTTATACAATATTGGGGCGTTAAAAACGGTTCTACATACAATACGTTACTTGATTTATATGAACCAGATATGACGACGGAGGTGTTAGATCAAGTATTTGGCGAATTACGTGAAACGATTGTGGCGCTTGTCCAAAAAATCGCAGCTTCTCCAAATAAGCCAGATACAACGATGTTATTTAAACAATTTCCGAAAGAGGCACAGCGAGCATTGTCATTAGAGATGCTAACGCAGCTTGGCTATGATTTTGACGCAGGTCGCTTAGATGAAAGCGTTCATCCATTTATGATTGGCATCAATCATGGGGATGCCCGTATTACAACGAAATATGATGAGCATGATTTCCGTTCTGCGATCTTTGGCACGATCCATGAATGTGGGCATGCAATGTATGAGCAAAATATTGATGCCAAGCTTGCCGGTACACTATTAGCAACTGGGACATCAACAGGCATCCATGAATCGCAGTCACTATTCTATGAAAATCTGGTTGGTCGAAATGAAAAGTTTTGGGAGCATAACTATGAACGCCTGCAAAAACATTCGCCAGCACAATTTGGAGATGTTCCGTTAAATGATTTTCTTCGTGCTATTAATATGGTAGAGCCATCACTAATTCGTATTGAAGCAGATGAGCTAACATATCCACTGCATATTATGATTCGTTATGAAATTGAACGTGATTTGTTCAATGGGGATCTACAAGCTAAAGACCTTCCAGAAGTGTGGAATGCGAAGTATGAGGAATATTTAGGCATCCGACCAGACAACGATGCAAAAGGCGTTTTACAAGACGTACACTGGGCAGGGGGCATGTTTGGTTACTTCCCATCCTACGCATTAGGAATGATCTATGCGGCACAATGGAAGCATGCGATGGATCAAGATCTTCCAAATTTTGATGACTTACTGTCAAAAGGGGAGCTTCTGCCAATTCGCGAATGGCTAACAGACAAAGTCCATCAATACGGTGCGCTGAAAAAGCCGTTCGAGCTACTACAAGAGGCGACAGGAGAAGGCTTAAATGCCAAGTATCTTGCAAACTATTTACAAGAAAAATATACAAAATTGTATCAGCTATAAATAACAAGCGATTTCTCTCCAATGAGAAATCGCTTGTTTTTAAAATATTTTACCAGAGCTTAAAGCCTTTTGAGCCTGCTGGTGAATTTGAAATAATATCAAAGATTGGAATTGTGTAAGCAAAAATTATTAACGCTACTAAAATGACCAGCCATACTTTAAAGTTTTCAAGCATAGGTGGTGTTGGACCACTGCTTTCATGGATTGAAGCAATTGGGAATTCCTCTTCGCCTTTTGGTGCAAACCAAGCGAGCTTAATCACGACATACGTAATAACTAAAATCGCAATAAATAAAATAGTACCACCAACCGCTTGCGCAATCTGATAGGGAATCCAATCATATGCTTGTTGTGCACCGCCATATTCTGAATAGTCAGAGCGGCGTGGAGCACCAAGTAATCCTGCAATATGCATGGCTGTTGACATGATCGTCATACCTACTGCCCATAGCACGCCAGAAACAATACCAAGTGAATTTAATGACTTTGTCAGTTTACGACCTGTTAAATGAGGGATTAACCAAAATGCTGCTCCAAAGTACGTTAAAACAACTGCACTTGCAAATGTTAAATGGAAGTGCCCTGGAACCCAAATAGTATTATGAATAAGTTGGTTCATCTGGTAAGATGCATTGACAATACCACCGGCACCACCAGGAATGAAAGCAAGCATACCGATAAATGGAACGATAAAACGTGCATCTTTCCAAGGTAATTTTTTAAACCAGCCGAAAAGTCCTTTACCACCAAGCTCACGACCACGTAATTCAAACGTTGCGAATAAAGAGAATGCGGTCATTAAGGAAGGCACAACAACTGCCATTGTTAATACTACTTGTATAAATTTCCATGTTGTATCAATACCAGGCTCTGTTAATTGGTGATGTAAACCAACCGGTACTGAGAAAATTAAAAACAGCATGAATGATAAGCGAGCTAATGAGTCAGAGAAAACTTTTCCGCCAATGACTTTAGGAATGACTACATACCACACCATATAGGCTGGCAATAACCAGAAGTAAACGAGCGCATGGCCAAAATACCAGAAAAGTGTACGAGAAAGTAATACATCTACACGTTCAATAAGACCAAGTGACCACGGTAATAGTTGGAATAAAACAGAAACGGCTACGCCTAAAGAAGCAACGAACCATAGTAAATTATTGACTACTACCATAAAAGATAGTAGGGGAGACGTTTGGCCTTTATGTTCTTTGCGCCACTGAACATAGCGTAAAATTTGCCCTGCCGAACCAATCCAAGAGCCAACAACTACGAGTGTTAAACCGAGATAAAAAATCCAGTGCGCTTGCAATGGTGCGTAAAATGTATAAAGGACAGTTGCTTTATTTAATAACACCATGACTGCAGCCGCAACTGTACCGATCGTCATGAACCAAAAACCAATCCATCCAAGCAAGCGCTGTTTATCTGTTAAAGTACCAGATGTACGACTAACACCTGCGATTTGAAAACCGAATATAAAGAACGTTGTTAAAATAAGACCGAGTAAGACACCATGAACTGTTAATACTTGATAATAGCCAATACCAGCTGGCAATTTGAATTGACCTGAACGTACAAATACTTGTAATAAACCGGCGAGACCACCTAATAATAATGCGATAAATGCCACATAAACATGGGCAAGGGCAAGTTTCGCATCACGACGATCCACCTTTGTCATAGCGTTATTTAGACTCATTTGGATCCACCACCTTCAGCATAGAATGCATAAGCGTATGTCCTGTACCGCAGTATTCATTACATACTATTAAAAATTCACCAGTTTGATTGATTTCAGCTACATATTCAGAAATATATCCAGGTTCAAGCATCATGTTAATATTAGTGCCTGCAATTTCAAACCCATGAATCACGTCTTCACTTGTTGCGATAAATTTTACTTTTGAACCAAGTGGTACTTCAATTTCAGGTGGATTGTAAAAGAAAGCAGATGCTAAAATAACCACCTCATAATCCCAATCCTTTCCTTCCACTTTGTGTACACCTGGATTTGTAAATGGTGCAATTTCTTTTACTTTTTCATAATCGATGGTTTTCTTATTACTGTTCGGATGTGAGCCTTGATGGAATGCACCGATACCAAGAATAATAAGAAATGCAACTAACGTAGCTACGCCAAATACCAACCAGTACTTCTCATATTTATGTATATGCATATCTCTGTTGTCCTCCTCTGTTGTATTACTTACATCATGCTAATGAAATAGTGCCTTTTACTAAGGAAATTAAAAGCGGTCCATAAATAAATTGAAGCAGTATATCCAAATTAAAATAATGATAAAGCCTACTCCGAACACGCCATAAAGTGAACCTTTTAGATTATCTTCTGGTTTTTTATTATTAGCCATTTTTACTCCCTCCTAAGCTTTCATAGTAGCTTTCTTAAAGTCATAATATTACTATCCAATTCAATTTGATGTGAAAAAAATCACACATCTAAGTAGAATGTGTGAAAAAAATGTGAAATATTGAAATGCAAAAGGAGTTGGCTCTAATATGAGCCAACTCCTTTTTATGCGTATAACAAAGCGTATTCATAAATACTAGCTGTAGTTACATAGAATATATCGTTTGAAAGAGCCACAGTTAACTTGTTATGACTTCTTCTTCAATCGTCAGTAATACCGTAAGTGCACCAATGTTGGGAATCGTAACAGGTAGAACAAATGCTTTTTCAAAACCATAAAGTTTTGTGTTACCAACCATAACAGTAGGGGGTGTAATATCAATTTCTAAATTTTCCTGTCCTACTGCTGTACATAAATTACCTGCAATCATATTGCCAAATTCACCAGTGAAGGATTCTAGCATTTCTCCTTCTAATGGCATACCAAACATTGTACTGCCGATACCGCTAAATACTTCAGGGGAGGAATCTATAATTACACGTCCCTTTACATCTCCAATTAGGCCAATTAATACACCCATTTGCTGTTGTTGAAAGGGCTCAGAAATAATACTTGGCGCTTTCACTTGGATGTCCATAGGTAGGATTGTTTTTAATGCATGGATTGTCCCGTTTAAAATAGTTTGAAAGTACTTCGAATTACTCATCATTACCGCATCCTTTTTCCGACTTTTCTACATCTTACCATGCTGAAAGGGTAAGATGAAAGTATGTCTTGACGAAATCGGATGAAATTTATATTATATTAATGAGAATGATTTTCAAAATCAACGAATTTGTGCTATAGTGTACATAATAAGAAGAAAAGGAGCGGTCAGCAATGACATTCGTTTTCATTGGAGCAACAGTAGCTATTTATATTGGAGTAGGGAAATACGTGATGAAGCAGGCGACTGCACATTTAAATTAATAGTACTATAGTTTGTGGTACTGATTTTCAATCGTTTTTACAGTACATTAATATTTAATTCAAGAGTATGACTTGTGTCATACTCTTTTATTTATCGAATTTTATAGTTCGGATTTCAACTTGGATAAGAACCATCTAAAGTTTAATAGTATAGGACGAAAAATTTAGAATAATGGCATAATTTAATAGCGATCAAGGGCATTTATTTTTAATGTTTGATAAAATTGAAGCAGGTTGCAGGTTATAGAGTTCGGGGAATTGGAGAACCGACTTTGCAGTATTCATTAAAAAAATGAAAAGGGCTTGCGATAAAGCAATGTCCGATAGAAATTAGGTGAAGAATATGAAAAAAATACTATTAACGGGCTTTGTCCCATTTTTAGATTACACAATCAATCCTACGATGCAAATTGTAGAAAGTTTAAACGGGAGTATAATGGACGGCTATAAAATTGTTGGACGGACGCTATCCGTTGATTTTCAGCAATCCGCGCAGCAGTTAAAGCGATATATTGGGGAAATACAGCCTGAAATTATTATGTCCTTAGGGTTAGCTGGTGGACGATTTAAGATCACACCAGAGCGCATAGCGATTAATGTGAAAGATGGAGAGCCTGATAACAATGGCTATGTGCCTGTTGATGAAAGCATTGATGATGGTGGGCAGGATGCCTATATAACCAATTTACCTATTCGGAAAATGGTTGATCGATTATGTAAAGAAGGTTATCCTGCAGAAATTTCAAATACGGCAGGTACCTATCTATGCAATAATATTATGTATGAAGGGCTAGCTTATGCTAAGCAACATACAGGGATTCGTGCTGGCTTTATTCATATTCCGGCATCTTTTGAATTAGCGATTCAGCACGGCAAAATACCAGGTTGGAATATGCAAGATTTAATGATGTGCATTAAGCTTTGTATCGAGGAAACCATTCGTGAAACAAATCATTGAGTTCCCTCATACAATGTGGATTAGTCAATACACAATCCGTTTTGCCTTCGATGAAGTCATTTCGCAAGAAAATTTTCAGCTAGTCCAACAGTTTAACCGCTTTTTGAAAAAAATGCTACATACCAGTCTTATTGAAAGTGTTGCTAGTTATCATACGGTTACAGCATATGTGAAACACCAAGTAGATATAGCCTTCTTACAAGAACAATGGCTTACAATGCAAAGGAACGCCCAGGTTGGTGAAGTAACAAGTCAACCATTACAAATACCAATTTGTTATGATGAGGAATTTGCTTTGGATATGCACCGTGTGATGGATGTTACAGCTTTGCCATTTGAGGCCATAAAAAAATTGCATATGGATAAAGTATATAGTGTCTATTTAATCGGCTTTTTACCTGGATTTCCTTATTTAGGGGACTTACATAGCCAATTATTTGTCCCACGTTTAACAAAACCACGCCCGCTTGTGTCCGCAGGATCGGTCGGTATTGGCGGGTTACAAACTGGGATATATCCCCTCGATTCACCAGGGGGATGGAATATTATCGGTAAGACACCTTTCACATTATTTGATATTCATAGGAAAGCCCCTTTTCTCTTTACTCTTGGAGGTCAAGTGCAATTTTACGAAATAACCAAACAGGCGTTTTTAGAAATAAAAGTGAAGGAGTGTAGCAATTGAAGCCACTTCTTATTGTTAAAAAACAAGGTGTTTATGGTAGCATACAAGATCAAGGGAGGGAGGGCTACCGAGCATTTGGGGTCCCTCGATCAGGGCCAATGGACAAAGTATCATTTCAAGTTGCACATGCTATTGTAGATAATGCGACAGTGGACCAAACGTCGTTTGAAATGTTTATAGGTGGTTTTGAATTTCAAGCGTTAAATGATGGAACTTATGTATTGACTGGTGCAACTTGTCTGTGTTTATTAAATGGACGTCCCATTGAAATGTGGAAAACCTTTCAATTATTTAAGGGAGATATTTTATCTATCAAAAGCGTAAAGAACGGCTCGATTGTTTATCTCACACCTAAAGGTGGATTTCAAACAGACCTTGTACTTGGTAGTAAAGCCAACTTACCAATGGTAGATAGTACTCCATGTGTGGGCAGTGTGTTGTATGGGCAACATGCAACGCCATTATCATGGACAAGAGGGCTGTATGCACCTTACCGCCCTTATTTTCATACGGCTATTACAGTAAGGGTTTTTAAAGGGCCTCATTTTCCATTATTTACAGAAGAAAGTAGCCAACAATTTTTAGCTAGCTCCTATCAATTTTTGGGCGGGAATCGTATGGGCTATTATTTAAAAGGGAACGTCCTCGATTTGAAAACGAGGAAAGATATACTTTCAGAAGCGACCCAATTTGGGACAATTCAAGTGCCACAAAGCGGTCAGCCTATTGTTTTAATGGCCGATGCCCAAACAGTCGGCGGCTATCCAATCATTGCTACCATCCATGAAGATGATTTACATAAAGTTGCCCAAATGCGTATGTTTAACACAATAAGATTTGTACTAACGGAGGAATCGTATGCCAATTGATATTAATTGTGATATGGGCGAAGGTATGGATGTTTTGACACTCGACAAAGATGACGAAATTTTAGACTATGTAACGTCAATTAATATAGCCTGTGGGTATCATGCAGGGAATCATACAATCATGCATAGGACTGTACAAAATGCTATTCGTAAAAATATTCGTATTGGAGCACATCCAGGCTATCCTGATCTTCAAGGATTTGGGCGTCGAAATATGGATGTTAGTGCGGAAGAAATTTATAATATGATGGTCTATCAAGTTGGTGCTTTGCAAGCATTTGTCTCGGTAGAAAAAGGCATTCTTCATCATGTGAAGCCACATGGCGCACTGTATAATCAAAGTGCCAATGATATAGAAAAAGCAACAGCCGTTGTCAATGCGGTATATGATTTAAACCCAGCGTATGTTTTATATTGTTTAGCAGGTAGCAAAATCGTGCATATTGCGAAGGAAAAGGGCTTACGCGTCTATGAGGAAGTTTTTTCGGATCGTCATTACAATGACGATGGGACATTGGTAAGTAGAGAAGAGCCGAATGCATTAATTCAAACAGAAGAAGAAATGCTTGTGCATGTCAAAGGTATTTTAACTGCCAATGAAGTGATGTCTGTCCAACAAAAGAAAATACAACTTTCTGCCCAAACATTATGTATACATGGAGATGGCCCACATGCATTGACTTTTGCAAAGAAGATTTTTGCGTTAAGAAAACAAATAGGATAACAAAATGGATGGATGCTCAATAAAAGAGCATCCATCCAATTAAAAAATACATTGAATGACTCGATTTAATAGCAAAATACTTCTTCTAATGCTATTAAATAGTTGTCACTAATTCTACAGCTTCAATAATAATTGGAGTGCCTGCCGAGATAGTCGCTGTCACAGTGTTAAATGTTATTTCTGTTGCGGAAACTGTATAGGCATCACCTTCTTGAAGCACACCATTGATATATAAATTATAGTAGCCATTAATTACGACTGGGAAAGCAGTTGCTGCAGTACCACTGTCAGTCAAAAACGTTGTTGCAGCAAGTGTTGTACCATCTGTAATGGCAAGTGGTGTTGCTAAAATATTAAAAAATTTCGTGGATGTGCCTGAAACATTGACATTAATATTAATAATGGAAAGTGCCACGTGCATTCACCTCCTTTCAATAGTGCTAGTGAGTTTCGTTAAAAAAGCCGAGAGATTCAATAATAATGGGTGTTCCTCTATAAATAGTCGCGTTATCAGCATTTAAGACGAGTGCATTTGGTGTTACGGAATAAATGCCACCTTCCTGCATAACGGCGTTAATATAGAGATTTACATAGCCATTTGGATAGGTGATAATAAATTCTGGTACATTTACGCCGTTGTCATCAGAAAATAGATTCGCTGCTAAAGTGGCCCCATTTGTCAATTGAATATCGGATGTTACTATATAGAAATATCTATTTACTCTAGGAATAACCATCCCTTCAGGAACAATGATGGAAGGGGGTTGGGGAATAGGGACATCACGAGCTATAATACGAGGCCATCTAAATTGATTTTCACAATCGCATAACGGTGTAATCTGAAAACAATGTTTTTGCTTTACCATTTATATAATCACTCCTTTTATTTTGATCTTTATGCCCCTATAGTTGTATCAGATTTGTTTAGTGCTGAACCTCAAATTGTTATTTTGTAACCGTTTTTTAACCTTCACTCTTATCTAAAATATGAAAAAAAAGAAGAATTGCTTAGTTAACTATCCATTTTGCAGATAAAAATAGTAGATTTTCTACAAGGATCATGCTACTTCATTTTGGATAAACATGACTATGTTGACGAATATTACGTCTGAAACCTTGATATATATGCTTTTCAAAGTAAATTAGTGTTATACTTTGCATATCTAATAAGGTAGAATACTAATTGTGAATAATTAAAAGGATAAAGGGGTTACAGTTTTATGAAAGAATTTGACCAACAACTAGAGGGGCTTTTAAAGCAAGCTTCATTACAATACATAATCTATCAGCATAATGGTGATACAGAGCGTATGGATAAAACCTCGCTATTTGCACGTAAATTACAACAGAAAGAATATGTCATCGGTTTTGCTGGCCATTTCTCTGCTGGTAAATCAAGTATGATTAATGCCTTATCTGGTGAGAATTTACTTGCGTCAAGCCCGATACCGACAAGTGCAAATATTGTGAAGGTGTATAAGTCAGAAGAAGATTTCGCCGTCGTTTATATGCATAATGAAAAACCTGTTAAGTTTGAAGCGGGATATGATTTTAAAACCGTTAAAGAACTCAGCAAAAATGGAGATCTTGTATCACAAATTGAAATTGGTCATAGCGCTTCTACATTACCTCTTGGCGTAACAGTGATGGATACACCTGGTGTTGACTCGACAGATGACGCACACCGTATGTCTACAGAATCAGCGCTTCATATTGCAGATATTGTATTCTATACAATGGACTATAATCATGTTCAATCGGAGTTGAACTTTCAATTTACAAAACAATTAATGAAATATAATCCGAATGTATATTTAATCGTTAATATGATTGATAAGCATAAGGAAAATGAATTAAGCTTTGAAGACTTTAAAGCGACTGTTCACAATTCATTTTCAGCATGGGGCGTTGTGCCAAAAGGCGTCTTTTTCACATCTTTACGAGAGCCAGAGCATCCAAATAATGATTTTGAAACAGTGAAAAAAATTGTGATGGATAGCATGAACGATTGGCAAGATCAGCTTGTACAGACAGCGACCAATACGCTACGTTTATTGCAAAGTGAGCATGACAACTTCTTAATGGAAGAAAAGCAAGATCGTTTAGATATTGATGAAGATATTTTAAGTGCCGATGATTGGGCACATCATCAGGATATTTTAGAGCAATATAATAAGTTAAATCGTCAAGTAGAATTATTCTCAGTGGAAGCTTGGAATGAAACATTTGAGGAAGAACGTAAAGAGTTACTTGCTAATGCAACCATTATGCCGGCCGATGTGCGAGATAAATTGCGTCTTTATTTAGAAAGTAAGCAGGAAGGGTTTAAAGTAGGCGGTTTATTTTCAGCGAAAAAGAAAACTGAGGAAGAGCGTAATCGTCGTAAAGAAGAAGCATACAGTGCCTATCAAACAGTTGTACACGCTCAAATTACGGGTCATTTAAAAGGGTTAATGAAAAAGGCATTAAAAGATGTCGGGGCGTTAAGTGAGGAACGTGCGCAAGCAGTGGATGCTTATGTATTTGATTTACCATTTTCGTTAATTGAACAGCAAGTACAAGTCGGTGCTATATTAACAGGAGAGGCTGTTCTTAATTTTGCCAACCGTGTTGCAGAAGCAACGAAACGTTATTTTATACAGGAAACAGATGTGTGGAAGGATGCCCAAGCAACAACGTTACAAACTGTTGCAACTGAAACAGCAGCACCATCTAAGTTGAAAATGGCTGGTATGCAGGCGAAAGTAGATGCCATTCAAGCTGTACTAGAAATCGAAAGTTATCAGCAATATAGTGCAGGTGTTATGCATCAAGCAAGCAATGAAATTCGAAAAGAAGCGAATGATCAACTCACACTTTGGGAAAAAGCGTTTGAGCAGGATTTAGCAGATATCCGATTATTTGACGAGTCGATGCTCAAACCAAAAGAAGAGATTATTCAGCAAGAGGAAACGCAACATGCAGTGAGTACATCTAGTCTACCTATTGAAGGTGTTATAAAACGGGCACTTCATACAGCCAATGCGGTGAAAGAGGTCCAAGGTTTTGCAGAAGTAGCAAGCTATTTAGAAAACAAAGTAGAGCGATTACAGAAAAAGGACTTTACGATTGCATTATTCGGTGCGTTTAGTGCAGGGAAATCTTCCTTCTCGAATGCCCTAATGGGTGCAAAAGTGTTACCAGTATCACCTAATCCTACAACAGCGGCTATTAATAAAATTCGTCCGGTGACACCAGAGCATCCTCACGAAACAGCAGATGTTCAGTTAAAAACGGCAGCACAAATGCTTGAGGATATCCAAGGTTCTTATGCGGCGATTGGTTTAACGGTTTCGTCTTTAGATGAAGCATTTAACCGTGCAGATGAAGGACTAGCGGTACAGCTTACTGATGAACGATTAAATGTGCATAAATCATTTATTCGTGCATATAAAGAAGGCTATCCAACATTTAAAACGGAACTTGGACAAGTGTTACGTGTAGAGCGTGAAGAGTTTGAAAAATTTGTAGCACAAGAAAATAAATCATGCTTCGTCGATAATATTGACTTTTATTATGATAGTCCGTTAACGCGTATGGGTGTAACGCTTGTCGATACGCCGGGGGCAGATTCCATCAATGCGCGTCACACAGGGGTTGCCTTTGAATATATTCGTAATGCGGATGCCATTTTATTTATTACGTACTATAACCACGCATTTGCTAAAGCGGATCGAGAGTTTTTAATTCAATTAGGTCGTGTAAAGGATGCCTTTGAACTTGATAAAATGTTCTTTATCGTTAATGCGATTGATTTGGCAACGACAGAAGAAGAACAAGAAGATGTAAAAGGTTATGTTCGTTCAGAATTACAACGCTTTGGTATTCGTTTCCCACGTTTATATGGGGTATCTAGCTTAATGGCATTAAAAGAAAAAGTAGAGGGTGCTTCATTTGCATCGGGCATGCCTCCGTTCGAGGATGCTTTCCATACATTTTTAAATGATGAGTTAAGTGCATTAGCGGTGCAGGCACTTGCAGAAGAAGTGGACAAAACAGAGCAACGTTTAGGTGATTTAATTGCTCAAACAGAGGAAAACTTAAAACGTAAAGATGAGCGTTTAGCTGAGCTGACTACGCTTGAACAGCACATTAAATCGAAGTTTAATGCCTTAAATACAAGCATGATGGAAAGTGAAACAAAACAGGAACTAGATGAATTATTGTATTATGTTTTACAACGCGTCTTTTATCGCTACCCTGAATTCTTTAAAGAAGGTTATAACCCTTCAACCTTTGCGGCTATGCCTGCACAGCAAGCATTAGAGCATGCGTTGAAAGAAGTCTTGCAAAGCTTACGATTTGATTTTACACAGGAAATGCGTGTTACAAACTTCCGCTTATCCCAATTTATTAGTAAGAAAATGCAACTTCGTTTTAAAGACGAAGTCCGTGAGCTGAAAGAAATGAACCGTAGCTTCTCGTTTTTAGCCTTTGAATCATCTGAGCCAGATTTATTAGCATTTGAAGGTCCATTTGCAGATGTTACAAAATATGCAAGTGTGAAATCGCATTTCCGTAATCAAAAAGCATTCTTTGAGAAAAATGAAAAAGTCAAGCTAAGTGAAGCGTTAGAAGCATTAACAAAGCCAGATGCTCAAAATTATTTAGATGGACAAAAAGTAGCACTCATGACTTGGGCCATTGCCTATATCGGTGAAGAAGCGGAAAGATTACGCTTGCATATTTACCATCAAGCACTAGAGCAAATTGCAACTGAACGACTTGTGTTACAAGAGGAAAGTCGATTAGCTTCGTGGAAATCAATTTACGCACAACTACAATACGCATGAGGTGATTCACATGGGAAAAGTGTTCAAAACAATTGAGGAAATTCAAGTTGACGGTGTCCGTTTTGTAGATGCTCGCTATGATTTACAAAACAAACAATTTGGAAAGCAAGCATTTGAGGCAGGTCATGCACCAGGAGCGGTGTATGTTGATTTAGAGCAGGATTTATCGGATATGGAAAGCGAAAACGGCCGACATCCGATGCCGAGTAAGGAAAAGCTTACGTCTGTCTTTCAAGAATTAGGTCTGCGCTACGAAGATCAAATTGTCGTTTATGACCAAGGAGCATCACCGTTTGCACCGCGCGCTTGGTGGATGTTAACCTATGCAGGTTTCCCAAATGTGGTCATTGTCAATGGTGGAGCGACGGCATTGGAAGAAAAAGTGACGTTCACAAAGGATATTGTGAAATATGCGCCGACAACGCTTGATTTGAATTGGCAAGATCATCTGTATGCGCCACGTGAAGTAGTTAAGGCAATTGTTGATGGAGAACAGTCAGCAACGCTATTAGATGCACGAGCTGCTGCCCGTTACCGTGGTGAAGTTGAACCGCTTGATAAAGTGGCGGGTCATATCCCAACTGCTAAAAACTTTGATTGGGAGCAGTTAAAAGTTGAAGGAACACTGCAAGCTAATGATGCGCTTCGTGCGAAGGTTGCACAAGATGAACAGATAGTGGTTTATTGTGGCAGTGGTGTCACAGCATCACCGCTCTACGCAGTACTTGCAGATGAAGGGTATGAAAATATTCAGCTCTATACAGGAAGCTATAGTGATTGGATTACAGCATACGATGTAGAAACTGGAACAAATGAATAATTAGGAGAAGACGCTCACCTTGGTGGGCGTTTTTTTCTTCAGAAATACTTGGGCAGATTAAAATAGATCACTCATGGGGCTTCAAATGGAAATTTACGCTAAAAATGACTCATCATTCATTTTATGCTACACTTTTTTTACAAAGGGGAAGGGGGAAACATATGTATAAATTAGAGAAAAGTATTGAAATCGAACAACACGGTAACGTGCAATGTGCACATGGTAAAGTAGCTGTTCAAGGTATAGGAATGAGTGTCTATAGCTTTTATGTGGATGGACTCCTGATTGATACAGGTTCTAATTCGCTTGCAGAGGAGTTTCAATCTTTTTTTCGCGAGCTGTCGGTTGAACAAGTTGCGTTGACTCATGCACATGAAGACCATTCGGGCAATGCTGCTTGGATTCAGCAACAACAAAAGATCCCGATTTACGTTCATCGTGAGTCCATTGCGAATTGTGCGGAAGACGGAAACTATCCATTCTATCGTCAGGCGCTCTGGGGACAGCGACCAGCATTTATTGCACAGCCATTTGGAGACACACTTGAAACGAAATCTGCCACTTGGGACATTATTACGACACCAGGACATACAACAGATCATTTGTCGTTTTACAATCGGGCAACAGGTGCCATGTTTACAGGAGATTTATATATTCAAACGAAGACAAAGGTTGTGCTCGATGAGGAAAACATCGTACATACTTTGGCATCGTTAAAGAAACTATTACATTTTGACTTTGAGCAGGTCTATTGTTGCCATGCAGGTTTTCTTGCGGATGGTCGGGCGAAAATAAGCGAAAAAATTGCTTATTTAGAGGACTTGGAGGGAGAGGTGCGAAAGCTCTATTCCCAAGGCTACACAGACGATGCCATAACGAAAGCCATTTTTCGCCGAGAGTACCCAATCACCAAGGTGTCGGGGGAGCAATGGTCATCCAAACATATTATTACCGCTTTTACTAAGCAATTTAAGCAAGAGTCTTAAAATACATCGCGGGTAAAGCGTGCTACTTCGCGGGTATTTTAGCTCAATCCGCGGGTAAAGCACTCTACTTCGCGGATATTTTAGCTCAATCCGCGGGTAAACTGCACTGCTTGGCAAGTATTTTCCTTTTTAATATGAGTTTGTCCTCGTTCTGAGAGTCCTTGCCGTAAGGACTCTTTTTTCTGTTGTTAAAAAAGTTTGTGAAAAAATGTGAATAAAATGTGGCGGATTTAGATGTAACAATGGATGCGCTTACATGAGTTTGTGAAATTTTTCTCATTTACTGCAGTAAAATACTATGTGAAAAACTGAACAGGTTGATTGCTGTTATAACTACGTTTTTTAAAAGCTGAAAAAGGTTATTTATTATATCAGAATAATTGATTGTGAAATAAATAACAATACAATAAAACGTTATAAACGATAGGAAATATTGATTTATCAAAGAAAATACTGCTTTTTAGAGTTTTTTCATTGACTATGATTTCACAAAGTATTATGATACTGACATACAATAAAACAGAAGAAAAAGGGGCGGATTGAATGGATATTATGAAAAAAGCGTTAGATATGCATGCACAATATAGTGGGAAATTAGAGGTGATTTCAAAAGTACCTGTGCAAGACTCTTATGATCTTAGCCTTGCGTATTCGCCTGGTGTAGCGGCACCTTGTATTGAAATTGAAAAAAATCCATCGCTTGTCTATGACTATACAATGAAGGGCAATATGGTGGCTATTGTATCTGATGGTACTGCGGTGTTAGGGCTAGGGGATATTGGGCCGAAAGCAGCACTACCTGTAATGGAAGGTAAAGCAATTTTATTAAAGCGTTTTGCCAATGTTGACGCTTTTCCACTATGTTTAGATACAAAAAGTACGGATGAAATCGTCAGCATTGTGAAGGCGCTTGCGCCAACATTCGGTGGTGTTAATTTGGAAGATATTTCTGCACCACGTTGCTTTGAGATTGAAGATCGACTACGTCAAGAATGTGATATTCCGGTGTTTCATGATGATCAGCATGGTACGGCAATTGTTGTAGGTGCTGGGATGATAAACGCAAATCGTATTGTGAAGAAGGACGTAGCGACGATGAAAGTAGTTATTAACGGAGCTGGTGCAGCTGGTATTGCCATTTTACGTATCCTTGTACAAATGGGTTATAAAAATATTTATATGTGTGATACAAAAGGAATTATTTATGAAGGCCGTGCGGAAGGCATGAACCCGATTAAAGATGCGGTGGCGCATTTAACAAATCCGGAAAAATTACATGGTACGTTGGATGATGCTCTCGTAGGTGCCGATGTCTTTATTGGCGTATCTGTTGCGAATTTACTAACAGAGGCACATATTGCATCGATGAATGAAAATCCAGTTGTCTTTGCACTTGCGAATCCAAATCCAGAAATTACGTATGAAAATGCGAAAGCGTGGGGTGTTCGTATTATGGGGACTGGTCGTTCTGACTATCCAAATCAAATTAATAATGTCCTAGCTTTCCCAGGGATTTTCCGCGGAGCATTAGATGTCCGCGCAACAGATATTAATGAAGATATGAAGTTAGCAGCAGTAGAGGCGATTGCTTCTCTTGTGAGTGATGAAGAATTAACTGAGGAATATATCGTGCCTAAATCATTAGATGAGCGTGTTGTTGAAATTGTTTCACGTGCAGTTAGTGGAGCAGCCGTTGCATCTGGTGTATCTGAGTTATTCCAGCAACAAACCGTCCTTTCGGTATAATGTAAATTGTTATGGTCCAAAAAATCTCCCGCTCTCAATAATTTGAGAGGGGAGATTTTTTTAAATCATACTGATACCGATTATTCCGATGAATATGATAATAAGAAGGATAAATAGTATGACTACACCAACAATTGAAGGAATAAGAACTGTAAAGAATGCCTTCCAATTTGAAAATTGATGTGCTTCTGCTACAACGCCAACTGTAATAACCATAGACCAAATGCTAGTAACAGCTGTCATAAGTATTGACGGCCAAAAAATCCAAGGGGCTGATTCCATGTAGTTAGCATCCATTAAAGACTCAGGTGATGTAAATAGCCATATTAAGTAGAATGGAATAAGCGCAATAAATGGTACACCCGCTAAGCTCAATCCTTTAAACATTTCGGAAAACGTTGCACTACCTTTAAATAATTTACCGACTAACCAAAAAATTAGGGTAGAAAACGCTGTACCAATAATTGCTGAAATCGGTGCTAAAATCACACAGAATAGCACGATAATCCAAGGGGATACATCAAGTAAAAAATTACTATCTATAAGACCAGTAAGCATAGCTCCAATATAGGCAATGGACATAACAAGAATTGCATAACCGATTGATTTGGCATCAATCATATAGCGAGCAGTTTGCTTTGGATGCATCCAAGTAGACAGAAACGGATTCACTTTAGACCTTTCTTGTTGCGGTGTTTCATTATAGTTTTCCATTAAAGTACCTCCAAAGATGATAATATATGTTTCTATTCAATATACGAGTGAAGTGGTAAAAGGTTTCAAAAAAATTGTTAGATTGGAAATTTTGGATTGAATGTAAAAAATATTACTACTACACACTAAAAAACCCCCTCAATGCATTGGTTGCATGAAGGGGAATCCGTGATTAGTCAGCTAACATAATTTTTTCAAGCTCTAATGGCTCAATATATTGTTCACCTTTGTAAGCGCGCATATTGCCGCCAGAGATTTCATCAATTAATAATATTTCATTTGTTTGTGCGTCACGGCCGAATTCTAATTTAATATCGTATAGTTTTAAGCCTTTTTTCGCAAGCTCTGCACCAACAAATTTAGAAATTTCAATTGTGCGTTGTTTTAAAATAGCATATTCTTCATGTGTTAACAGGTTTAACATCGCTAAAGCATCTTCAGAAATTGGAGGATCTAGACGATCATCATCTTTGATTGTTACTTCTACGAAAGAGTCTAAAGGTTGTCCTTCTTGTACGTAAGCACCATAGCGACGTAGGAAAGAACCAACAGCTTTGAATCGGCAAATGACTTCTAACCCTTTTCCAAAAACAGTTGCGGGCTTTACAGTCATTGTAGCATCATCGAAGTTTGCGTCTACGTAGTGAGTAGGGACACCTTGTTCGTTTAGTTTTGAGTAGAAATAAGAAGTTAGGCGAAGACCTGCAAGACCTGCACCATCAATTGTTAAACCAACAGTATTTGCGCCCGGATCAAATACGCCATTTTCACCAGTTACATCATCTTTAAATTTTAATAAATAATGACCATCTTCTAATTTGAACACATTTTTCGTTTTACCTGTATACAATAATTCCACAAAAAACCCTCCAATATTTCATAGTACACAATAATTATAACACGAATGTTTTAAATATATAGTATAAATAATGTTCGTTTTAATCTTTGTTATACTTATTTTTTCACCTATATTCTACAAAAAAATAAGATGATAACGAATGTTCGTTATCATCTTAAGTGAAATTAAGAAGATTCTAAATTTTATCAATAGATTCTAGTTACTAGATGCTAGAATGATTGAATAAATTGTAAAAGGATTTTATTAATATACGCCTTCAGATAGCATACCATCAGCAACTTTAATAAAGCCAGCGATGTTTGCTCCAACAACTAAGTTGCCTGGGTAACCGTATTTATCAGCAGCAGCTTTACTATCTGCGTAGATATTTTTCATAATTTGGTGTAACTTCGCATCTACTTCTTCAAATGACCAGAATACACGGCTTGAATCTTGTGCCATTTCTAGTGCAGATACAGCAACACCACCAGCATTTGCTGCTTTAGCAGGACCAAATAATACGCCAGCATTTAAAAATTCGTTAATTGCTTCAAGGTCAGATGGCATGTTAGCACCTTCACCAATTGCTTTTACACCGTTTGAGATTAATGTACGAGCAGCGTCGCCATTGATTTCGTTTTGTGTAGCACATGGAAGCGCGATATCACATGGAATTGACCAAATTCCTGTACAACCTTCTGTAAATGTAGCATTTGGACGGTAATTAACGTAAGTTGATATACGGTCACCTTTTACTTCTTTAATTTCTTTAACGGCATCAAGATCTAAACCTTCTGGATCATAGATATAGCCTGAAGAGTCAGAGCACGCAACTACTTTAGCACCATAAGCTTGAGCT
Source organism: Lysinibacillus sphaericus (assembly GCF_002982115.1). Taxonomy (GTDB): domain Bacteria; phylum Bacillota; class Bacilli; order Bacillales_A; family Planococcaceae; genus Lysinibacillus; species Lysinibacillus sphaericus. The sequence goes on along the minus strand of NZ_CP019980.1, from coordinate 2,893,793 downwards.
TTTTCAATTGCATAAGTCGATACATTACCAGAACCAGAAACGACAACTGTTTTACCTTCAAAAGAATCATTTGCATCTTTTAACATTTCTTCTACAAAGTATACTGTACCGTAACCAGTTGCTTCTTTACGAGCTAATGAACCACCATAACCAGGAGTTTTACCTGTTAATACGCCAGATTCATTTGCTTTTGTTAAACGTTTGTATTGACCCCATAGATAACCCACTTCACGAGCACCTACACCGATATCACCAGCAGGAACATCGACATCTGGCCCAATATGACGGTATAATTCAGTCATGAATGCTTGGCAGAAGCGCATGATTTCTGAATCGGATTTACCTTTTGGATTAAAGTTAGATCCACCTTTACCACCACCGATTGGTTGACCAGTTAAAGCGTTTTTAAAGATTTGCTCAAAACCTAAAAACTTAATAATTGATTCGTTTACAGAAGGGTGGAAACGAAGTCCACCTTTGTAAGGACCCATTACATTGCTGTATTGAACGCGGTAACCACGGTTCACTTGTACTTGGTTGTTATCATCTTGCCAAGCGACACGGAATGAAATGATGCGATCTGGCTCAACGATACGAGAAAGAATATTTGCTTTAATATATTCAGGGTGTTGTGCAAATACAGGCACTAATGAAAGGAAAATTTCTTCAGCTGCTTGTAAAAACTCCGCTTGATGGCTATTTTGTTGTTTTAGTTGCTCGAACACGCCGTCAACGTATTCTTGTGCTAATTGTTCATTGCTTAAAGTTGTTGTTGTCATAATGAAAACCTCCAAATTGGTTGATAGGTGTATCGTATATCTATTTTTCACACTATTCAATAAAATACTTTTTCCAAGTTGGATAAGTTTGTGAAAAAATGAGCAAACAGGGTCAAGAAAATATTATATTAAAATAATATCAAGGTACTTGATTTATCTAATAATGAGAAGGGAATGATGCCTTATTGTGAAGGTATTAATTGATGCTGATGCCTGTCCAGTCGTGGATTTAGCGCTATCTATATCATCTGAGTTTGAGATTGAAACTATCTTGTTTTGCGATACATCACACCGTATTGAACGTGATAATGTAATAACAATTATTGTACCAAAGGGTCCAGATTCGGTTGATTTCACGCTAGTGAATGCGCTTTCAAAACATGATATTGTTATTACACAGGATTACGGTTTAGCGGCCATGGTGTTGGCACGTGGAGGTTATCCAATCGATCAAAATGGCAGGGAAATGTCTAATGAAAATATCGAACGTTTGCTCGATATGCGCCATGTTGGGCAGAAAATTAGACGTGCTGGAGGACGAACCAAGGGACCTAAAAAAAGAACGAAAGAAAATAATATGCTGTTCGAAATGAAATTTCGACAAATTTGTGAACGAGCAATTTTAGCGCAAAAAATGGAGGAATCAGCAGATGGAAAATGACCTAAAACACGAATTATTTCACCAATATCCACTATTAGAAACGATAAAAAATCGGGAGACTGTATTTTGGGAGAATACAAAATGGACGAAAAAGGCAAAAACAACACTCTTTTCTAACGAGGAGGTTAAAGATGCGGAAGAAACGCTGCAACGCTTTTCTTCCTATTTAACTATTGCTTATCCTGAACTATTACACAGTAAAGGGCTGATTGAATCGCCTATTCAACAAATTGCACAAATGAAGAAGGCACTCGAGAGAATGTTCGCACTATCCATTCCAGGTAAATTCGTTTTAAAATGTGATCACACGTTGCCTATCTCTGGCTCCATCAAAGCTCGTGGTGGAATCTATGAAGTTTTAAAGCATGCAGAGCGTTTGGCGATTGCTAATGGTATGTTAACAATAGAAGATGATTATGCGGTGTTCGCCACTGAAGAACTACGGACGTTTTTTCAGCAGTATACGATTGCCGTAGGTTCAACTGGTAATTTAGGGCTCAGTATCGGCATAATGGCTAAAAAATTAGGGTTCAATGTCGTTGTACATATGTCTAGTGACGCAAAAGAGTGGAAGAAAGCGTTGCTAAGAGAAAAAGGTGCAACGGTTATTGAATATAAAGCAGACTATAGTGTTGCTGTAGAACAGGGGCGTCTGGAAGCTTCACAAAATCCAATGTGTCATTTTATTGATGATGAAAATTCAAAAGATTTATTTGCTGGCTATGCAGTAGCAGCAAAACGCCTAAAAGTCCAGTTAGAAAAGACAAACATTCAAGTGGACAAAGCACATCCATTGTTCGTTTATTTACCATGTGGGGTAGGGGGTGGACCTGGAGGGGTTGCATACGGTTTACGTGAAATATTCGGGGAGCATGTTCATATCTTCTTTGCGGAGCCAACTGCCTCACCTTGTATGATGATTGGGCTTATGACAGGCTTACATGATGAAATCAGTGTAGAGGATATTGGCTTGGACAATCAAACAGAAGCAGACGGTCTTGCTGTAGGGCGTGCTTCTAAATTTGTAGGAAAAGTGATGGAATCGTATATTAGCGGTTGCTATACCGTAAAAGATGAAGAATTGTTTATGTCCCTTGCTTTAGCAATGGAAAGTGAAGGGGTATTTTTAGAGCCTTCTGCACATGCGGGAATGTTTGGTCCCATTCATTTGCTAAAGAACGGACAAAACTATATAGAAAAGCATCATTTACAGGATATAATGGAACAAGCTACACATCTTGTCTGGGCAACAGGGGGAAGTATGGTACCACAAGAGATGCGAGAAGAGTACATGGCGAAGGTGAACATGTAGCAAAAATAAATAATGAAAAACAGTTAATGATAAAATGATGAGTAAAGTCAATAAAAAGACAGATATGCTCTGTTAGAGTGGTATGTGTCTTTTTATTTTGCAGGATGTTAATTAGGAAATTATTTTTAGTTAATAGGAAAGGATTGAACGTTATTGAAGGATTCATTAAAGCAGGCGATTATTTTACAAGCAGTAGAGGAGTCAGTTACTTATACGGATAGTAAATTAGGTGGAAGACCGTATAGTAAATTAGGTGATGACTTCCCAGTACATAGCAGTGGCATACCATATATGTTTATAGCACAGCTTAATTTTGCAAAGCTACCTAAGCTAAAAGATTATCCACAGCAAGGGCTTCTACAGTTTTTTGTGTTGGCGGATGAAGATTATGGTGTTGACAAGGATGGCTATTATTGTCGGTATTATTCGGACTTTGATCCCTCTCATGATATCGAGCCATTTTCAGATGAAGAAATGGAGTATGAGCTATGTGAACCGATTATTTTTGGGGGTCCTTATGCATTGAAGGCAACATTACTTCAAGAGCTAGTACCGTATACGGATCCTCGCTCCGTTCATTATGACTTACCAATAGAGAATCCTGCTTATTCAAAGTACTTTGATGAAACAGATGGTAGTGGAACGAAAATAGGTGGCTATGCATTTATGGATAAAAATAGCTTTGATGAAAAAAATAGCAATGCTGAGTTACTATTTCAATTAGATATGGAAGGCAATGCTAAAAAAACATATGCTATGATAGCAGACTCGGGTACATTACAATTTTTTATAGAACGAGATTCGTTAATTGCAAAGGATTTTACTCAACTTTATTATTATCTTTATAGTCTGTAAGAAAATTGTCTAGATAAGAAAAAATGTTAGAACGACTTTAGTCAATCTAACATTTTTTCTCTTTTGTCCAAGCTCATAGGTCAGCTAATTAGGGGCTTGTAATCGTATTCGCCTGTGCGGCTAAAAACACTTTATGTGCTGCGCTGACACCTGCACCTGGCTCAAAGTCATAGGCAAAGTCTTGCAATGCCGCTTCCATTAAAGAAACGGCTTGTAAAATATCGCTAGGGAAGCAGTAGCCCATATGCCCAAATCTAAAAATTTCCCCTTGTAAAGGCCCAAGACCACCAGCAAAATCTAAATGATAGTGTTGTTTAAGGTGATGTAAAAACGCATTTAATGCAATACCTTTTGGCGCCATGATAGCAGTAATCGTTGGTGAAGCGAACTCATCCGTTGTCAATAATTCCATGTGAAGAGCTTTCATTGCACTGCGCACCATATTTTTCATCAATTCATGGCGTGCAACAGTGTGAGCAAAGCCACCTTCTTCTTCAATGAGTTTACATACTTCACGTAATCCATAAATAAGTGTGATGGTAGGGGTATTTGGTGTCATCCCTTTGTGAGCCCAATCACGATAGCTCAATAAATTTAAGTAATAAGATGGCATAGTATTTTCTTCGATAACTTTCCAAGCTCTGTCACTAACGCTAACGAGAGAAAGCCCAGGTGGAAGCATCATCGCCTTTTGCGAGCCTGTTACGAGGATATCAATTCCCCACGCATCCATCTCAGCAGGAGCTCCACCAATACAGCTTACGCCATCAACGATAACTAACGCATCGCTTTCTTCACGCACGACTTGTGCTAACGCTGCAATGGGATTTAAAATACCTGTTGACGTTTCGTTGTACGTAATAAAAACAGCTTTAATATGCTGTAGAGGTTGTAAAAAAGTACGCAACTCTTCAGCTGTGCATGCTTGTCCCCATTGTTTTGCTAGCTTATGTACGTTAAAGCCATATTTTTCGCAAATTGAAACGAAATAATCTCCAAAAGCTCCTACGGTAATGACAACAACATCATCGCCCGCATTAACGGTATTGACAGCAGCAGCCTCCAGTGCTGCTGTGCCACCAGATGGAAGCAATAATATGTCCTGCTTCGTGCCGAAAACAGCTTTCACTAGCTCTGTCGTTTCACGATATAGCTCAACAAATTCATTGCTTCGATGGCTGAAGATATCTCGGTTCATCGCAAGTTGCACTTTTTTAGGAATCGGTGTAGGTCCTGGATGTCTTAAAATATTTTCATACATAAATAAAATCCCCTTTGTTTAAAAATTAGAAATTCTAAATTTTCTAACTATAATATAGCATATTCATCGGGAACGCTGGCTTCATTTTGGAAAAAATATTGGAAATAGGAGGGGAATGAACAGAAACGACAAGGTATAAGCACAAAAAAATCCGCTTTCCGTCTTGCTGGACGAAAAGGGATTTAAAGAGGCTCTTTACTCTACAACTATACGATAAATGGTCGTTTCATACGCATTAAGCCGTAGATAGCATAGAATAAGCCACATGTAATAATAGATAAAATAATGTAGAGAACGGCTTTTCCAGACTCACCAGTCCAGCGGAATAGAAGACGATATGTGTAGTAAACCCAATAGCCGAACATAACAAGTGAAGCAATAAATCCAACTAATGGGACGAACGAAATGATAAATAATGCTGCATAAATGAATGTTGTTTTTTTCGCTGTTGCACGGATTGTCGCATCATCATCACCATTGGCGGTAAGTAGAAATAAACTATAAATATTGATAATTGGAATCCATGCTATATAAGCTACATCGCTAAAACCGTTTGTTTTCGAAGCCATAAAATAAATAAGTGCATTCACAACGTACCCAACAATTAACATGCCCAATAATACGAAAAAGAAAACCACCATGAAACCACCAAAGACTGCATCATAATCACTATAATACGGATCATAATAATTCATTAAAACTCTCCCCTTTCAACACGTTTATTAGAGCACATAAAATCCACATCATTTCCCAAGAAATATCGTAATAGTCCTATAAAAATGGACTAATTACTTTAGGGAACATTAAATCACTTTATGATATCATCCAGTTCAACATGCTCTGTAAGTAAATAAAAAAACAACTATTTTTTATAAATATCGGTATAATTGTAAGCAAGATTTATTGTATGGAAAATAAAAATATAGAAAAATAAGTTATTCACTATAAAAATTTGATAAATCTAAATCCCCCTGATTTATCAGCTAGCAGAAGGAGACCGTTTGTATGAATCGTCCAATTTAAAAATCCCTCATTTTAATGAATGGTATTTCGTTAAAAATGGGGGAGGCAAGTTTCATGAATCTTCCAATTTAAAATCGCCCATTTCAATGAATTTATTTTCTTGAAAAATGGGGGATAGTTTATGAATTTGGGTAGAAATTTTTGGTTATTACTTGTAGGGCAGTCACTTGCCAATATAGGTGACGTTTTATATATCGTAAGTGTTATTCATATCATTTATCTTTTAACGGGATCAGCTATTGCCGCATCCTTTGTGCCATTTACGATTGCAACATCGATGTTTGTGTCCAGTATATTGACGCCGCTTTTGTTCGAGAAGGTAAATTTAAAGTGGTTAATGGCAGGTTCGCAAATCGGAAAAACGTGTTTATTATTTGCTTTAGGGCTATTGTTAGTTAGCATCTCCACAACAAATTTTTACCTGTTGTTTATTGTCATCAGTATGATTGCATTTCTTGATGGCTGTGCCAACCCAATAAGACAGACATTGGTTCCTTATTATGTGAAGGATGAACAATTATTGAAAGCAAATGGCATAGATGAAGGAGTCACGCAATTTATTCAATCCATTATGTGGTTTGTAGGGAGCCTATTTTTACTTGTTCTCAGCTCTCAGCAACTTATTTGGGTTGTGGGGTGTTTGTTTGCTATAGCGAGTTTTGTATTATCTTTATTAGAAAATGTAGACCAGCAATCACTCGAACAACAAGGGAAAATAGATCAGGTTGTTAAGGGCTGGAAAACATTGTGGAATACCCCTTTGTTACGTCAAATCGTATGGATTGATATTCTTGAAACCATTGCGGGTACGGTATGGATTGCAGCCATTATATTGGTATTTGTCCATGATGCTTTGCATGTTGACAAGCGGTGGTGGGGCTTTATCAATGGCATATATTTTGTGGGATTAATAGTGGGCAGCATTTATTGTGTGAAATATAGCGCATCCATTGAAAAGAACATAGCGCAAGTGATGGTGATTGGATCATTATTTACGTGTTGTGCCACTATTTTATTTAGTGTCAATAGCATGCCAAACATTGCATTATTTTTAACTTTTTGTGTGGGGCTTTTTGGGCAAATAAAGAGCATCCCACAACATACCGTTATTCAAACAAGTGTTTCAAGAAAGGAATTATCTGCTGTTTATACGGCTTTAAGCGCTATCTTAACGGGGGGATTTGGCATTGCCTCTTTAGTAATGGGCATAATAGCAGATGTATTCGGCATAAGAATAGTATTTATGATTTCGGGTCTATTACTAGCAATAGTAAGTATCCTAATCGGTAAAAATAGGCAGTTGTTTGTAATCAAAATGAATCAATAATAAAGAGGCTTACATCTCTTCTAGGGGATGTAAGCCTCTTTTATTTGGAAATAAGGCTATTATTTAAATTTAAAAGCTTCAAAGTTGATATCGATATCGTTAGTGCTAGATTGTTTAAACTGTTTTGTAAAACGTTTTACCATTTTTTCAGGCCCACACATAAAGATACTCGTATGGGCTGGCACTGAAACATCATCAAATGTCAGCCTGTCCATAGTAGTCGTATCAATAAAATTCACTTTGAAATGTTTATTGTTTTCTGCATATTTTTGCAAAAGATCTTTGTGAATCGCATCGTTGTGCCCACGGTAAGTGTAAAATAATTCAATGTCTCGATCGGTAGGATTAGATTGTAAATACGATAAAAAAGGTGTAATACCTACACCGCCTGCTATCCAAATTTGCTGCTGATAACCTTTGTCAAAGTCTAGATGACCATAGGGGCCTTCAACGGCTACTTTTGAATCTAATTGTATCAGTGCATTGACCTTTTTAGTAAAATCTCCAAGTGCTTTAATCGTTACATATATTTTTTGCCCATCTCCACCTGAAATAGAGAAGGGATGTGGCGCTTTTTCTAGCCCCGTTTGGAAAATTTTTAAAAAGATATATTGGCCATTTTGATAACTCAGTTTGCGATCTAAAGTTAATTCTAATTCAACAGCACTGTCACCTAATTTCCGAATGCCTGAAACTTTACCCGTATGTTTAAAGCGCATGTCCTGATACATTGTCAGCATGTACAGAGCGGACATAGTCCCGACAATAGCAGTAATGGCCGTAAATATCCCTAAAGGTGTCGGTTGAAATAAATCATATCTACTTGAGAAGTATGCATGGTAAAGACCTAATGCATAAGGAATTAGCAATAGGCGGTGGATATAGCGCCAATGCTCATATTTTAGAAATTTAGCAAATAATGCTATCACTATAAGTCCGATAAAGCCATTTTGCGCCAGCTCTCCAAGTTCTTTTGCAAATTCACTCAGCGGCGTTTCAATAGCTTGGTCTCCATGAGGGACCAAATCCTGTAATTGGCTGTGTAGAATGACCAACCCTAATGACAAAATCGCCAAATATTTATGGTACATATAAACATATTCTAAGCCGTGAAACCATTTTTCAAGAATTTTCACTCGTGTTGCTAATAAAAATACTAGAAAAAATCCAGTGATCGCCAATCCGCCGACGATGTGACTAAGCTTATTTAACACATGTATCGTTTCAATCGGAGTGGCAAAATACCATAGTAAGCCGCTGCCACACATTGTTATTAAAATAAATAGCATTCCTTTATACGATTTCATATTAACCTCCAGTAATCATTTTTCTCTCTCGACATACTAGATATACACTTAGTTACTGAATTATTTCTGATATTTTGATGTTCGTGTAATAAATTTTTAAAAAGATAGAACGTTGTAAAATAAAAACGTATGTTTGGAATGTATGTTCTATTTTAATGAGGGATATGGTACAGTAGAAAAGTAACATGTTTAATACATAAAAAGTGAGGTAGATATCATGCAAGGGAATACACATATTGTTGGAGGCATCACAGCAAGCCTTGCTTTTGCACAAATTTCGAATGATAATCCATTTGTATTAGTAGGAGCGGGTGTACTCGGTGCATTACTTCCAGATATTTGCCACGGAGGAAGTAAAATCGGGAGAACCTTTCCTCTTATTTCAAAAATGGTAAACAAGCTATTTGGACATCGCTCTTTTACACATAGTTTATTGTTTGTGGTTCTTGTCGCGCTATTGTTACAGACAATTATTCCATATCCGTCGATTGTTGCGGGACTTTTAATAGGGATGTCGAGTCACATTATATTGGATATGGGAACGAAACAGGGAGTGAAGCTTTTCTTTCCGTTCAACATGTCGGTTCGTTTTCCACTAACAACAAGAACAGGTGGAAAAGTAGAAAAGATTGTATTTACATTATTATCTGTACTTTCGCTATACTTGAGCTATGAGCTGATTAGTCGATTTATCAGCGAAATATAAAAGCAAAGCCCTTGTCTTAAGCTTACTTAAGACAAGGGCCTATGCATTTTTATAAATTGAAGTGAATTGTTTGAATTGTTTGGGTGTCAGGCACCTCTATTCTCCTTGCACTTCTTCTACTGTTTGCTCCACTTCTGCGCGTGTCATTTTTTCACGACCTTCTTGCATCGCTTTTAATGTTTTGTGCGCTAGCGCAAGTGGGAGTCGGCAGAACAATAGAATGGTACGCTTATTAATAGCCTCTATATAAAGGTCTGCTTTGGCTAAGTTTTCCTCTGCATAGGCAAATAAATCTTCTCGTGTCCAACCGTCCGGCACGAAGCTTACACCACGCTCATCTAAATCTTCATGCTGGTTACGTAAAATATTGACGGCTTGAAGTCCGCGACCATAGCCAATCGCTAAATCACGATCTGTTTGAATGCCTGCACCCCACGCCCATAACTCTGACAGCATTGTTCCAACGAGACCTGCCACATAGTATGTATAGTCATCCAAATCTTCACGTGTATGCACTTGCCAGTTGGCTTTTGCCCATTTTCCCATGCCATAAGCCATTTCACTTGTAGAAGCTTGGACAATTTTTCGAGATCCATCTGGACAAAATGTTAACCAATCTGCTAGGCGAAGGGAAACTTCCGGCAGTTGATCGGCATATGGAGCTAATAAGGTTTGATATGCTTCAGCATCGAATTCATTTTTTAATAATTCACTTATTGCTGAAAGTAAATCAAACTTCACATCATTCGATAGCTTTTCATGGTCTTCAATTTCGTCAATGGCACGCATCGCTAAATAAGCAGCGGCAACAGACATTTTTAAATCATTTTTTAAAAAAGTAATAGGTATATAAAATGTGCGACTCGTTTCTTTTAAAACATGCATCGCTTCTTTATAAAGTGTTTTTTGATCTTTCACTTGTATTCCTCCGTTCAAATGGTCAAGCCTCTATCTATATCGTATCGCAAAACAGGAGAAAGATAAAACAGATTGTTTAAATTCTAGTCATAATCTTTGAAAACACTTCAAATATATGATAAAGTTTAATAGTAAACTATTTAAAGCTATACAGTATTTGAATATCGGTATTAGTTTTAAAGTACTTGGTGACTGTTGGTATAAAAAGATACGTTACAGCGCTTAAGACGCTTATGCGAAATAGAACAGAGAGGAAGTTTTTATTTATGGGTCGTTTAGACAACAAAATTGCAATTATTACAGGTGGCGCATCAGGTATGGGTGCTTCAATGGCAGAATTATTCACTAAAGAGGGCGCAATCGTCATCGCTGCGGATATTAACGAAGAAAATTTAGCTAAAATTTCTGAATTAGAAAATGTAGAAGGTATGAAATTAGATGTTTCATCTGATGAAAACTGGGCTGCATTTACAAAAGCAGTTATAGAAAAATACGGTCGAATTGATATTTTAATCAACAATGCTGGTATTTCTTCACAAAAATCTCCACAAGATATTACAGACCAAGATTGGGCGATTATGCACAAAATTAACTCATTCGGTCCGTTTTTAGGAATTAAACACGTTTCTAAATACATGAAAGAGGCAGGTAAAGGCTCAATCGTTAATACATCTTCATACACAGCTATTATCGGTTCTGGCTTAAATTCATATACAGCATCAAAAGGTTCTTTACGCGCCATCGCACGTGCTGCGGCTGCTGAATTAGGAAAATCTAATATTCGTGTAAACACAGTATTCCCAGGTGTAATTGAAACACCAATGACTGCGAACATCGGTCAATTCAAAGAAGCAATGGATATGTTAGTTCGTGCTACTCCAATGGGTCGTCTTGGCCAACCAGAAGAAGTTGCCAATGCTATTTTATTCTTAGCATCTGATGAAGCTTCATATATTACAGGTGGCGAACTAGTAATTGATGGCGGATATTCTGCACAATAATTATGTTTGCTTGTTAGAATTCATACGATTTCAAAAAGAGTTCACTGTTTTGACAGGGGCTCTTTTTTTACATAAATTTCTATAATTTGTTTAATTTATCTATTTAACGAGCTTTTTTTCATGTTATTTTACATGAAAGTTTGCCAAGTTATTGCACAATCATTTCAACAGCGGTAAAGTTTAGGGAGAGCGAATATTCAATTATGCCTCGGCGTAATGATCGCTGACCTTTCGCTTTCGCGCAAAATAAAGTGCGTCAGGATTTTGAATTGTGCATACACAAAAAACTCCTTTTGAAATCCGTGACAATCGCCGGAGGCATGAACTTTTATTAGTTAGCGTTTAGACACACGCTGAATAAAAGAGTAAACTAGTATTCATATTCAACTAACCATCTATTTAGGTAGAAAAATTTCTGCTGAATAAAGTTAAAGGAGAATGGTATGCCAAAGGCTATAGGTATTGATGCAGGTGGCACATTGACGAAGGTTGCTTATTTAGACGAGCACAATGAGCTTATTTTAACAACTTTTCCGTCTAATGATTTGCAGTCTGTAATGGAGTGGATTCGAAATAATCCAGATATTGAGGATATTGGTGTTACGGGGGGGCGTACAGAACAATTACTTGATGTCATCAAAACAATGAAATCGATTCATTATATAGTAGAGTTTGAAGCTACATTGAAGGGAGTTCGTTTTTTACTAAATAAAGAAGGATACTTCTTCGAGCGTAGTATGATTACCAATATCGGTACAGGAACTTCAATCCATTATATGGAGGGGAACACCCATATACGTGTAGGAGGGACAGGCGTTGGGGGCGGAACCTTGATTGGATTGTCAGCGCTTACAACAGGGATTACAGATTACAATGAAATCCGAGAGATGGCTACAAAGGGTAATCGTGAAGGTGTAGACTTGCTTGTCAAAGATATTTATCAAGGTATGGATACACCTATTGACGGGCATTTAACGGCAAGTAATTTTGGTAAAGTCAGTATTACTGAGGAATTGAAACAGCCTGCTGAGGATATTATTGCGACTGTTCAAGGCCTCGTTGGTGAAGTTATTACGACGCTTAGTATTCAATATGCTGAGGAAAAAAATGCACAACATATTGTGTATATTGGCTCTACCTTAAGTTATAATGAACATCTTGCACAAGTCATTGCTAATTATACACGCACGAAAAAGCATACACCTGTTTTTATCAATGACCACGGTTTTTCCGGTGCAGTCGGTGCCTTACTTAACATAACTGAATATACAATTGTCTAAAGGACAAATAAAAATGTACATCCCTAACGATTTTAGTGATGTACATTTTTTTTACGAATGGCTATCGTTGGTTTTTAAGTGCAATTACTTTCGCTCTTGAATTGACACCTAGCTTACTATAAATAGTAGATAAATAAACGCGAACTGTACCATTAGATAAATGCAGTTGTTTGGCTATTTCTTGATTACTCAGCCCTTTTGTCAATAAATCGAAGAGTTCTTGTTCGCGCGGGGTAAGTAAATCAGTCGGTTCCTTCTTCACTGTACAATTTTTTTGTAAATAGTCAAAATAACTTTTAGGGACAGGATTCCATTTAGATGTTAAGGACTCTAATTGAAAATACTGGTTGAGAAGGGGCAGTATTTCTTTTTCGTCTAAAAGGGTTCGTACATAGTAAAACTTTGCTGCCAATTGTAGCGCTTCGTGTAAAGTATCTAAAGCAATATCATGGTTGTCTAAACGTAGTTGGCAAACGGCTTCAAGAATGGTTGCTTCAATAATTGTCCCAACTTGCTCGTCTTGTTGTGCTTTTGTTTTAACTTGTACAACGATAGATAATGCATCATTTGGTTGTTTCTTTAATAATAATAATCTAGCATACACTAGCATCCAAAATGGCTGTTTCGTTTTTGTAGCCTGTAGGATAGACTCTGCACGCTCGTCATCACCCTCCACAATGTAACAAAAAGCAATCATAATTTGGATAGTATTCCGCCAATGCTTTTCAACAACATCTTCTAACAATTGTGTCAGCATAGCGCGCGCTGTATTGGTTTGCTGTTGATGCATGTAAATGTTAGCCTTTAGCAAATACATAGGAACAAATAAGTTAGGATCTGGCTGTTGTTGAGTTAATTGGATTGCAATATCAAGCTCCTTTTGCGCATCTTCTAGTAAATTTCTCTCATAGTACACCTCAGCAGCAATGCCAGATATATAGGCGGTCACATATAATGTTTTAAAATTTGTATCCCGAAATAGCTGTGTAATTTTTGGAACTTCATCCATTGCGGGTAATTTGCCTTTTGAAGCTAAATTTGTGCGCGAAAGTTTATATTCAAAATTATTGTAGGGCATTCGTACTTTATCCCAACGACACGGAGCTTGTTGTGTAGCGAGCTGTTTTTCTAATATTTCTTTCACCGTTTGTAATTTCCCACCCGAGGCAACTAAGGCATATGCTTTGGTTCGTTCGTAAATATTCGCGATAGCTATATTTTCTTTTTGTTCCATCCATTGTTCACTGAGTTGACGCTGTTCAAGCTCTTCCATTATGGAGGTAGCGGTTGTCATTTCTAATATTGAAATTGCACGTTCATAGCCCAAAATAAGCATTTCATAACGGACTGTTTGTTGATTGTCTCTTAGCTGTTGTAACCAGCGCATGAAAGTTGCAGTTTGACCTGATAAAAAAAGTTGAACAAGATGATGAGAAATCCATTGTTGGGCTTGCTCATATAGATGATGTTTTAATGCTAATTCAATCGCGGAAGTGTAATCACCTTTTCCATAAATTAATTGAACCGTTTTTTCGACAAGGGACTTTATTTCTTGTTCGGTATATTGCTTCATCAGTTCTTCTTGTAATGCCTCAGCAAATAAATGGTGATAGCGGAAAACAAGTTTTGATGATTGAAGACAAACTGTGAACAAGCCATTTTCTTCTAAATAAGCTAATAGTTCTGCACTATTCGTCTCCGCTATTAATTGGTCACATATAGCAGGCTCTAATTCATGTAAAAAAGAGGTTTTTAACAGAAAATTTTGTATTGTTTTTGGGAGTTTATGAATAATGCCTTGCCACAAAAAATTAGAAATAAATGGTTGTACTTCATTAAAATTAGTTAGACTCGTTAATAGTAATCCTGCGATCCATCCTTCTGTTTTATTTTGTATTGTTTGTAATTGGTGTTCGTTTAATGAGATTGAATTTTTTAAGGAAAAAAACTGCTTTGTTTCTTGGTAAGTAAAGCGTAAATGTTCGGTATTACATTCATGTACCCATTGTTTTACTCGCCATATCGCAATTGGTAATGGAAGAGCTGTTCGAGTAGTCAAATATATGTGAACATAAGATGGTAGTTGTTCGATTAGTTTAATCATCGTGCGATGAATTGTTTCGTTTTCTATCAAATGGTAATCGTCCATTACAAGATGAAAGCTTTTTTTAGCCGTATTTAGTTCATGGATAAACGACTCCATCAGAAAATCGAAAGTGGAAACATCTTGCCCTTGTAATAGTGGTGCGAGCACTTTATCAACATCGGTTTCACAGGCTTGCGCTACTGCCTGAAAGACAAAAGTCCAATATCTGATTGGATCATTATCTGCTTGGTCTATGGCGACCCAAGCAATTGGTTGTTGAGAATGGGTAAGCCATTGACTTAAAAGTGTTGTTTTGCCGTAGCCTGCTGGCGCGCGAAGTATTGTAATCCTTTTCTGGTCATTTTCACGAAAGAAATCATGTAATCTAGGTCTTTCAATTGTTTCGGTCGTACTATAAGGCACATTTAATTTCGCGGATGATAGAGAACTTGACATGGTATGTCTCCTTTTATGATTTAAGTTATGACGTACAGTGAAAGTATTATGTAGTATATCTTCTTATAATATATGAAGTTTGCTAGATTGTTTATTCCAATTTGTCAGTATGGTAAGTCTTGCAGTAGTTGGAATTTTTCCATTGAAGTTTTCACCATAGCATAAAACCTTCACGCGTGCGCACATTACAAGGAGGAGGTGAAAATCTGTGGGAAATAGAAATAATAAAAATAACAATAAAACAATGAATAAAAGAACACATAATCCTTTTGGAACGTATAAAAGTAAAGACCTTGATGATAGTAATAGTAACAATAACAACCCAAATGATAATTTAAACGAAGAATTCAGTGCAGAATTTGATGCTAAAGCGAAAAACAAAAACAATAAAACGAACCATGATAAAAACCAACAATCCAATAAAAAGAACTAAAATGGGGGCGTTAGCAATGGCAAAGAAAAGTAAAACAAGTTTCAAAAAGAAAAAGAAAGAAGATACACATAAAAGAAATGATCGGGAAGAATATTCAGCCGAATTTAATCAAGTTATTCATAATAATCCCCAGCAACCAAGCAAAAAAAGTCGTTAAGTAATTTAAGTGGAATGCTCCAAGTTACTATTTGGAGCATTTTTTAGTTTCAGCAAGGCTAAACAAATACATACATCTAAACGATTCGATTTTCTTTATTTTGCTTAAGGCATAATGATTTTTAGGATGTTGCACATTCTATAAAAAAGAAAGGGGCTTACAACATGCGAAAAATACTTGCAGTACTTGGGATTATAATGACAGTATTGGCGCTTCCACAACAAATGCCAGATGCCAATGCTCAACAACAAACGCCTGCTTATGCAAAATGGGGCAAGCTTGCAATTGAAAAAACACAGTCATCCTATCCTAATTCAAAAATTATTGATTATTTGCATGAAGGCAGTGAAATAAAAGAAGGTGCAACGATTGAAAAATTTAAACTGTGGTTACAAGAGGGTGACAAAGAATTTGGTGTTTATGTAACAATAAAATATACGACCAAAACACAACAAGTAGTTGATATCGAGCTTCAGGAAACGTCGAAATAGAGGCTGGGACATATGAGAAAAAGTGTTAGATTGAACCTAATCAATCTAACACTTTTTTGCTATGCCGTTGTTATCCGCTACAGCGGTGCTTTCCGCTCAGCACAGTAAGCCGCAACCCTCGCTAACGCGCGGTCTGCCCACGTCTTACATTGTGTACTGTTCCCGCCGGAGTCACCACCTCCGCTACCAACAACTAGTGAACACTTCTAATTTTTTTAATTACAAAAGCAAGAATAGCTAAGTTCCCCATATAGCAAAAAATTATGAACACATTTCGTCTGTTTCTTAATTTTTTTTAGTTATGTCCCAGCCTCTTCTTCCTTATGCTTCTATTTTTTTGATAAACTCACGCATTAATCCAGGTAAATCTGGCCATGCATGACCACTGACAAGGTTACCATCGGAGTGCAGATTTGCGTCAATATACGTACCGCCTGCGACTTGAACTTCCGGTTTGCAGGCGATATAAGCTGTTAGTTCGCGCCCTTTTAGGACTTCCGGTATTGTCGCGAAAATTTGTGCGGCATGGCAAACAGCTGCGATTGGTTTATTTGCGTCAAAGAAATGGCTTACAAGCGCCGGAACATGCTCGTTTAATCGGATGTATTCAGGGGCACGCCCACCAGGAATAATTAAACCATCAAATTGTGCTGGATCGATATCCGCGAAGGCTGCATTTGCTTCTATGCCATATGCTGGACGCTCGATATACGTATCGACACCATCCACAAAATCATGACAAACCGTTTGCATCTTTTTTACTGATGGAGCAGCAATAGTGACATGATAGCCCGCCTCTAAACAGCGGTAATATGGATAGTAAATCTCTAAAGCTTCTACTGCATCACCTGCGATAATTAGTATGTTTTTCCCCATGTTTCCATCTCCCTTTTTTAGTCTAGTAGCTTTATTCGACATTTACTATAAATTCCCTGCTAGTAGGGGTAAAACAGGACATATTGCCACTAAACTCGTGAGAATCGCCACAAACCATAAGAAAAACGCCATAAAATGCATGCGCAACGCCAGTATAAATATCTTCCTTTACAACATAAAAAATGAGGCGTATAGTATTTATTTAGCTAGGTAAATAAATGAGGGGGAGATACAATGAATCCAATTTTCCATGCATTATTTCAAAAAAGTCGATATTTAACGAATTGTTTAAACGAAGTTTTAAAACAACATCAGTTGTATAGTTCGCAATGGACCATTTTATATTGTTTACATAAGCACGGTTCAATGACTTTGACACAAATTTGGAAGTATTTAAATGTCGAGGCGCCAAGTATAACAAGAGCTATATCGCGGCTTGAAGATTTAGGCTGGGTGGAAAGAGTTGAAGGAGAAGATAAGCGCGAAAAAATTGTGACATTATCAGCCATGGCGGAAGAACGTTTACCGATTATTACAAAAACGATATTAGCATTTGAAGCAGAAATGGTTGGTTCCCTGACTGAAGAAGAACAGTCACAATTTATAAATCTATTGCAAAAAATGAAAGGTTGATTGATATGCAGCAAGAGGAAAACACACAAATATGGACGAAGCGGTTCATTAGTTTATTTTTAACAAATATAGCGGTATTTTTTGTTTTTTATGGTCTAGTCACAACTTTACCTTTATATGCGATTGGTGAACTGCACCAAACGGATAAAGAAGCGGGATTATTACTATCGGGGTTCTTGTTATCTGCCATTATAGTACGCCCGTTTTCTGGTAAGTTATTAGACGTGTTCGGTAAGAAAAAGCTATTAGTTATCGCAATTGCAGGCTATTTTTTATGTACCATTTTATATTTATTTATTCATCCATTTGGCCTTTTATTAACTTTGCGCTTTGTGCAAGGGATTTTCTTTAGCATTATTACGACAGCAGCCGGTTCTTTAGCGGCTGATATTGTGCCGGCAAGCCGTAAAGGAGCAGGGCTAGGCTATTTTACAATGTCCACAAATTTAGCCGTAGTCATTGGTCCTTTTATCGGTTTACTACTAATTCAATATAGTAGTTTTAATGTTTTGTTTATCGTTATGAGTATCTGTATTTTAGTAGGGGGTATACTAGCTGTAACAGTTGATACAGAGGATTTACCCAAGCCTGAACATACGGGGAAATTGACATTTAAGTTTGATGATTTATTTGAACGGAAAGCATTGCCAGTAGCTGCCATTGCAAGTATGGTCGCGTTTTCTTATGCAAGTGTGTTATCATTTTTGTCAGTATACGCACAGCAAAAAGATTTAATGGCTGTGGCAAGTCTTTTTTATGCTGTGTTTGCAGCCGCTATGTTAATTACACGACCTTATACTGGCAAGCTTTATGATACGAAAGGACCGCAGTTTGTTATTATCCCCGGTATTACTTCTTTCGCAATTGGACTAATCCTCCTTGCTAATGTTGCAGGAGCAGCACTATTTTTAGTTTCGGCCATTTTTATTGGCTTTGGTTACGGTGCTGTGACGACAAGCTTGCAAGCACTAGCAGTTCAATCAACTGCCCATACTCGTAGTGGCTATGCAACCGCAACATATTTTACAATGTTCGATCTTGGTATTGCCCTTGGATCCTATATTTTAGGTATGGTCGCGGTGCAAGTAGGGTACGCTTCCGTCTATTTTACAGCAGCAGCTGTACTTGGGATTGTCTTTATTATCTATTTGCTTCGTTTAGCAAAATTAAAAGCCAAGAAAGTAGCACACACGTAACATATTTGTGATGCCGTAAACCTAGAAATCGCCCATTACGATTGTAAAGGGCGATTTTATTTTGTGATTAGCCTGAATGCTATAAAAAAAGATAAACAGTTAGGGCATGCCTAACTGTTTTATAAATCATGATAAGCGTCCATAACCTACAAAATGTTTCTTCCAGTAGGAGCTGTGAATGTTGGCAATGCTAACACCGCCATCACTAGCATTAATCATTTGGTTATTGCCAATATAAATACCTGCATGTGAAATGCCTGCTTTATAAGTATTGGCGAAAAATACTAAATCCCCAACTTGTGGTGATGTTATTTTTTTTGCAGCATAATAAAAGCCTGCTGCTGATTTGCGGCTTGTCGAAATACCAGCATTATTATAAACATAAGTAATGTAGCCTGAGCAATCAAATCCTGTGCTCGGTTTGCTACCACCAAATGTATACTTTACACCTAATTGCTGTTTGGCAACTTGAACAAGGCTTTTCGGTGCGCTCGGGGTTGCTGGAACTTTTGCAGGCGTGCTATTCAGCGTTAATTTTTGTCCAACACGAATATTTGAAGAAGTTAAGTTATTCCATCTCATCAATGTTTGATAAGAAATGCCGTTTTGACTGGCAATTTTCCATAGAGAATCCCCAGATTTCACTGTATATGTTGCAGCAGATGCTGTGTCAATTGTTGAAAAAAGTACAGAAGAGCCTAACGCTAATACTGCTAATTTCATCCCCCACTTATTTCGTTTATTCTTTTTCATGATATGTATCCTCCTAAAAACATTAAAACGTATTACTTGGTACAATAATGATATTAACATGCTAATATTACAGTTCTATGTCAACAAAATAACATTAAGGATACAATTCATATAATAATGAAGGAACGCTAATTAAGCTTATGACTTAAGCAATAGAAAAAACTAGCCCTGCGCATACAGGGCTAGTCCATTGTTACTTTGTATTTAATTGTAGTGCGGGACCGAAAAATTCGTAATGGATTTGACTGTCTGCGATATTGCATTCGTGTAAAGCATTTACTGCTGCTTCCATAAACGGAGTTGGGCCACAAATGTATACTTGCGTATCTGGTGTTAACAGAGGTCGAAGCACATTCGCATTAATGTACTCCTTATTATCAGAATACAACACTTTATGATGGGCATTGCTGTCTTTTTTGAATACGCGGAACAGCTTGCTTAAACCAGTAGGACCATTTAAAGCATTCATTTTATTTTGAATATCTTCATGGAAAGCAAGGACCTGTTCATTCCGTGCACATTGGAGAAACGTAACATTTTCTTTATTTTCAATCGTTTGTAACATCGCATTTAACGGTGTTACACCAATACCACCACTAATGAATAGTACGGGAGCACTTGTTGGCTCATATGTGAATACACCGGCTGGTGCACTAACATCAATAATTGTTCCAAGTGCAGCATCATGTAAGAAGTTGGAAACTTTCCCTTTTGGACTGTGTGCACTTTCTCGTTTCACAGAAATTCGGAATTCTTGCCCATTACTTGCTTGGGATAATGTATATTGACGATTTAATAAATATTCTTCACCTGGAATTGTTACACGAATAGAAACATATTGGCCTGGTTTGTACGCAGGTACTTTTGAGCCGTCTATTGGTTGCAAGTAAAAGGATGTAACATCATCGCTTTCTTTGACAGTGCGCGTAATTTTGAATTGTTTAAATGCGCGCCAGCCATTATTTTGTTCTGCCGCTTTATATAAATCTTCTTCCACTGAAATAAAGATATCTGCAATCACGCCATACGCTTTGCCCCAAGCTTCGATGATTTCATCAGTTGCTGCATCACCTAAAACTTCTTTAATAGCTGCAAGCAAGTATTGACCGACAATTAGATAATGCTCAGGTAAGACGCCAAGACTTACATGTTTATGTGCAATTTGTACGACAACTGGTACGATCGGTTCTAAGTTATCGATATGTTGTGCAGCGGCATACACTGTATTTGCTAAAGCGCCCTGTTGGCGACCTTTTGTTTGATTAGTATGGTTGAAAATATTTAAAAGTGATGGATTATCTTTAAATAAATTGTGATAGAAAGTTTTTGTAATGGCTACACCGTGTACCTCCAAAACCGGTACTGTGGATTTAATCACGTTAATTGTATGTTGATCTAACATGTTGAACACGTCCTTTCGTGCTTTACTATATGCTTAAACAATCTTTAAAGCAATATATAAAATACATCTTTAACAAAATGGACACAAACATGTATCTATAATACTTCTTTTGGTTAAAAGTTCTTCGCGTTGTTTGGCACTAAGATGAATATAGTATAATTATGATAAAAGGAAATATTTTTAGAGATTGTTTGTTGAAAAACTATTGGTAAATGTGAACGATTACTTTGAAATGAAACGAAATAATTATTCGGTCGTAAATATAGTAAGGATAAGCATACATTTTTTAACTATGAATAATATGGCATCTATTGAACTTTTACATAGATCAAATAAGGAGGTTTTCGCATGAATCAATATCCGACAATAACGGAATGTCCAAAATGTGGTGGACTAGAATTAGGGAAGGGAAAACATAGTGGTTATGCATTAATGCACCCAGTGAACAAGATGAGCTTTGGCTCAGAAGTTGAATATATTCTTTGTACAGACTGCGGTTTTATTATCGAAAGCTATGTCAAAAAGCCCGAGAAATTTAAAGGGACACTTTAAGGTTTATTTTGATTGAGGAGGTGATTTAAATGAAATTTTATATACTAGGGGAAAAAAATGAACGAATAGAAATTGAAGTACTAATAAGAATTTACCCTAATAGCACAGATTATTGGGATGCCAATTGGATTACATCAACGATAAAAATAGAAATCCCAGGTTACTTAGTTCAATTTACTGCAGATTTAAGAACAGACGAATTAAGGGATTTTCTTGCTGAATTAACTATGATAAGTAGTGATTTAAGTGGTAAAGCAATGCTATTAAATATGGAAGATTATATACAACTT
This sequence comes from Lysinibacillus sphaericus, assembly GCF_002982115.1. GTDB lineage: Bacteria > Bacillota > Bacilli > Bacillales_A > Planococcaceae > Lysinibacillus > Lysinibacillus sphaericus. Next base: position 2,872,038 of record NZ_CP019980.1, on the reverse strand, counting down.
GAATGTCAAATGAACAAGATGGGACAACTATTGTGGTCAGGTCAAACATGTTATCCAGTAGGCAACGGAGCGGTGTTAAAATTTGAATTTAAATCTGATCAATCCTATTTGCAAAGATTAGTAAAGGAAGTAGAAGACATTTTGCTCGTTTTTCCAGTAATAGGTAATCCTGATTAGGTGGGGTAAGAGGAGGAAGCTTTGTGACGAAAATTGCAATTATCTCGGATATCCATGGAAATAAAACGGCATTGGAAGCAGTTTTAAAAGATATTCGCTTAAGAAAAATTGAAAGAATTTTTTGTTTAGGTGATTTAATTGGCAAAGGTCCGCGTGGATCTGAATGTATAGAACTTATCCAAAAGAATTGCGAACGAGTTGTGCGAGGCAATTGGGACGTATTTATTCAATCGCCTACAGACAATGATTTTATTCAGTGGTTCAAAAATAGATTAACAATAAAAGATTATCAGTATTTAAAATCGTTACCATTTCACATTGATCTCGAATTAAATGGACAATTGATAAGGTTTTTCCATGCGTCTCCAAGAAGTGAATTTGAGCGTATTTTGGATAGTCATCCACTTGAGAAGCGATTATCTATGTTTGACAATAGTACAATAACCGATCCAAACCATAACAATAAAATTCCTGATATTGTATTCTACGGCGATATTCATACAACTTTTTTACATACATATACAAATGGTATTTTGTGTAACGTGGGGAGCGTCGGCAATTCACTGGATTTAACTTCAGCTTCCTATGCAATACTAGATGGAACCTATGCAAACAATGCTATTCAATTTATTAGGGTAAAGTACGATAGAGAGGCTGAGCTTCAGATTGCACAAGCGTTGGGTTTACCTCAATTCGATAAATACTATGATGAAATTATGTTAGCGAAATATCGCAATGTATAATGGTTTTTTAATATATTTGTAAAGTAACGTAAGAGGGAAAGCGATTTAACAAATAAAAATCCATTTCATGACTATGGCTAAGATACTTGAAAAAAGTGTATAGTGTATAGTAGATAAAAAGGATTGTAAAAATATTATTAAATAGAGGTTACTTTATGAATAATTATTTATCGTTAAAAGACCATGTTTATAATTATATCGTAGATCAAATCAACAACGGGAATCTGATTGCTGGAAAAAAGGTCAATGAAAGTGCGATTAGTGAAAGCTTAAATGTTAGCAGGACACCCGTTAGAGAGGCATTAATACAATTGTCTTCTGAAGGGTTATTAGAAAATGTGCCAAGAAAAGGCTTTGTAATTAAAAACCTAACAACAGAAGAAGCGAAAGAAACGTATTTTATTATTGGGGCATTAGATGGTTTAGCTGCTTCATTAGCAGCCCCTTTTTTAACCGAGAAACATATGAATGAAATGGAGTTTTATATTCAAAGTATTGATTTAGCCATTAATACTGGTAATTTCTCGATGTATCATAAAATGCAGGAAGCTTTTCATGGCGTCTATCTTTCTGTCTGCCCAAATAAAAGTCTTGTAAATCTTCTTTTACAATTACAAAAAAAGTTTTTGAAAAACTTCGCTCATTCTGGTGAGGCAGAACTGACAAAGAAAAGATTGTCTCAAACTAATAATGAACATCGAAAAATGATGGAATTATTTAAAAAAGGTGAGCTAGCTGAACTAGAGAGATACATGAAAGAAGTACATTGGAATATTGATAAAGCAGAGCTTATCCCACTTTAGGATGAAAAATGCTCGCTTATACACAATAAATAATTCTGTCTTTAAAAAGACAGAATTATTTTTTTGTTGAAAAAATTAAAATATAAAATATAATATACAATATACATTATACGAATTTGTATAAATTGAAAGCGTTAGGGATTAAAAAATCTGGTTATTTTAGGAGGGAATTACACAGTGAAAAGTTTAAATTTCGATTTAGCAAAACAATTGCGACACGAATTGCATCAACATCCGGAACTTTCGAACGAGGAAGTGTGGACAAAGCAACATTTAATCAATTTTTTGAAAACGTATACAAATCTAGAAATTGTAGATAAAGGAAACTGGTTTTATGCCATTTACTATGCCCAATCAGCTACGCAAAATATCGCGTTCCGTGCAGATTTTGATGCACTTCCGATGGATGAAGTAATTGATCTTCCTTGGGCTTCTCAATTTCCAGGTAAAGCACATAAATGTGGACATGACGGTCATGCAGCGACTTTAGCGGGTTTGGCACTGGAAGTCGATCAAATGGGCGCTGATAAAAATATCTTTTTCCTCTTTCAGCCTGCGGAAGAAACGGGCGACGGAGCCATTCAATGTGTCGATTTTATTAAAGCACATAATATTGATGAAATTTTCGCCTACCATAATATGAGTGGGCTCGCTTATAAAACCGTCGGAATTATTGATGGTACAGCCTTATGTGCTTCTAAGGGTATGACCATCCATATGGAAGGTTCACCTACCCATGCCAGTCAGCCGGAAAAGGGCATTAATCCAGCATTTGCGATTGCGAACATTGTCCAAGCAATTCCTGATTTTACAGCTCCAGAACGCCATAATGGGCTTGTCCTTTGTACAGTTGTACATATTGATGTTGGAGAAAATGCTTTTGGTATCGCAGCTTCGAAAGGGGATCTACGTTTAACGATACGTGCCCTATATGAAGAGGAACTCAATACGCTTCAAGAAAACCTTGAACATTTTGCCAAAGTTCAAGCGCAACAATACGGCTTACAGGTAAGTTTTCACTACAATGATGAATTCCCGGAAACGGTCAATCACAAAGAAAGTGTAGAAAAGATTCGTTGTGCTGCAAAATTGGAAGGTATCGCATTCGTTGAATTGAGCGAAGCTTTTCGAGGGTCTGAAGATTTTGGACACTTTACGAAGTTAACAAAAGGAGCCTATTGTTTCATAGGGAATGGTGAAGATTACCCACATGTCCATACACATGAATATGATTTCCGTGATGAATTAATTGAATCGGGTGTGGAGCTTTTTAAAGCATTAATTAAATACTAATTTTGCTAATAACAAGAGGGATTTGGAGGATTTCACATGTCATTAAAGGACAAACAAAAGGGAATTAACTTTCCACATGTTTACATTATGTTCATGCTCGTCATGTTGCTCGTTGTAATATTGTCTTGGATTGTTCCAAGTGGGGAGTATGAGCGAATTGTCAATCCAGATACGGGCATTACCGAACTTAATACAGAAAAATTTACGTATGTGGAACAAGCAAAACCAATAGGGTTTATGGATTTTTTCACAGCTTTACATAACGGGGTAGTGCAATCAGCAGATATCATTGTCATGTTGCTGTTTGCAAGTGGCGCCCTATTTATTCTTGAAAAGTCTGGTGCGATTGCAGCCGGTATCCATAAATTATTAAGCATTGCAGCAGGAAAAGAAAAACTAATTATTATTACTTTACTCATCTTGTTTTCCGTATTGGGAACAATTGGCTTCGGAGAAGGAGGCATTCCATTTATTCCACTTGCGATGGCTGTTGTGATGGGCTTGGGGTATGACCGCATCACGGCTTTTGCCATTCCAACTGTGGGCTTAGCCATTGGTTTTACATCAGGAGTGGTTAACTTTTATACGACGGGTGTTAGTCAATCAATTGTTGGATTGCCAATTTATTCGGGTTTAGCATTCCGTATCGTTGCCTTAATGGTCTTTGTCATTATTTCAATCATTTACATTCTTCGCTATGCAAATAAAACAAAGGAAGATCCGAGTAAAAGTATTGTGGCTACAGAGTATTTGGAAGAGCTGGAGAATTCAAAAACAGCAGAATATGAAGAAGAAGAATTTACACGGTCTAGAAAGTTAGCATTAGTAGGTTTAGTTTTTGTATTAGTTGGTAGTGCTTTCGGTGCGATTAAACTAGGATGGGGCATGCCTGAACTATCGGCTGTCTATGCGATTTATGCGATCGTACTAGTCCTAATTTTAAAACTTAAACCAAGCGAGGCTGCTGAAACATTTGGTATTGGAGCGGCGAGATTATTGCCTACAGGTCTAGCCATTGGGTTTGCACGTTCGGTGATGATTTTAATGACGCAGGCGCAAATAATTGATACAGCAGTCCATTCATTATCGAATCTATTAAGTAATACAGGAACTATTATTACTTTATTAGTCCTTTTCATCGTGGTGATTTTCTTTAACTTCTTCGTTGTTTCAGGAAGTGGGAAGGCTATTATTTTAATGCCGATTATGGGACCTTTAGGGAAAATATTAGGCATTAATCAGCAAGTAATGGTTGTCGTCTACCAATTTGGTGATGGCTTCACGAACTATTTATGGCCGACATCAGGAGGGCTAATGGCAGCGCTTGGTATGTCAAATGTTAGTTATTCCGCTTGGGTGAAATTTTCAGTGAAACTATTCCTTTTACTACACTTCGCGGCATTTGTCTTAATATTAATCGCTCAATATATGAATCTAGGACCATTCTAATAGATTAGTTCATTCTAAAAATAAAGGGGATTGCAACATGATGAATATTTTACAACATGCTAAGAAATATGAAGAACAAATTATTCAAGATCGGCGCTATTTACATCAATATCCGGAAATTGGCTTTGAACTACCGAACACACAAAAATATATTCAACAACGTCTTGATGAAATGGGGATAGCCCATAAGCAATGTGGAGTAGTCCCCCCTGAGATAAAAGAAAAATATGCAGTAGCAGGATTTGGTTCGCAAGATTATTGTACAGGCGTAGTTGCGACAATTGGGCAAGGAAGCCCTTGTATACTTTTGCGCGCTGATATGGATGCACTACCCATTGAAGAACAAGTAGACTGTGAATTTACTTCAAAAAATCCAGGTGTGATGCATGCTTGTGGTCATGACTCCCATGTGGCAATGCTTTTAGGCGCTGCACAAATTTTAAAGGACAGGGAAGCAGAGTTACAGGGCACGGTTAAATTATTGTTTCAACCTGGTGAAGAGTGGGGTTATGGTTCTAAACTAATGATTGATGATGGTTTACTACAAAATCCAAAGGTGGATGCTGCTTTTGGGATTCATATTATGCCTGATCAACAAGCGGGCAAATTATCTGTCCATAAAGGGACATTAACGCAAGCGATGGATACGTATATCGTTACAATTCAAGGTAATGGTGGCCATAGCTCGCAGCCACATAAAACAATTGATGCGAATATGATTATGAATCAGTTATATACTAGTTTAAACCTATTAATGACACGAGAAGCAGATCCAAACCATAGTGTCACCTTTTCGGTAGGTGCTATGAGCGGCGGTACGGCGACCAATATTATTCCTGACAAAGCAGTGTTACAAGGCAATATGCGTAGCTATGACCAACAAACACGTGACCACTTATGTAAACGCATTCCGGAGATGATTGACCATACGGTAAAAGCATGGCGTGGAGAGTATCATACAATCGAATTCCATACACCAACAACTTATAATAATCCACAATTTATTGATGCCATTACCCCATTTTTAAAACATGTAGTAGGAGCTGAAAATGTGGTGGATAACGGATACCTCGGAGGTTCGGAAGACTTTTCTTACATTTCACAGGAAGTACCTTCTGCATTTGTTGTGTTAGGAACTGGCAAAGAAGGCGAGGCTCCAGTGCATAACCCGCGCATGCGCCAAAATGAAGAGATTTTTAAATATGGTGCTGCTCTACATGCAAATGTAGCAATAGGATGGCTAAAACAACAGCATAAATAATATTTTGAAAAACAGTTCAGCTACGTTGAGTAGTTGAATTGTTTTTTGGTGGAACAAGTTGCGCTTCTGTTATATTCAATCGTTCAGAATAGAGAAATTTTTATTGAATAATATTCTAATAATTCAATCAGGATATTGACAATAATGCGCCAGTTTGATATTCTTTAACACATTAGTAGTTTAGCAAGAGAAAGTGTAGTTTTTGCTATAAAACAAATTACAATGTAAGGGGATATTAAATCATGAAGCGTATTTTTACACTACTTTTTATGCTTACAGCTATTCTTGCTTTAGCAGCTTGTGGTAATTCTGGAGATAAATCGAGTACGACGGATAGCTCGAAGGAAACAACGAAAGCAACAGACAAAGATACTATTATTATAGGAATCGATGACAAGTTTGCACCAATGGGATTCCGTGATGATAAAAATGAAATCGTTGGTTTTGATATTGACTTAGCACGTGCTGCTGCTGAACATATGGGAATGGAAGCTCAATTCCAACCAATCGATTGGAAAACGAAAGAAGCAGAATTGATTAGCGGTCGTATCGATGTAATTTGGAATGGTTACACAATTACAGATGAGCGTAAAGAAAAGGTTTTATTTTCAAAACCGTACCTAGAAAACTCACAAGCTGTAATGATATTAAATAAATCGTCTATTAAAAAATTAAGTGATTTAGCAGGAAAAGAAATCGGTATTCAATCACAATCATCTGCTGCTGAAGCACTGAATTCAAATCCAATCCACAAAGAAGTGAAAAACGTAACAGAATTTGCAGACAATGTTTTAGCTTTAACAGATTTAAAAACGGGGCGTGTAGATGCAGTCATTATTGATGCTGTTGTAGCAGAATATTACATGACGCAAGAGCCTGACACATTCAAATTATTAGATGAATCATTAGCACCAGAACAATATGGAATTGGTGTCAAACCAGGTAACGAAGCATTATTAGAAAAACTGCAAGCCGCTTTAGATAAAATGAATGAAGATGGCACAGCCGCAGAAATTTCAACAAAATGGTTTGGTGAAAATAAGGTTTTAAAATAATGGTAATAAATCGTGTACTTATGCGGCACGTTTTAATTGAATGTTATCAGTCGATAAGAGTTTCCTCGTGAAACTCTTATCTTTTTGGAGGGAAAATAATTATGGCGGACTACTGGCATACAATGATTTTGCCGATGCTTGAAGGCGCAAAAATGACGGTGTTGCTGTTCATTATTGCCATTTTGGTATCGATTCCACTAGGTTTTTTGCTTACATTAGCTGTGAAAAGCCGTATCAAACCACTGTCTTGGCTAGCCAATACGTATATTTATGTCATGCGCGGTACACCGCTATTACTACAATTGTTATTAATTTGCTTCGGTTTACCGATGGTGCCGGTAATCGGTGAATATCTGGTACTTGACCGCTTTGTTGCCGCATGTCTTGGTTTTATTTTAAATTATGCTGCCTACTTTGCAGAAATATTCCGTGGTGGCTTATTAGCAATTGATAAAGGCCAATACGAAGCAGCGCAAGTGTTAGGTCTGTCAAAATGGCAAACAACAACACGCATTATATTGCCACAAATGTTCCGTGTAGCGTTGCCTGCTTTATCGAATGAATCTGTTACATTGATTAAAGACACAGCACTTCTTTATGCGGTAGCAGTACCTGAACTGCTGCATTTTGCACAAACAGCTGTCAACCGTGACTTTACCATTGTGCCGTTCTTTATTGCGGGCGCTATTTATTTGGTTATGACGCTTGTTTTAACGGTATTCTTTAAGTGGCTAGAAAAACGGTTTAAATTTGAATAGAGGTGGACACAGATGGCATTGCTTGAAGTATCGAATTTGAAGAAATCCTTTGGCAAGTTAGAGGTGCTAAAGACCATCACATTGAACGTAGAGAAAAATGATGTCGTGGCTGTTATTGGGCCTTCTGGATCGGGTAAAAGTACAATGCTTCGAAGCTTAATCCATTTAGAAGAAATTAATGGCGGCAGCATTTGTGTAGATGGTGACTATTTAGTGCAAAACGGGGCATATGCTAAGCAACAAGACATTAAAAAAATTACCGCAAAAATGGGCATGGTATTTCAACATTTTAACCTATTCCCTCATTTAACAGTACAACAAAACCTTGAAATTGCACCAGGCTTACTAAAAACGGAGTCATCGGATGCAATTAAAAAACGTTGTCAAGACTTATTACAAAAAATTGGTCTTGCTGATAAGGCACAGGCCTATCCAGCGAATCTATCTGGAGGGCAAAAACAGCGTGTGGCTATTGCACGAGCACTTATGATGAACCCACAAATTTTATTATTTGATGAGCCCACTTCTGCCCTCGATCCTGAACTGACAGGTGAAGTATTAAAAGTCATGAAAGATTTAGCGGAAGATCAAATGACAATGATTGTTGTGACACATGAAATGGGGTTTGCACGAGAGGTCGCAAACAAAGTAGTCTTTATGGACGGCGGCGACATTATCGAGGCCAACCATCCAGAAGCGTTCTTTACGAATCCACAACACGAACGGACAAAAGCATTTTTACAAAGGAATTTAAAATAATAGAGAAGCTGTCTCATTTGAGATGGCTTTTTTTGTTGATAGAGTCATGAGGAAATCGCCAGTATAACTTCAGGTAACGTCACGAAACCCTCGGGAATCGCCACAAAACCTACAGAAAACGCCACTAAACTAATAGGAAACGCCATTAAAATTGGCATGGAAATCTACATTAAATTGATTGACAACCTTTATTGAGATAATTTAGAATAATCTAAAAAATGATTGAAAAACTTCATTTGTCTTCGAAAAACCCTACAGAATAACTCTCTTTACGAAATCCATGTTGGAAATATTTTTTAACAACTACATAACAAGGTGGCGAACACTATCAATAAAAAATTTAGTGTATTGTTGTCATTGATTATTTGCATTCTTTGTTATTTTACCTTCGGACAATTGGCAATAAAAAGTGACGGCGAATATATAAAAGTTGCTGTACTGGACAGTGGTATAAATAAAGATTTGGATGTCTTTCAAGGTGTCGCATTTGAAGAAGTCAATTTAACGCATCCTGGGGAAAAAATTAAAGATGATTTTAATCATGGTACGCCAGTCGCGGGAATTATTGTAGGAGAAGTAAAAGCTAAATTAAAAATATACGATATTATACTTTTAGATGCACAAGGCAATGGCTCAATTGATCATTTAGTAGAAGCTATTACATGGTGCATAGATAAACAGGTAGATTTCATTAATATTAGTTTTGGCTTTCAAACGCCCAATGCTGAACTAGAATCTACTATTGAAAAAGCAGTAGAACAAGGAATTACTATAGTCGCCGCAGCTGGTAATACATATGGTTTAGCAACTGACTATCCAGCAAAATTGGATGGTGTATTGTCAATAGGTTCTATTAATGAAAAAAATAAACGATCCTCTTTTTCAGCTATTGGAAAAATTGATTATGTTTTTAACGGGGAGAATGTACAAAGTATTCATCATAATGGGCAAGCATCTGTCTTTACGGGAACCTCTTTTGCAGCTGCCTATGCAACACATCTATTCATTCAGTTGAAAGAAATATATAAGGAGGTTGAGTCAAAAGAAAATTTTAACGCTATCTTATAACAATATACTGTGACAAAAGATTTTTGGAATGAAGCTGAATATGGCAAAGGTACGATATTTATACAATAATAAAGGAGAAATGAAACGATGAAATGGAAAAAACACTTTATATCTATTATTATTGCAGCGTTGCTATTTGCAAATATTGCACCCAATTTGATTTCTGCACAGGAATATGATGTAGTATCTGATGAGCCTATTGTGATGATTTCCATAGATGAAATACAGGATGTGAATACAGAAGAATACCAACAAGAACTATACGATGAATTAAATAAAAATCTTATTTATTCAGACGATAGTACGATAAATATTCGGAATATTGAAATATATGATAATGAATTACTTGTCCAAACAACTTTTGAGTCCGAGGATTTGAAAGCTGATTTAGACATCAAGTTTGATAGTGAAAGCGAAGACATATTAATCGATAGTGTCATCGAAGAAAACGGCACTGTTGAGCAAAACCATTATCGTGTGACGATGCAACAATTGGAAGATGACCATTTTAGTACAATCTTTACGAATTTAGAAACGGATGAAACCTTTGAAAGCAATCCTGTAAGGTTGCAGGCACACGTAATACCGCAATTGGTATACTTAATCGGTGGTGCGGTCGTTAGATATACAGTACAAAAATTTGGTTTTAAACAGGTTCTGAAAATTGGCAAACGTACATTTTTTAGTAAATCAAAAGATGCGGCGAAAAAGGCTGTAGCCAACTTTACAGATATCACTTTGGATGTAGGCGGTGGTAAAAAGGTTTACTTTACGAAAGCTAAAATGAGACATATTCTAGAAAATCATCATCCAAATTATTGGACTGGAAATGAAGGAAAGTCGTTTTTTGATCCAGATTTATCTGTAAATGATATTAAAAATATTGTCACAACGGTAATTAATAATAATAAATCTGAGATATCTAGACAGCTAATTAAAAAGGAAGGGATAAAAGTGCAGGCGAAAGTAAACGGAATTGAATATAGAGTTAGGATTAGTAGGACTGGGCATATAAATTCTGCTTATCCAGTTGGTAAATAAAAAAAGAAGGTGAATCATTTTTATGTACAAACCAATAATTGAGACATTTATTAGTCGGGATAATGTTTCAGATACAACTATTAAAAATATCTCTATTACAAATCCTTTAGCTGTTGAAATGGCACAGACTATTTTAAAAGAAAATGAAGGAGATTACTTAAGTGGCTATGTATCCATAATTTATAATGATATTGTTATTTTTGGAGAAGAGCAATTAACTGAAGACTTATTAGATACGTGGTGTGATTTAATTTATATTTTTGATAATCATTATGATGGGAGAAGGCATGGGATAGTTTTTTTAGATAATGCTTCTTATGATGATACAGTAATTAAAGAAATAGGGCAGTTTTATCAAATTGAACTTAATAGTTCAAGCCAATTCCTCTTGCCAAAAGAATCATTCAAAAATGAACTGAAAAAGGAATTTTTCAAATTTGTGGAGTTTTGTAAAAATGAAAAACTACAGTTTGCAGAAGTGAGTTTATATCAAGCGCTATTAGAAACGTATGATGAATTAATACAAAATGAAGAAGATAAAAACTAGAAGGCTAAAATCTAAAATTTATTAGGGAGACTGCTTGTTTTTAGCGAGCAGTCCCCATAACTAGGGTGTTCTATGAATAAACTAAAAATCGAAACATTTATAGGGGAAGAAGATTTAAATGCTCCTGTTTATAAAATCGAAAGTTTTTCTATTACCAATCCATTAGCAGTGGAAAAGGCACAGAAGATATTAGAAGAAAACGAGGGCGATTACTTATGTGGCTTTGTGAGCTTAATTTATAATAATGTGGTGATTTTTGGTGAAGAACAATTAACGGGAGATTTATTAGATACGTGGTGTGATTTAATCTATATTTTAAACCATAGATATGATGGAAGAAGTATTGATATTACTTTTTTAGATAATTACAAGGGCAATGCATTAGTTCAAGAAATTGGCCATTTTTAAGAAATTCAACTAAATCATTTACAGCGTTTTCTCGTACCTATAGAGCTATTCCGGAATGAGGTAAAGAAGGAATTTCTTAATTTTGTGGAGTTTTGTAAGAATGAAAAATTACAGTTCGCCGAAGAAAGTTTATATCGTGGAATTTTAGAAACGTATGATGAATTACTTTATGATGAAGATGAAAGAAGTTGAAAGGTAAAAATACAGACAAGGGACTGCTTATTTCCAATGAGCAGTTCCTCTGATTTAAGACTTTTAACATGAGACTCGTTTTCAAAAAGTGTGGTGCTTTGTATGAATAAACTAAAAATCGAGACTTTTATAGGAGAAGAAGATATAACTGCTCCTGTTTATAAAATCGAAAGTTTTCCTATTACCAATCCATTAGCTGTGGAAATGGCACAGAAGATATTAGAAGAAAACGAAGGTGATTACTTATGTGGCTTTGTGAGCTTAATTTATAATAATGTGGTGATTTTTGGTGAAGAACAATTAACGGAAAGTTTATTAGAAACGTGGAGTGATTTAATTTATATTTTTAATAATCACTATGATGGAAGAAGTCATGGAATTGTTTTTTTAGATAATGCTTCCTATAATGATACGGTAATTCAAGAAGTTGGTGAGTTTTATGAAATACAACTAGATTGTCACCAACGCTTTCTAGTTCCTATCGAACTTTTTAAAAATGAAGTGAAAAAGGAATTTTTTAATTTTGTGGAGTTTTGTAAAAATGAAAAACTTTGGTTCTCTGAAGAAAGTTCTTATCGAGGACTTTTAGAAACGTACAATGAAATAAAAATAAGCGAATAGGGGACTGCTTGTTTTAGCGGGCGGTCCCCCTATTTTTTTAATTTTTTTCTTTTTGAATAGCGTTGCGTGCTAGTGCATCTGCTGCTTTATTTTGCCCATCTGGAATCCATTTGATGAAAAATAAATCAAAATTATTTGCAAGTGTTAATGCTTGTTCAAGAAAAGGTTTAAATTCTTCGTTTTTGACATATTCTTTTTCTATAGATGTAACGACCACTTTTGAATCGGAACGGACGGAGACAATGCTTGTACCTAGTTTTTGTGCTTCTTCTAAGCCCCGTACTAATGCGGTGAATTCGGCGATATGATTATTTGTATGACCGATGTACTCACTAATTTGTACGTGATGGCCTTCTCCTTTAATAAAAATGCCAATGCCGCTAGGGCCAGGATTACCTGCACTTGCCGCATCGATATAGACCTCTAACATGAAAATCCCTACTTTGCGATTAGACTTCCATTTTATTGTACAGCAATGGGGCTGTTTGACAACCTCCAAATGATTGAAACAATTTTTGTTAAATTAGGATGAACAAAATAGTTGCTTGAACACAATGTTGACTTCATAATAGAAAGACATGAAATTTGGACGTGAAGGGGGCGAATGTTCTTAATGGATAAAGTGACGGTTATGAAAGATATTGATGAACTACATGATATGTACTGTGCTGATTGCTTAGTCATTAAGCAACTGCGGAAAGAGCGTGGGAAACAAGGGGCCCATCGTTTTTGTATTGAGGCGTGTACAGTAGGAGAGCGACTGCAGTTTTTAGGGGAGGAGCTAATGAAAGTGTATAGCAAATAAGGCGCCGATTGTGAGAACTCACATAAAAATATCCAATAAGAAATTTTTATGCATGAAATTAAGCATATGTAGTGCTTTTCTTGCATAAATAACTATATGTTCGGAAATAATAAAATTGGTTGGTTACCATAGAAAAAGCTACCTTGTTATCTGTTATTATGCAGATAACGAACGTAGCTTTTTTCTATTTATTTTTTGAAACGCGGGTAAAACAGTGTAAATCGCGGATAGAAGTCCACCAAACGCGGGTAAAACAGTGTAAATCGCGGATAGAAGCCCACCAAACGCGGGTAAAACAGTGTAAATCGCGGATAGAAGTCCACCAAACGCGGGTAAAACAGTGTAAATCGCGGATAGAAGCCCACCAAACGCGGGTAAAACAGTGTAAATCGCGGATAGAAGTCCACCAAACGCGGGTAAAACAGTGTAAATCGCGGATAGAAGTCCATCAAACGCGGGTAAAACAGTGTAAATCGCGGATAGAAGTCCATCAAACGCGGGTAAAACAGTGTAAATCGCGGATAGAAGTCCATCAAACGCGGGTAAAACAGTGTAAATCGCGGATAGAGGTCCATCAAACGCGGGTAAAACAGAAGAAATCGCGGATAGAAGGCAAATACCGCTTTAGCAAAACAAGTGTTAGATTGATTGTAACTCAATCTAACACTTGTTTTTGTTTTTTATTTTGTTGAAGCGTATTGACTTAGATCTTGGTAGTATTTTGTTAAAGAGGAAGGGGAAATATCGAAAGTCGCTGCAATTTCTTTGACTGTCATAGAAAGTGATTCAAATAGCTCTTTTTCCTGACCGTAGCGAATAGCACCTGCTGCGATGGCCGCTTCTTTACGTGCAGAGGGTTGTCCTTCGATTAAGTAATCCTCTAATAGTTCAAGCATCGGAGCTGTTTCACGCTCATTTTGTTCAAGGAATTCCTTGACTTGCGTAATAACACCGTTCTCGAAGTTTGTGAATTCTTCGCCCTTGTAGCCGTTAGACACAAGTAGCTCCCAGAATGTTAGATGATCTTCTTTTAAGAATGTTTGAACTTTCTTATTCGAAGCCTCAAAGTTTTCTTTTAACTTCACAAATACTTGTTCATGGTCATGTGGGAAGAATATAAGCGTTGATACCGCTAGATAATGCGCTTCCTGCTTCGTGCCATCTGGCAGGATAAACGCAAAGACATGCATTCCCTCAGGAATTGGCTTATCATTTTCGCGACGGATATAAATTTCTTCATTTGAAAGAACATGACTAGCTTTAAAATATTTTTCCTCTACAACAGTTACCGTACCAATAAAGAGTGTAGGTTGTGACCAGCCTTCAAGTACTTTTAAAGTTGAAGGTCTTACCGTCTTTTTCTTCGTTTTCTTTAAATACCCTTTCCAAATAGATGGCTCTTGATGGAAGAAGAAGTCGTCTAACGCAATCGCTTCAATAAGCTCACGTTGTAGTACGCTCTCTAATTTAGGCTGCCATGTGCCAACATGCTCGATATAAGCACGAACATCTTTGCGTTCTGGATATTCTAAATAGAATGTTTGTAGTACACGCTCTAGTTCTTCGATTGCTACAGCTTCAACTGTAACTTGCTGTTTACCTTCACAACATTTTTTGTATTTTTTGCCGCTACCGCATGGGCATGGATCATTACGTTTTACCATAATTAGAAACACTTCCTTTGAAAATTGTTAGTCGATTTTTGCTAAATAAATTGCGTACACTTAATAATAACGGTACTTTTGTATGAAGAAAAATGATTATCTATTTTGAAATATCAAAAAATTAGAGGGACGCCCTAATTCTATTATATGTATGTATTTTCTAGCTTAGAACTAAAAAAAGAAAACCATCTACGCACTTGAATTGAGCGTAGATGGTAATACTATTAGACTTCAATCTCTGCTGTTAGTCTTTCAAGCTCGTCAATTAACTGACCGATGTAAGCAATTGTATCTCGCAGCGGTTGATCTGTCGTGACATCAACACCTGCCATTTGGGCAAGCTCTACAGGCGATTTAGTGCCACCTGCTTGCAGTACTTTTAACCATTCATCTACAGCCGTACTACCTTCTTTTAAAATACGTTGCGATACTTGTGTAGAAATCGTTAAACCAGCACTATATGTGTATGGATACAAGCCCATATAGTAATGAGGCTGACGCATCCATGTTAATTCTGCGCCTTCTAGGATATGGACAGTATCGCCCCAGAAATCTTCTAAAACAGTACGTTTTAATTGATTCAATACTGTAGCATTCACTGATTCGCCAGCGTCCACTAGTTCATATACTTTACGTTGGTATGCTGCCTCTAGTAAATGTGTGACGAAGTTATGATAATATGTTTTCGATACGATGTTTGATATAACCCAACGTTTAAAGCGTTTATCATCATTATGTGTCAATAAATAGTTTGCTAATAGCATTTCATTCATTGTAGATGGTGCCTCGATAAAGTAGAGGGAAGGGCGATTATTCAAATACGATTGATGTGCATGTGCATTAACAAAATGACCGGCGTGACCAAGCTCATGGATTAGTGTGAATACCTCGTTCATACGCTCATTCCATGACATTAAAATGTACGGATGGCTACCGTAGGGACTTGAGCAAAATGCGCCTGTAGATTTTCCTTTATTTGGTGCGTAATCAATCCAGCGCTCGTTGAACGCCCTTTCAATCATTTCCTCATAATCTTTACCCATTACAGCTAATGATTTTTCAACATAATCTTTTGCTTCTGCCATTGTTAATTTTGGATCATAGCTTGGATCGAGTGATATTTTTAAATCAGCAAACGTCATTTTATCTAAGCCATGCGCTTTTTGTACAAGCTTGGCATAACGACGCATATGTGGGGCAAGCTCTTTTGTAATAAGGTCAATTTGACGATTATAAAGCGAACGATCGACATCTTGGTCAAATAATAAAAAGTCAATGACAGAGTCGAAGCCCCGTAAATCGGCGATTGTTTTCTCTTGCTGGATATGCGTGTTATATACTTTTGCCGTAGTATGTTGATACTCACGAAGCTTGTTAGAAAAGGCATTGAATGCTGCTCGACGTATCGTTGGATCGCTTTCAAGTTCCCAATCATTTTCGAATAACACATAGCTAAGTGGATGATTTTTGCCATTTGCCTCAAACTCCCCGAAATGCATATCCACGAGCTTTGTCGTGTTATAAATTTCATAAGGTGCGTCGAATGTAGAACGCAAAGCAGCAAGCGTTTTTTCTACTTCAGGATGTAGTTGATGAGGCTTTTGCTTTAACAGTTGTGTGATATAGCGATTATATAGGGGACTTGACGCTGCAGCTTGCTCTAAAATGGTTTCGTCTAATGCAAGCAATTCGCTATTCACAAATGCGATGGAACTGCTAATTTTTCCAATCGCCGTGCTAAATTTTGCTGCGCGCATTTGTGCAACGTCATCCGTACGATCAGCCTGTATATTTAAGCTCGCATAGGTTCCCAGAGGGATAATGCCTACTTGTAATGCTTCAAAGGCTGTCAGTACCTCAATTACCTTTTGCGCATCCGTAATGCTCCCCTTATAGGTGCTTTCAAATTTTACTGCATCTTCTACAAACTGAGCTAATGCAGGTTCAAAATCAGCGTCATTTTCAAGTAAATCCTGTAAATTCCACGTTTCTTCCACTGCAACATCTTTCCTTAATGGTAATACTTCCATGTCAGAACACCCCTTTTAACGTAAGTGATTCCATTATAACGAAACTATTTCGAAAAGTGAAATAATTGCAGGGGGAAGAATAAGATTTTAGTAGCCTAGCGAAATCATGATTTTTTTAAAAAAAGAAGCAGAACGTGTTTGAAATTGTGTCAGTAGGGAAAAATGAAGTATAGCCAGAGTACAAAGTAACGCATACTAAAGGCTAGTATGAATTATTGGAGGAGATATTATGTCACAAAATTTAAACAAGCAACTAAATAAGCTAGTAGCAACATACTCTGTACTGTATACAAAATTGCATAACTACCATTGGTATGTAACAGGCAGTGCCTTTTTTACACTGCATGAAAAATTTGAAGAATTATATAATGAAACAACATTAAATTTAGATGAAATCGCAGAGCGTATTCTATCCAAAGATGGCAAACCAGTAGCTACTTTAAAAGAGCATCTGGAGCTTTCTTATATAGAAGAAGCAACAGGTAAAGAAACAACGGAAGAAATGGTTGCTACAACAATTTCTGATTTCCAAAAGTTGATGAAAGCTTTAAACGCAACGATGGAGCTTGCGGCAGAAGAGGGCGACGATCGAACGGAAGACTTATTAAACGCTATGTATCAGTCACTTGAAAAACATGCATGGATGTTAAAAGCATTCCTGAACGAATAACTTTAAAAGGAAGACAAAAAAACAGTAAAGGCAGTTCCTCTGATACGAATAAGTATGGAGTGGCCATTAAAAATAGGAGGACATATATTGCATGAATGAACAAAATCCATATATTGAAGTGGCACACTCGAAAGAGGAAATGCTAGAAATATTAAAACAAATGCATAACCGAGGTTTTCACACGAATGATATTCATATTATTGCGAAGGACGCTACGCCATTTGCGGACATTAAATGGGAAACAGATATACACACGCATGAGGCAGGCAATTGGCTCGATCAGTTTAAATCATGGTTTACAGGTGAATCTGCTGTAAAAGAAGGCGTCAAACGTTTTCATTTAAGTGAGGGGCAAACGGCCTATTATGCACAACTTGTAGAGCATGGTGCTATTGTTGTGTTTGGCGAGAAGGCCAACACAGATACCCCAGTAACAATAGCGATTGATCAAGAGGAAAATCGCTATTGGCATAATCCACTTGAACCTCGCGTTACTGCGCCTGAACCATTTATTGATACGATTGATCATGTCGAGACGCCTGAGCAACGAGAGCATCGGTTAAGAGCAGAAGAAAGTTTGGAAGAAGCGGAACAATTGAATAAAGATAATACGTAAGTAAAACCCTCTTCTGTTAAAGAAGGGGGTTTTTACAATATATTGCTTTACTATTCTGTTCTCGTTTATTGTTCTAACTATTATAATAGTATAAAAAGGAATTGCTGAAAGGATAGCCGAACTGATGCCAAAGGGAAGAAAAACGACATTAGAGGAACGAGTTCAAATCGTTTTCTTTTGTTTAAAGCATGATAAAAACTACCAACTTACTGCAGATAGGTTTCAAGTGTCGTACCAACAAGTTTACCAATGGGTTAAAAAATATGAAGCGGGTGACGAAGCATCGCTACAAGATAAACGCGGGCGAACTAAAAAAGAACAGGAGCGTACAATAGAAGAACAATTTAAAGAAGAAATAAAATATCTTGAACGCGAAAATGAACGTCTACGTACAGAAAATGCATTGCTAAAAAAGCTAGAGGATATCGAAGGGAGGAGAGTTATGTAAATAAATATACAGCCATTCAAGCATTGCATCACAACGACCACTACTCTATCTCGCTACTATGCGAATGCGCAGGAATTGCACGCTCAGCTTATTATAAATGGACACAGCGCGTACCAACAAAAAGGCAGCTTGAAAATAACGAGATTTTAAAAGAAATAAACGCGCTACATGAAAAGGGACAAGCAAAATTTGGCTATCGCAAAATGAAGCTACATCTAAACCATAAATACAATAAACAATTTAATCATAAACGGATTTATCGATTGATGAAACTAGCTGCTTCGCCATCACAAAGTATGCAAATGGACGCACCACAGCCTACCCCAACTCTAAAAAATCCTGTTGGAAATCTATTCAATGAGGAATAGTATTGATTGTAGTTTAGAAATTGCGGAATACTGCTAAAAATATATAAACTAAATTAATAAACCGAATGCTAAAATGAAGGACGCTTGTAGTACATATAATTTGCATTCGGTTTATTTCGTCTACTACTATATTTTGGCTATAACCCTTTGTTGAAGTAGTTACTATTTTAAGTGATACTAGGATTAAATAAACCTTATTGTTACAAACGGCTTGCCTCCGAATCGTTCCAATTATAATAAACAAACTTTAATTTTTGTCCATTCATTGCAAACTCTTCAGAACTTGTGCCAGTGTATATAAATCCATTTTTTTCTAATACTTTTTGTGAAGCTATATTGTTTGTTGTTGTTTTCGCAGCAATTTGTCGAATGCCTTTATTGCTCGCGATTGTTAATAATAACTTTAACGCTTTATTAGCAATGCCCTTGCTGCTATGTTCATCGCCAACTCGATAACCGATATGACCTAACAGTTGTTTTTTATCTATATCGGTTAAATTGATGCGCCCAACGATTTGTCCAAGTTCATTTTTGATTAAATAGAAATAAGATCGTTCTTGCTCTTGTTCATGTATTAGCATAAGGTTTTGCTTTTGAAAATTATTAAATTCATAATAATCATCACCACGACTAGGTACCATTTTTTCGAAATAAGCCCGATTAGTAAGCTCGAATGTATATAAACTTTCCATATCAACGTATGTCAATTGGCTTAATGTAATATTCATAGAGTCTCCTTTTTGGCAAGATGTATCCAACGTTTTTATTCCATTATACGTAATTTAAGGACATAATGCTTTAACAAACTCTATCAAGTATGCTTGTTCAAAGTACTCAATGTAGAGTTCTTTTTATTTGGATGCCAATCGTACATAGTGTATTAAGATTTTTACCCTTTTTGTTATTTTTTATTTTATTTAAGGTGTCTACTTGACAGGGTTCGACAGTATATTGCATACTGAAATTATAAAAATAACAATAATTTGGAGGGGTAATTATGCCACAAGATTTAAACAAGGAATTGAATAAACTCGTAGCAACATGGTCGGTACTGTATACAAAACTACATAACTATCATTGGTATGTAACCGGGAATGCCTTTTTTACACTCCATGCAAAATTTGAAGAATTATACAATGAGGTTACATTAAATTTTGATGATACGGCTGAACGTATTCTATCCAAAGGTGGCGAGCCTGTCGCTACTTTAAAAGAATACCTTGAGTTATCCTATGTAGAAGAAGCAACGGGAAAAGAGACAGCAGAGGAAATGGTCGCAACTACTATTTCTGACTTTGAAAAGCAAATGCAAGCTATCAATAATACGATGCAGCTTGCTGCAGAAGAAGGCGATGACCGTACAGAAGATTTGCTGAATGCGATGTATCAATCCCTTGAAAAACATACTTGGATGTTAAAAGCCTTTCTTGATAAAAAAGGCGCTTAAAATACAGAGCACTTGGAGTTTAGTTAAAGCTCCAAGTGTTTTTTTAATTTTGGGAGGACAGGCAATATGACAAACAGGCAACAGAATAATAATTGAGATGACAATTATTACAGTTGTATAAAGGATGCATAAAAAGGGTTTTTTCTTAAAGTGTCGGGGTACATACATAGTAAGCCTTACAAATTAGGAGGAATTGAACATGATGAATGAACAAAACCCAAAAATTGAAGTTGCACATACGAGAGAAGAGATGTTTCACATTTTAAAATGTATGCGCATGGAAGGTTACCACACGGATGAAATCCATATTATTGCAAGAGAAGCTAGCGATTTGGAAGATGTCAAATGGAACGCTGATGTGAAAACCCACGAAGCTGGTAATTGGTTTGACCAAATTAAATCATGGTTTACAGGAGAAACAGCGGTCACAGAAGGATTAAAACGTTTTGATTTGACAGAGGGTCAGACAGCATATTACGCACAACTTGTGGAAGAAGGGGCCATTGTATTATATGCAGAACATGATGACAACATCGATCCAACATCGGCTACACTTGGCGTCGAATCACAACGTGCACAACTGGATGCGCTGGATACACGTGTCACGCCACCTGAATCGATTGTGGATGAGACACCAGCTCAACGTGAGGAACGCTTAAAGGCTGAAGAGCGTATGAATGATGCGGAACAAATAAGAAGATATTTGTAGTTAACGATAAATGATTATTGTCGCGGAAAGCGCTCACCGAGTGGGCAGAGCAGCAGATAATAGAAAAGAGTGGGATTGATTATGGTCAATCTCACTCTTTTCGTATTGATTAATGCATCACTTTTTCCTGTTCATGTTTTCTTATAAAGCGTAAAAGGTGAAGATGTTCCAGTTGGGCAACAAGATTGCCGATTAAAATAAAGCTACCACCAATCAGTAATTTAACCGTAAGCCCCTCACCGATAAACATCATGGCAAACATCGCGGCAAAAATAGGCTCCAATGAAAAGATAAGCCCTGTATGTGTAGCAGATGTATACTGTTGTGCAACAGTTTGGCCAACAAAGCAAAATGCGCTACAAATAATACCAAGCCCTAAAATGGCAATCCATGAAGTAGTAGAATTTGGAAGTGTTGGTGTTTCAAAAAGTAGCGTTAAAACAAGTGCATACAATCCAGCGAAGCCGAGTTGATAGATGCCGTATGAAATCGACTCTACGCTACGAGTAAATCGACCGTTTAACAGCAGATAAATTGAATAGCTTAACGCAGCAATAGCGACTAAAATATCGCCTGTTTGGAAAGTAAATGAATGTTGTACAGTTAATACAGTAATACCAATCATTGTGCTAACAATCGCAAAACTAACAGCTTTTGAAGGCAATTTTTTGTCGATAAAGCTACTGAATATAGGCACTAGCACAACTGTCAGACTTAAAATAAATCCTGCGTTGGAAACGGAAGTAGTCTCCAGTCCGAATAAGCTAAGTGCAAACACAATGAATAAAAGCAAACCTTGAATAGCTGCGTATTTTAATGTTTTGAAATCGACTTTGATCATGCGTTTATAAAAGAGTATGCCTGCTGCAAAAAATGCGATAATACAACGTAACGCTACCACATTATAAACAGCCAATGTTTCAAGCCCCATAACCATAAACGTATAAGACAATCCCCAAAACATTGTTACAATTACCATTAGTAAATTTGCTTTTCCTTGATTACTCATTATGCCACCTTCAATCTGTGTACTAAAACAGTTTTATACTAAAATTTACTATATATCTTGTATTGTGATTAGTAAAACGAATGTTTATAATGATTAATATTAAAAAAATTCATGTATAAGAGGGAAAGTGAATGAGTTTAGTCAAATACGAGATTTTGAATAAAGTTGCTGAAGTATCGAGTTTTACAAAAGCAGCTGATGCGCTTGGATTAACCCAATCGGCAGTTAGTCATGCTGTTTCAAGCTTAGAGAAAGAATGTGGATTTGCACTAATCCATCGAAGTCGAACAGGTGTAACATTAACGAGCGAAGGACAAACGATGCTGCGTGCGATGCGTCAAGTTCTCGATGCAAATGAATTATTACAGCAAGAAGCGGCCCATATTCTTGGTGTGACCCGTGGTAAATTGCGAATAGGTGTTATTTCTAGTATTTCATCCAATTGGATGCCCGAAATTATTCGTATTATGGACAATCAGTTTCCAGGCATACAAGTAGAATTGCGCGAAGGCGATTATTATGAAATCGAACAGTGGTTACAAAGCGGTGTTGTGGATGCTGGGTTTTTAAATGGTCAAAAATCGGAACAATTCCAATTTATCCAGTTAGTACAAGACCCTCTTTTATGTATCGTTTCCAATCAAAGTTCTCTCTATAACCGAGCAGAAATTGATATTGCTGAATTAGAGGATATGCCTTTTATAATGACGTCATATCGGGGTACCAATGATGTAAAAGTTCTTTTAGAGCAGTATCATGTGAAACCAAACATCCGCTTTGAGCTGTCAGAGGAAGTAGGAATTATTTCAATGATTTCGCATCATTTAGGAATTAGTATTTTACCTCGCTTAGTTATTAATCGATTGCCGTCTTCATTAAAGGCCATCCCGTTAAAACAAGGTGGTTATCGAACAATTGGGCTGGCAATGAAACACCAAGCCTCACCAGTGACAAAAAAATTTGCGGAAATTTTAAGTGCTTGGCTGAAAGAACAAAATAAGAAATAGGTTATTTTAACTTTTTACGTTAAAATAGAACATGAAGAAAGCTTAGTATTTCATGATAGTTTGAAAAGAAAAGGTGAGTGTGAGTGGGGACATTACAAGGAAAAACCGTACTCATTACAAGTGGGGGAACACTTGAAAAATGGGATCGTGTGCGCGGGCATACGAATTTATCGAAGGGGACGATGGGCTGCTATTTGGCTGAAGCAGCATTAGAAGCTGGGGCAGATGTTATCTATATGCATGGCTATTTTGCACAACTTCCAGTTAACCAAGATAAAATGCGTACTGTACGCTTTGAGGGGATTGAAGATTTAGGTGACAAGGTTCGCCATGCGGTACAGGAAGGACAAGTAGATATCGTGATCATGGCAGCGGCCGGCTCTGATTGGGTAATTGATAAAGTTTACGATCAATCGGGCAATCTCATGGAAGGTGCGGGTAAAATGCCGTCCGACGAGCCTCCTATTATTCACTTTAAAAAAGCACCGAAAGTGTTAGGACAAATAAAGGGCTGGCAACCGAATGTCACGTTAGTAGGCTTTAAGCTAGAGGCAACAGAGGATGAACAGTTCTTACTATCGCGTGCACGTCTTCGTATGGAAACGGCGAACGCACAATGCATGGTTGCTAATAGCTCGCAATCGCTGTACGGTGGTCAAGAGCCTCATTGGATTGTACCTGCACAAGGTGATCCCATCAAAGTAATTGGCAAACAAGAAACGGCAAAAGTATTGATGAATTACTTACAAAATGTATAACAACAAACTGTGTAGAAGATGATATTCTGCACAGTTTTTTTGTTGTCATACATCATTCCGTTCCAAAATATGAATAAAGTAAAGGTGATTTACCACTTGCCACTAACACTATTGATGAAATAAGGTATTAAAAATATGGAATTGTAAGGGAAAAATGAAACTTTTTTCTTAATTACAAAGTATTCAGCTAGGTTTTATAATATTTATATTGACAATAGGTTTTCTGAATTATAGAATTATTTCCAAGAAACGTAGTACTGAAGCTAGGAGAGTAAAATGCAAATTCAGTACTATCTTTAGAGATAAGAGAACTAGTCATTTTGATGCTTGAATGTCTTTTATACAAAAAGTGAAAAAAGAAGGGGTGTATCGTATGTCTCAACTGTCTAAGATTGATGATAAGAAATTAGAAGTGATTGCGAAGGCCATTCAAAATTTAGAATTTGGTGAAGTGCAAATTACCATTCAAGATGGTGTGATTGTACAAATTAATCGACTTGAAAAGCAAAGATTTCCACAGAAAAAGTAAAGTTTTAATAGAATGCGGAAGACTCAACAAAAGACTACCTTAAAAGCGCCCTTTGACGCCACATAGGTAGTCTTACACTAAAAATCGATAAACGAAAAAACGCACTAAATGTTTCTTTATTTGACATCTGCTAGTTTACTGTCTGTTAATGCTTCGAACAAAGTGCTAGAATCCTTTTCGTTCAAATGAACATATTGCTGTTCACCTTGTACGACCTCTAGTGTGTTTTTGTTTGGAGCAATCCAAACGGCATAAGTGATGGCTTTTGCGTTGGTATTGGAATTAACAAATTGAAATATAAACTCATAGTCTGGCAATCTTGCCATATCGACTTTTCGTTTCTCCCAGTCAGCATGATGTAGTATTTGTTTAACCGCTTTTACCTCTTTGGAATGGGTAATTTCCTTAAAATCCTCATAAGCTCCGTCTTCTGCCATTTTTTGAACTTCAATTTTTTGTTTTTCTAAGCTTGTACAACCTGCAATAATGAAAACGAATAATAAAGGGACAAGTATATTTCTATAATCGGGCATGATAATCGTTTCACTCCTTTTACACTCGTAATCTTGCGATGAGCAGCGATTTTAAAACGTTAAAAAAGGTATCTCAAAGGGGAAATTTGAAATACCTACTTAAACCAGATTATTCGTAAAAGCTCGTTGGAATTTGTCCAAGATGTCTACGGTGATAGAGCAAAGGTTCCTTCTGTCTATTATCAATTTGTAAAACTTGCCCAATAAAAATCGTATGGTCACCTGCATCAATTTTATTATATGTTTCGCATTGTAGCGTAGCTAACGTATCATGCAAAATAGGTAAACCATGTGCAGAAGTAGACCAATGAACTTGCGCAAATCTGTCAGCGATTTTACTTGAAAATACCGTACATAAATGTGTTTGCTCATACGCTAAAATATTGACCGCAAATTTTTCTGTAGTACTAAAAAATGGATGTAGTTGTGATTTTTTGTCCAATGACCATAGAATGAGAAGCGGATCTATGGAAACCGATGCAAAGGAGTTGACCGTTAAGCCAATCGGTTCATTTAGATTATTGCAAGCTGTAACAACTGTGACACCTGTTGGATAATTCCCTAATGCCTGTTTAAATGCAGTTACTTTGTCCGTCATACACATCACCTCTTGTTATGTTATGGAGAAATCCGTTTGATTGTTCTTGTAGCATTTTCTTCGTTCTATTATGGATAAGCCTACAAAATAATCTAGCAACTGTAAAGCGCATTTTCATTGAAACGGCTGGATGTTCCCTCAAAAGACGGGCTAAGTGAGGACAAATGGGATAGAGACTTTTTCTGAGGTAAATTACATTATAAGAATATACGAGTGATGATAGTGGCATTCATATATGTGTTCATAAAAGCAACGCCGTAGCAAACAGCAATGACCGTGTAAAAAGTGTTAGATTGATTGCGCCCAATCTAACACTTTTTTGGTTATTAGTCGCCTTTTTTAGTTTACAACAAGTGGTGTTTCATTGCCCTCATTGTCTTCGTTATGTTTGTTATCACCTGGAATAATTCGGTTTTCAGTGTCTTTATCGAAGAAGTGGACTTTGTTCATATCGAGTGCTAGTGGGATAACTTGACCAGGTTTAACATTGGCATGTGAATCCACACGTGCAATAAATTGCTGCCCTTCGACCTGTGAATAGAGCATGATTTCAGCCCCCATTAATTCCGCCACTTCAATCGTTACCTCGATTCTAGACCCTGGCGATGATTCAATAAACGCCTGTTCATCGTGGAAATCTTCTGGACGTATGCCCATTATAATTTCTTTATGGTTGTAGCCTTGCGCTAGTAAGTATTTCATTCTTTCTTGTGGAATAGCAATAGAAGTACTGCCAATGTTGAGTTTGCCATCGGTAAGCGTACCCGTAAAGAAGTTCATGGCAGGGGAGCCGATAAAACCGCCAACAAAAACATTTTTAGGTTGCTCATAAACTTCTTTTGGTGCTCCTACTTGCTGAATAATACCATCTTTCATAACAACGAGGCGCGTTGCCATCGTCATAGCTTCCGTTTGGTCATGGGTAACATAGATCGTTGTTGTTTGTAGGCGTTGATGAAGTTTAGTAATTTCTGCACGCATTTGAACGCGTAGCTTGGCATCTAAGTTCGATAAAGGCTCATCCATTAAAAATACTTTCGCATCCCGAACAATGGCACGTCCCAATGCCACACGTTGCCGTTGACCGCCCGAAAGTGCTTTCGGTTTACGATTTAAATATTCCTCAAGACCTAGAATGCGTGCGGCTTCGTTGACACGACGGTTAATTTCATCTTTCGGTAATTTGCGCAGTTTTAATCCAAATGCCATATTTTCATATACGCTCATATGTGGGTAAAGGGCGTAGTTTTGGAATACCATGGCGATATCACGATCTTTTGGTGCAACATCATTCATGCGTTTTCCATCAATGATTAAATCTCCCTGAGAAATTTCTTCGAGACCCGCGACCATACGTAATGTGGTAGATTTACCACAACCTGAAGGACCTACGAAAACAATGAATTCCTTATCTTCAATGTCCAAATTAAAATCTTTTACTGCCGTGACATTTTTATCATAGATTTTATAAATATGTTGTAATTTTAGTTCTGCCATTTGGTTCATCTCCCTTGTAATGGTTTTTTAGAGTATAAGAGAAAATTATGCAAAATGTATATGTATACATTACACAAAATATCATTGGGCACATTGAACAACTATTAATAATTTTCTGATTTTAGCAACAACATAGCGAGTGAAACAAATGCGGCATTGGCAAAGGATCGAATATCGATTCCTGTATTTTCTATAAACTTATCCAATCGATACTGTAGGCTATTGCGATGAATATAAAGTTTTTTTGCAGTCGAAGACGCGTTTAAATTACATTGTAAAAAGACTTGAATTGTATCAAGCATCTCCTCCCCTTGCATACTTTCAACAAACAAATTGGAAAGTATGTTTTTGTTAACGAGTGATGGAGCATGAATGAGTAGTAAAGGCAATGCTTCGTGAAATGTGAGTGATTTTTCACGATCAGCGAATCGATGGATCGCTTTGAAACATTGGTATTCATAGCTAAACTTTTCTTTTACGAATAAATCAGCTTGATGCAGTTGACCGATATAACTATAAATTTTAACAAAAAAATCACTTGTTAATGTATCACTTAGTTGGCTAAATGCCTCTTTATCAAAAACGACTTGGGGCTTTTCATCTACGATAATGCCATGTGTATCGTCCATCATAAGTATTACCGGTTGCTGAAATCCTCCTGTAATGGCCTCTTTAAAATTATGTAAATCATCAATAGGTTGTTTGAGATAGAAATAGCAAAAACGCAAAGTTTTTACACCTTGTAAAAAGGGTAGCTCTTTTCCATCGTTGTTTAAAAAATCATACCATTTTTGTTGAACGCTAGAGTTATTTTGTCCATTTATCGTATTATCTATGGGAAGAAATAAAGTCAGTAAAAGATTACGTTCGGCATCTGAAAGGGCTGTTTTGACGATGCCAAATTTACAATTATCTTCTGTCATAAACCAATATTTACTGTTGTCTTGTGCATTATATGTAGTTGTAAAGGCAGTCTGAAAATAATTTTCTAATTTCTTAAGCATTGGTTTCTCCTTTTTAGACTGATTGTAAACAATCGTATCTCCATCTGTAAAACAATTTAAATACTTCTAGACATCAAGTGGGCTAGTCTGAAGCCTTTTATATCGGTCCTTTTAAATAGATTTCGGTCATGTCTATAAGGAGTAGTTTTTTATTATTGTTTACGAAGGTGGAATTTTTCTCCGTAAATTAAAAAAATAAAGAAAATTATTTACAACTTTTTTGACTTGTTATAATATTACTTGTAAGCGTTAACAGTAATGACATTTAAAAAACGCAAGAGGTTAATGCCATGCTTTATCATTTCGAAAATAGGGGCATTAAAACATGCTATTTTCGTGGTGTTTTGTCAACGGACAATGATATAAAAACTTTTTAGGTGGTGTTCAAAGGTGAATTTAGAAAAGTATAAAGGAATCATTCCTGCTTTTTATGCTTGTTATGATGAGCAAGGAGAAATATCTGAAAGTAGAACGAAAGAATTGTGTAACTATTTATACAAAAAAGGTGTTAAAGGGCTTTACGTTGGTGGAAGTTCAGGAGAATGTATTTATCACAGCTTAGAAGAAAGAAAAGCGACCCTAAAATATGTGGCACACCAACTAAAAGGGAAGCTTACATTAATCGCACATGTGGGGGCACCATCAACAAGGGATAGTGTAATTTTAGCAAAATATGCAGAAGAATTAGGCTATGATGCTGTCTCGGCCATTCCACCTATTTACTTTAAATTTTCAGAAAGTTCGGTTTATAAGTATTGGACGGAAATTATGGATGCAACGACAATGCCATTTATTATTTACAATATCCCACAAACGACAGGTTTTGACCTTTCACTCAATCTCTTTAAAAAACTAATAGAAAATGAAAAAGTGATAGGGGTAAAAAATTCTTCTATGCCTGTTATGGATATTGAAAGATTTAAGGCTACTGCCGGTGACAATTTTATCGTCTTTAATGGGCCTGATGAGCAATACGTTTCAGGCAGAATAATCGGTGCTGATAGCGGAATTGGTGGAACATATGCCGTAATGCCTGAGCTATTTTTAATGGCAGAAAAATTTGTGTCAGCAGGGGATTTCGCGAATGCTAGAAAAATTCAACATGATATTAATGATATTATCGTTGCTTTATGTTCGTTAAATGGTTCTCTATATTCCACGATTAAAGAAATTTTAAAACAAAACGGGGTTCATATAGGCAGTGTCAGAGCTCCATTAGAGCCGGTATCGGGTGACGATTTAAATAAAATCGCTAGTATTAAAGCGTTAATCGACAACGCCATCCAAAAGTATAAAGGGTAGTCCACTTGAAAAGGTCAACCGTTAGTAATAAAGGTTGTCGATAATTACAAGTGTAATTTCACATAGGGGAGGACACAAGCTAATAAAAAGCTTGTCTTTCATATAGGCAATTTTAATTTAATGACATTCATAAGGGGGAGTCGTTTATGTTTCAAAGGCGTTATTTCGCAACTGCAATAGCAATCTTGTTTGTACTTTCAGTGCTAGCAGGATGTACAAGTAATTCTACTGATAGTTCAAAATCTAGCTCTAGTTCATCTGATGTGGTCGAGCTAAAAGTATGGTTAACTCCGCAATGGAAAGGGGTTTTAGATGCTTCTGAAAATGGAGCAGATTATGATAGCTTCTTCAAACATGCAGGGGAGCGTTTCGCTGCTGAGTATAAGGAGCATAACGTTAAGGTGAATGTAGAGGTAATTGCAGGGGAGCAACGAGATGAGCTATTAAATGTCAATCTGAATGGTGGAACACCTCCAGATGTGTTCTTTGAAAGTGTATTTGCCATGGGAGACTACGCGCATAGAGGAGCATTAGTACCATTAAATGATATTGTGGATGAGCAATCAAAAAAAGATATTGCTCAAGGTTATTGGGACAGTGTGACATTTGGTGAAGATGTGTACTTCTTCCCGTTCTCGCATAACCCAGGTACTTTAGCTTACAATGCGGACATGTTTAAAGCTGCAGGACTTGACGAGTACATTGGTGGAGAGTATGAAATTAAAACTTGGACACTAGCTGACTATGAAAACATATTAAACAAGTTAAAGTCCGATATACCGAAAGATCAATATTCCAATGCGTACCCTATGGGATTATATGCGTTAAATAATCAAGGTGATACTTGGAATCTTGCTTATTTAAGAATGTTTGGCAATCCATTTTTTGATAACAACGGCAATTTAATCATTGATGATGCTAACGGTGTGAAAGCAGCCAATTGGTTAAAGAAAATTTACGATGATGGCTTAACAAATCCAGGGGTAGAATCTGTTTCTTCAAATGACGTGAATGCGATGTTCCAAAATCAACAGCTTGCAATTAGTTTTACTAACGCAATATTATTCAATAACGCAAAGGCTGATATGGAAAGTGGAAAAGCGCCTAAGTTTGATATAAGACTAGCAAACATTCCTTCTGAAAGTGGCGATCCATTATCGTTCACGTATGTAACGGGTGCAACTGTATTTGACAC
Organism: Lysinibacillus sphaericus; assembly: GCF_002982115.1. Taxonomy (GTDB): domain Bacteria; phylum Bacillota; class Bacilli; order Bacillales_A; family Planococcaceae; genus Lysinibacillus; species Lysinibacillus sphaericus. The sequence goes on along the minus strand of NZ_CP019980.1, from coordinate 2,841,674 downwards.
AAAAGATGAAACGAGAATAAAAGTTAGTAAAGATTTTGTGAAATTTATTTCCACAGATGCTGAACTTGTCAAGGCTTCTAAAAATGGTGTACCTGTTAGAACATCAGTTGCCAACGAGTTCAAATCTGAAAAGCCTTATTTCGAGGCGTATTCTGCTAACGACCCTTACATGTTTAACTTCACAGGTAACGTACCGGGCTACAGCCAATTAAGACAAGTTTTATATCCAGAACTACAAGCACTATACACGGGTGGAAAAACGGCGGAGCAGGCTGTGAAAGATTATGAAACAAAAGGCAATGAGGTAATTGAAGAATCAAAAGCAGATTCTGTAATTTATAAAAAATAGCATGGCGTGTATATAACTTTACAACAATTTAAGCCCCTAGATGCTGGGGCTTAAATTGTAGAAAGGTAAATGATAGCGATGAAAATCAATAAAAAATCGTTTAAAGAAAATATGACAGGTTACTTGTTTATCGCACCTCAAATTTTACTTTTTCTTATATTTTTAGTTTACCCTATTATAGAAGGAATCCGTTTAAGTTTATTTAAAATAAATTATCAAGATGAAGTGTTTGTTGGTTTTGCTAACTATAAAAAATTATTTAGTGATCCTGTATTCGTTCAGTCTACAATCAACACCGTTATTTTTGTAGTATGTATTGTCGCGCTGACGGTGTTTTTTGCCCTGTTTGTTGCCTCTACTGTATTTGATAAAAATGCGAAATATGTGTCTTTTATACAAGGTGCATATTATATTCCGGTAATGGTCTCGGCGGTTGTTATGAGTATGATATGGAGCTTTTTGCTAAACCCTGCAAATGGACTTATTCCTTTTATAGCAAGAAAAATGGAACTAGCCTCCGTCAACTTTTTAGGGGATACGAATTGGGTATTACCAGTCATTATTTTCGTTACATTTGCGACAAATGTGGGGCAGGCCATTATCCTTTATATTGCCTCTATGATTGGGGTGCAAAAGGAACTTTTTGAAGCGGCTGAAGTCGATGGTGCAAGTCGCATGAAAATCATATTCAAAATCATTATTCCAATGGTTAAACCGACGACGATTTACATTATTATTATGAATATTATCGCAGTACTTAAAATATTTGTCGTTATTCAGTTATTAACAGGTGGAGGGCCAAACAACGCCTCTACGACACTCATGTATTACTTATACAATAATGCATTTAAGTATAATCAGCTTGGTATTGCTTCTGCAGTAGGTGTAATTATGTTCCTCATTACATTAGTGTTATCTACGCCACAGCTAAGAACAATGCTCAAGAAGAATTAGAGGTGAACGAGTATGCGAAGAAATAACAACAAGAGGAAAAGAGAAAAAATAGAAATCATAACAAATTGCATTGTACTATTTTTTGCCGGTTTAAGTCTTTTCCCGCTCTATTGGCTTGTGACAAGTTCCTTTAAGAACAGTGCGGATGTAGTAAAAATGCCACCAGATTGGTTTCCAAAAAGCTTAAACTTTAGTAACTATGTAGATGTATTTAACAATCAGCCAGCTTTTATATGGACTTATAATAGTTTGTTTGTAGCTTTAATGTCCACATTTGCTTTAATTGTTGTTAGTTCACTTGCGGCCTATGCCTTTTCCCAATTGAAATTTAAAGGGAAAAACATCATTTTCATTATTTTTATTTCAAGTTTAATGATACCTAAAGAGGTTATGATTGTTCCGCTATTTAGAATTATTCAAGATATGAATATGGTCAATACATTAAGTGGTATGATTTGGCCTAATGTCGCAACAGCCTTCGGGGTATTTTTACTAAAAGGATTTTTTGATACCATTCCAGATTCATTAAGAGAAGCGGCCAAAATCGATGGCGCAAGCGAATTCCGTATATTTTTTAAGATTATGTTGCCATTAGTTAAACCGGGTATAGGTGCTTTATTTATTCTTAACTTTGTGCAAGTTTGGAACGACTATTTATGGCAACTTGTTGTTGGGCAAGACGTTCATTCCAAAACATTAATGGTAGGAATCGCAACCTTAATGCAAGATTTAAATCCTAACTTTGCTTATAAGATGGCTGGTGCTACTGTAGCAGCAATTCCGATGTTACTGATATTTATTTTCTTCCAGAAGTACTTTACAAAAGGAATAACGATTGGAGCAGATAAGTAAATGTTTATCCATGGAGATGTATGCAAATGAATAAAAAACAAAAAGTATTTGACGGTATTAAAAGACAACTGATTGTTTCATGTCAGGCACTTCCAGAAGAACCTCTTCACAGCCCTTTTATTATGGGGAAAATGGCTTATGCGGCGATGCTTGGGGGAGCTAAGGGCATTCGGGCAAATAGTATTGAAGATATTCGAGAAATTAAGCGTATGGTTGAACTGCCGATTATTGGTATTATAAAAAAGACGTGTGAAGGGTCCGACGTAGTGATAACACCTACTGCTCATGAGATTGAATTGCTTTATCAGGAGGGGGTAGATATCATTGCGCTAGATGCCACGAAAAGGATACGACCTGATGGCACCACTATCAGCGAATGTTTCCCTAAAATTAGGGAAACATTTAAAGACCAAATTTTTATGGCTGATTGCTCCACGTATGAAGAAGCAAAAGTGGCCTATGAACTTGGGTTTGATTGCTTAGGTACAACATTAAGTGGTTATACGGAATATACAAATGATAAAAAATTGCCGGATACAGAGTTAATTAAAAGATTAGTCCAAAGTTTTCCGATTCCTGTTATTGCAGAAGGTGGTATTTGGACTCCAGACGAATTGAAACGCGTTTTTGATTTAGGTGTTCATACAGCAGTGATCGGTACAGCAATCACTAGACCGATGGAAATTACGAAAAGATTCGTTCAGGCTATACAATAGTGAAGATTGCTAGACGAAGAAGAATAGTGTTTTAAAGGATGATGCAAGTGAAAATATTAGCCGCTGATATTGGTGGAACATCGATAAAAGTAGGGATCGCAGATTATAATGGACGCTTAGAAGTATTTAAAGAATATGATACGGAAAGTAACAAAGGCGGAAAGTATTTAGTTGAAAAACTAATTAAGATAATCCATGAGTTTCAAGGCTTTCAAGCAATAGGCATTAGTACGGCAGGTCAGGTTAATAGTGCAGATGGTTCTATTATTTATGCTAATGATAATATTCCAAACTATACGGGAACTAAATTAAAGGAAATTCTCGAGAGGCATTTTAAAGTGCCTGTTAAAGTTGAAAATGATGTCAATGCAGCTGCCCTAGGGGAAAAGCATTTTGGTGCAGCACAGAACTATCATGATTTTATTTGTTTAACTTATGGTACAGGTATTGGTGGTGCCATTATCATAGACTCTAAAATTTATAAAGGGCATAATGGCTTAGCAGCAGAATTTGGGCACGTGATTACGCATCCTTTCGGTAATAAGTGTAACTGTGGTAAGCAAGGATGTTATGAAACGTACGCTTCGACAACGGCTTTAATAAAAAAAGCACAGCAAATAAACGCTGACTTTATAAATGGTAGAGTCATTTTCGAAAGAATGCATCAGGGAGAAAAGAGCTTAGAAAAGGTTTTTCAAGATTGGATAGTAGAAGTAGCATTAGGGTTAACTTCCTTCATTCACATTTTTAATCCTCAAGCGATTATAATAGGTGGTGGTGTTATGGAGCAAGATCATCTTGTTGAGATTATAGCACATCAAGTGAAAGCGTTAACGATGGAGAGTTTCACAGATGTTAAAATTATGCAAGCCTCACTTGGCAATAAAGCCGGCGTTTTAGGTGCTGTGTCACTTCATTTACGAGGCGATTAATAGAAGGAGTATTAAAATGGCAAAACAAGATATATTTTCACTTATTCATTCGAGATACAATTCTTTTACTAACACGGAAAAAAAGGTAGCTGATTATATTCTCGAAAATATTAAAGATGTTATTTACATGTCGATTACCGATTTGGCTGATGCGTGTCATGTAGGAGAATCAAGTGTATTTCGATTTTGTAAAACGATGGATTTAAAAGGCTATCAGGAGTTTAAAATTATGTTAGCTCATAGCATTTCTCTCGATAATGAAACCCCGCAACTATCTAGTGCCATTACGATGCAAGATACAATTGTGGAACTATCGTCGAAGGTTTTATCTTCAAACGTTCAAGCGCTAACGGAAACCTTTAATTTACTATCGGAACAGGATATTGCACTAGCTGTTGAGTGCATGATTAATGCCCAAAGAATTCACTTCTTTGGCGTCGGCTCGTCCTTAATGACAGCAATGGAGGCCAAAAACAAGTTTATGAGAATTACGAATAAAACCGAGTGTTCGCTCGATTCACATCTGCAAATTATGTCTGCTGCTTTAATGACAAAGCAAGACGTAGCTGTGCTTATATCTTATTCGGGTTCAACGAAGGATACAATTGAAGTAGCAAAAGTAGCAAAAGAACGAGGGGCAAAAATTATTTCAATCACGAGATTTGCCAAGTCTCCTTTAACAAGTTTTTCTGATATTACATTGCTTTGCGGCGCGAATGAAGGGCCACTTCAAGGGGGCAGTTTATCTGCAAAAATATCACAGCTCTATCTTTTAGATTTACTATATTTAGAATACTTTAAGAAAACAAATAAGGACTCCGTTCATAACAAAGAACTG